>JAICJV010000122.1 GCA_025928265.1 Thermoleophilaceae bacterium
AGGCCGAGCGTGCCCTCCTGGATCAGGTCGAGGAACGGCAGGCCCTGGTTGCGGTAGTTCTTCGCGATCGAGACGACCAGACGGAGGTTCGACTCGACCATCTTCTGCTTGGCGTCGAGATCGCCGCGCTCGATGCGCTTGGCGAGGTCGACCTCTTCCTGCGCGGTGAGCAGCCGGACCTTGCCGATGTCCTTCAGGAACAGCTGAAGGGAATCGGTGGTCATGTCGGCGGTCAGGTTGAGCGCCGGCTTGACCTTCGCGCGGCGGCGCTTACCGTCGGCGCGTTCCTCCTGCTGCGGCGGCGCCTCGCCCGGCACCACGTCGTCGACGAGCTCGATCTCGGACTTCTCGAGGAACTGGTGAAGGTCCTCGATGTCCGTCTCCTCCAGGTCGACCTCCTGGAGTGCCGTCGCGATCTCCGCGTAGGTGAGCACGCCCGTCTGCGTGCCCTTGGTGACGAGGAGCTTGACCTCGTCGATCTCCTGCAACTCGATGACTGACATAAGTTCCGATCCGTCTCGGGCAAGGGAGCTCGCGCACACTCCCCCGGGTGTTCAACTGAATCTAGTTGCTGGTTCTGCCGAGCGTCAACGAAGCTTTCCGACTCTCGCGCTTCCCCCCGTGGCGCCGGAGCGGTATACCCCGATTCCACGTTTGTAATACGCGAAAATGCTCGTGAGGCTGGGCCGAGCCTCCGTTGCGCCTACGTTAACCGCGCACTTCGGACGGAGCGGGCGAATTTGGCGACGTGCACGCGTTCACGCCGCTCCGACCGCTATTTTTCGGCGCGTGCCAGCCGACCGCGACGACAACCCTGGCGTCCTCGGCAATCTGCCGCGGTCACGACCGGGCCAGCGCAGCGCCAAGCGCACCAGCGGCTCCGCGACGCGCAAGCCGCGTGCAGCGCGCGCCGCATCGACCGCGCGTGCGTCGGCGTCGAGTTCCAGCGCGAGCGCGAAGCGCAGCACGCGCACCACGACGAAGCGCTCTGCGACGAGTGCCACGTCGACCACTCCGCCTCCGCGGCCGCGTCGCGCGCCTGCCGCGCGCAACCAGCCGGGCGACCCGATCGGCCAGGCGGTACAGCTCGCGGGCAAGGTCGCGGTTGTCGGCCTGAAGACAGCGGCCGGCATCGTCAAGCGCCTCCCGCGTCCGTAGCCGGTTTAGGGGACGGGGTACCGACCCGGGGTGGCCTGCGATCCGCCGCTTGAGTAAGCTGCGCCGCGATGGCTGAGGCCGCTTCGCTGAGCTGCCTGATCATTGACGAGCATCCGGTTGTACGTCAGGGGATCAGGGCGCTGCTCGAGCGCGAGATCGGGGGGGTCGATGTGGCTGATGCCCCGACCCCCGACGCCGCGCTGGCCGCATTCGACGGCAACGCTCCCGACGTCGTGATCATCGACCCGCGCAGCGCCGGCGCGGACGTGGGCGCGCTGGTCACCCGCCTGAGCACGCAGCTGTCCTCTCCGATCGTCGTCTTCACCTCCAACGGGGGCGCGCGACTGCTCGCCGAGGCACTCAAGGCCGGCGTCAAGGGCTACGTGCGCAAGGACTCGCCGCCCGAGGATCTCGTGCGCGCGATCCGCGCCGCGCGCAGCGGCGACTTCTACGTCGACCCGGCGCTGTCGTCGACGATCGTGCTCGAGGAGGGCGACCGCACACTCACGGCGCGCCAGCGCGAGATCCTCCAGATGCTCGCGGACGGGATGCAGACGGAGGCGGTGGCGAAACGCCTCGGCCTGTCGACGGAGACGGTGCGCACACACACGAAGCGCATCCTGGCGAAGCTACATGCGGACACCCGCACGCAGGCTGTTGCGATCGCCATCCGCAACGGCCTCATTGAATAGAAAAGCGCGAATGTTCAGCCCGTGCGCGGCCTGCCAGCGCCGGGCTTGACGCCACGGTCGGGCTTCCATTCGCTTGGGCAGTCGGCAGCGCTAGGGCTCGGCCTGCTCTTCTTCCTCGGGCTCCTCACCCATTCCGACGCGCTCGCCCGCCGCCTTCGCGCGGTACATGGCCGAGTCGGCCAGGGCCAGCAGGTCGTCGGCGCTCGTGGAGTGCTGCGGTGAGGACACGACGCCGACGGTGACCGACAGCGCTTGGCCGCCGGGGCCGTGGACGCTCTCGATCGCGGCGGCGATCCGCTCGGCCAGCGCGTGGGCGCGTACCGCCGTCTGGTTGGGCAGCAGCACGCAGAACTCGTCGCCACCGAGCCGCACCGGTGTGTCGACGGCGCGGATGCACTCGCCGAGCGCGGTGGCCACGTCGACGAGCGCGCGATCCCCCGCCGCGCTCCCGTAGGCGTCGTTGATGCGGCCGAGGCCGTCGATGTCGACGACGAGCACGGCGAACGGATGGCCGTAGCGGCGCTGCATCCCCGAGAGGTTGTGAAGCTCCTGCTGGAGGTAGCGCTCGTTGTGCAGGCCGGTGAGCTCGTCGGTGGTGCCGAGCCACTCGAGCTCGCGCGAGCGTACGCGTAGAACCTCCTCGACGGCGTCCGCCTGCATCGCGCTGAAGATCTCTGTGAGGCGCTCGACCGCGTGCAGCGTCTCGGCGGGGTCCAGGCTGCGGATCTGCTTGTGCAGCGCGGTGACCATGACCGACTGAAGCCGGCTGACGTCGCGGATGAGCTGCGAGTCGACCCCCTCCTCCCGGCCGCTGAGCTCGGCCAGGCGCTTGGCCCAGTCGACGTGGCGCGCCGGCTCCGGCAGCGTGTCGCTGCGCGCCGCCCCGGCGATCTCGCCGATCAGGTCCGGCAGCTCGCGGACGATGCGCGCGGTGGGGAGCCGCTCGATCTCCTCCAGCGACGAGCGCTCGAAAGCGCGCATGAGAAAAGCCTTGGCGAGTTCGCCACGGGTCTCCTCGAGTCGCGCGATGGGGCCGTCCACGTGTGTCCTTGCCGCGGCGACTGTCGGGCCATAGTCAACTGTTGGGGCCGTGGAGAGCAGAGCCGCGACTCTACCCTCGCTTCCGGACCCACCTTTCGCAAGTGCGGGAGAATCGAACTCTTGTTGATCTCGATCGCAGAGGCGCGTGAGCGCGTACTGGACGAAACGCCGACCCTCCTGCCCGAGGGGGTGCCGATCGAGTACGCGCTCGGCCGCGTGCTGGCCGAGGATGTGACAGCCGCCGAGGACCTGCCGCCGTTCGACTCGTCGGCGATGGACGGCTTTGCGGTGATCGCCGGGCCGGCGGCTGAGCTGGCCGTTGTCGGAGAGTCGCGGGCGGGCCATCCGACCGACCGCCCGCTCGAGCCCGGCGAGGCGATCCGGATCTCCACGGGCGCCGCGATCCCACCCGGCGCCGATGCCGTGGTCCCGATCGAGCGCGTCGAGGTGCAGGACGGGCGCGTGCTCGTCCCGGTCACGGAGGCGGGCGCGAACGTGCGCCACTCGGGTGAGGACCTGCGGCGCGGCGAGGCCGTGATCGCGGCGGGAACGGAGATCGGCCCCGCCGAGGTCGCCATGCTCGCCGCGCTCGGAAAGCCGGCCGCTCGCGTCGGCGGCGTGCCACGCGTGGCGGTGCTCGTGACGGGCGATGAGTTGGTCGCGCCCGGCGAGCCGCTGGCGCCAGGGCAGATCCGCAATTCGAACGGCTACGCGATCGCCGCGCTGGCCTCGCGCGCGGGCGCGCGCGTGACGTCGCGGGGCGCGACGATCGTGCGCGACGACCGGGCCGCGACCGAGGCGGCGCTGAGCGAGGCGCTCGACAGTGCCGACGTGGTCTGCGTCTCAGGCGGCGTATCCGTCGGGCCACACGACCACGTGAAGCCCGCGCTCGCGGCGCTCGGTGTCGAGGAGCGCTTCTGGGGCGTGCGGCTCAAGCCGGGCAAACCGACGTGGTTCGGCGTTCGCGACGGCAAGCTCGTCTTCGGCCTGCCCGGGAACCCGGTGTCGGCGATGGTCACCTTCCACCTGTTCGCCCGCCCCGCGCTGCGACGCCTCGCGGGCGCCGACCCCGGCGACAGCCGCACCACGGCGATCGCGGACGTCGCGCTGCCGCGCGCACCCGAGCGCGACCAGGTCATCCGCTGCCGGCTGACGCTGCAGGGCGACGGCTGGCACGTCGAGCCGAC
Source organism: Thermoleophilaceae bacterium (assembly GCA_025928265.1). GTDB lineage: Bacteria > Actinomycetota > Thermoleophilia > Solirubrobacterales > Thermoleophilaceae > JAICJV01. Next base: position 4,079 of record JAICJV010000122.1, read on the forward strand.
GAAGGCGCAGGGCTCGCACGTGCTCAGCTCGATGCTCGCCGCGCAGGCGTTCGCGCTGGTCGACGCGGGCGAGGGCGAGATCGGCGCGGGCGAGCGCGTGGGCATAGAACTGCTCGGCTAAGTTGTGACTATGCGCGACAGGGACCCGCGGGGCGTCGTGCGGCGCAGGCGTGAGGCCGCCGCCCGCGTGCACATAGTCGGCAAGCCGCAGAACCGCTCGAACCCGGACGACAGCGTGACGAGCCGGCAGGTCGCCGATATCTACCTGCCGGAGTCCGAGCTCGACCGGATCTGGAGCGTGGAGTACCTGGAGCGCCTGGCGCGGACCTACTGGCGCTTCCTCACGCGCGTGTCGCTCGGGCTGATCCGCGTGCTCTACACGCCCACGTCGCGCGAGATCGTGTTGCTGGCGCGCCCGATCAAGCTGCTCACGTTCAAGGCGCCCGAGTACGAGACCGAGGCGCGACTCGGGCGGGTGACGTGGCGGATCGACCGCGGTCTGCTCGTCGCGCCGCGCGGGCGCGACAAGGGATACCTGCGCATCGAGGTCGAGCGGCGCGAGGACTGGACCGACGGGCCGGGCGGCCTGCAGGTCGCGCGCGTGAGCTCCGAGGTCGGCAACTTCTTCCCGCTGATCCGCGGCTGGGGCTGGTTCAGGACCATCGGCCAGTTCCTCTACCCGATCACGCAGCTCGCGGTCCACGTGGTCGTGACAGACGCGTTCTTCCGCTCGCTGGCGCGGCTGGACCTGGCGCCGTCGGTCGTCGGCGCGATGCGGCAGAAGGCGGAGGAGGCGCGCGCCGCCGGCGACCTGGAGGCCGCACGCGAGGCCGAGGACATCGCGGACGAGGAAGAGCGGCGCGCGGCGAACGCGGGCTAGCGTCACGTCGTAGATCCGTACTCCGAGCAGCGGCGAGTGTGGCGGAGTACGGACGCCACGTGAGCGCCCTGGCCCTACGTTGGTGACGATGAACGTCAGGTGCGTGCTTGTCACTTGCACGGCCTCGCTGCTTGCCGTGGCCGCGCCGGCCGCCGGGTCCGGCTGGACCCACCAACGGCCGCTCGTGAGAGGAGCAGGTGTCCCGCGGCCCCGCGTCGCGCTGGAACGTCTTCGCGGCGGTGCGTTCGCACGGGCGCTTCGGCCCGGCCCGCAGGCTCGGAGTGTCGCGCGCGTACCCGTATGGCGGCAGTGGCGCCGGAGCCGAGGGTGACTCGCCGAAGGTGGCCGTCGACAGGAGCGGGAACGCGATCTTCCTCTGGCGCCGCGACGACAGCTCGCTGCAGGCGGTGCGCATGACCGCGCGCGGCCGATTCGAACCCGTGCGCACGATCATCGCCCGCTCTGGCAAGGATCCGACCGGCGCGTCCGACATCTCGCTCGGATTCGACGGCCGCGGGACCGCCTACGCCGCGTGGGCGTCGGCCGGCGTCCGAGTGGCAGCGTGGCCGCGCGGGGCGTCACGCTTCGGCGTGCCGCGGATCGTCTCCACACAGGGCCAGCCCGCCAGCCAGCCGCGTATGGCGGTCGGCGCGAGCGGCACGATCGCGGTGGCATGGCGTCACTCGCCTGCGGACGACCCTGCCGAGGCGAGCCCCGGCCCGATCGAGGCCGCGATAGGGCACCGCGGCGCCGGCTTCTCGCCTCCGCAATCCCTTGATCCGGCGTGCAACGGAACGCATCCGGACGTGGCGGTCGCGGGCGCCGGCGAGGCGATCGTCATCTGGCTAGAGACGTGCGGCGCCGAGCGGCCGCTGGTGGGTGCAGGGGCGCCGCCCGGCGGCTCGTTCGGGCCGGTCGAGCCGATCTACAGCGGCCCTCCGGACCTCTCGGGGGCCATCTACGCAACTGTCGCAGCGGGCGGTTCCGGCCAGGCCTTGGCCGCCTTCTCGCCGGGGTTCTCGGCCTCGGTCAGGAGCCCAGGCGGCCCGTTCGGGTCCCCGCGCCGCATCGCCGACTCGCCCGGCTACGCGACCACGCCGCGCCTCGCCGCCGGGCGCCGGCTCGCGGTCGCCGCCTGGCAGGGCAAGGGCGGCTTCTTCTACTCGACCTTGCGCTTCTGAGCCCGCCGACGGCGTCTAACCGACCCGCGCGCCGGAGATCTCGCGCAGCTTCGCGCGATCGTGGCGGGCGGCGACGCGGCGCACGGTGCCCGAGCGCGAGCGCATGACCAGCGACTCCGTGGTCGCGCCGCGCGCCGTGTAGTG
>JAICJV010000114.1 GCA_025928265.1 Thermoleophilaceae bacterium
CAGGAAGTACTCCTGCTCGCAGCCGGCGGTGGTGAACACACGCTGCGTGTCCTCGTCGCCGAACAGCCGCACCGCCCGCGTGGCAGCGCGCGACATGGCGTCCATCGAGCGCAGCAGCGGGATCTTCAGGTCGAGCGCGTCACCCGTCCACGACGTGAACGCGGTCGGGATACAGAGCACCGCGCCGTTCGGGTTCTCGAGGATGAAGGCCGGGCTCGTCGGGTCCCACGCGGTGTAGCCGCGCGCCTCGAACGTCGCCCGGATGCCGCCCGTCGGGAAGCTCGACGCGTCCGGCTCTCCGCGGACCAGGTCCTTGCCGGAGAACTCGCTGATGGCGGTGCCGTCGCCGGCCGGCGCGTAGAACGAGTCGTGCTTCTCCGCCGTCGAGCCGGTGAGCGGCTGGAACCAGTGCGTGTAGTGGGTCGCGCCGCGCTCCATCGCCCACGCGCGCATCGCCGAGGCGACGCCGTCGGCCAGCTCGTTGTCGAGCGGCTCGCCCTGCTCGAGCGAGCGGACCAGGCGCTGGTAGACGGACTTGGGCAGGTACTGACGCTGCGCAGCGGGGCCGAAAACGTTCTGGCCGTAGATCTGGTTGGCGGGGGCGGTCAGATCGACCGAGCCGAGGGCGCCCCCGTTCGGGCTCCACTGCGCGGCCGCGAGGTTCCGCTGTGCGGTCGTGCTGGTCAAGGCGTGCGTCTCCTTCAGGTCAAGGTTGGCCGGGACTGACCGTATTCCGCGCCGGGGCATCTGCCCTTGTACGGCTGTCGAAGATTTGGACGGCGGAGTTCGCCCATCGGGCGAAGGCGGTCATACAGAATGGCGGATCGCGTCTTGTCCGTGCGCCGAAAAGCTGCAAATAGCGTGGATCGGCTACCGCGGCAGGGTCGGCGCGATGATCCGGTACGCCTTCAGCCCCAGCCCGAGCCGCTCGCGATCCTCACTCGTCAACGGGTCGAGCCCTGTCAGCTCGCGGACCCGGTCGAGCCGGTAGGAGACCGTGTGGCGGTGGGCGTAGATCGCCTGCGCGGTCGCGTTCATGTTGCAGTTCGACTCGAGGTACGACGACAGCGTGCCCAAGAGGTCCGACGAGTACTGGGCGTCGTAGCGGACGACCGGCGCGACCGTGTCCTCGTAGAACGAGCGCACCTCCTCCGGGTGCGAGGCGAGCACGCGGAACAGGAGGCGATAGGTGGTGTCGCCGATCTCGTCACCCGGAGCCTGACCGGCGACCGACACCTCGAGCACCAGCTCGGCCTCCTCGAGCGCGCGCCGCAGCTCGCCCGGGGACGAGTAGCGCGACGAGATCCCCACCGTGGCCTGGCGGCCGAGCCGGGTCGCCACCGCGCGCGCCTCCTCCGCCGTCGCCGGGATGAGCGCGTAGACGCGCTCGCCCACCACCTGGGCCAGCGCATCCGGCCGCTCGGCGCCGATCACCGCCACCAGCCGCCCCGGCGCCCGCTCGCGCGGCTCCGCGACGAGGGCGACGGCCCCGCCGGCCAGGTCGCAGCCGAGCCGCCGTGCGCGGCGCACCACGTCGTGCGGGTCGATGTCGTCGCGCGTGCGCAGCTCCTCGAGGAACGAGCCGCGCAGGCTCTGCTCGGTCTCGTCACGCGCCTCGGCCACGGCGACCTCGGTCAGCGCGGCAACGGCTGCCACGTGGAGGTACTCGCCGGCGTCGGGCGCGCCGCCCTGCGCCAGGAGCAGCACCGCGCCGAGCTCCTGCCCACCAGACACGATCGGCACCTCGGCCGCGATCTCCGCCGGCCGCTCGGGCCGCGCTCCCGCGAGCCGCGAGGCCACGTAGCGCTCGTACCGCTGCCAGGCCTCCACACGCGTGCCGAGCCGCGGCACGATCACCGCCACCGGCACCCGCGCGTGGCGTGAGGCGATCTCCGCGATCCGCTCGAGCCCGTCGCCCGCCAGCACGGCGCCCACCATCTCGAGGTGAGCGCCGCGCGGAGACGGAAGCGATTCGGGAGCGGTCAACGCCATTGCCGCGTTACGTCCCGACCTCGACGCCCGGATGTGCCTGCAGCACTTCCTCGCCGGCCTCGCCGGTGCGGATCCGGATCGCGTCCTCAACGGGGATCAGGAAGATCTTCCCGTCGCCCACGGCGCCGGTCCGGCCGTGCTTGAGGATCACGTCGACGATCGTCCGCGCGTCGCCGTCCTCGACCACGCACTCCACCTTCAGCTTGGGCCGCAGGTGGATCGCGATCGCCGATCCGCGGTAGTGCTCCGTGATGCCCCTCTGGCGTCCCGATCCCTTCACCTCCGTGATGGTCAGGCTCGGGAACCCCTTCTCCAGGAGCTCCTCGCGGATCGGCTCGAACGCCTCGTGGCGGATGTACGCGACGACCATCTTCATGACGTCACCGCCATCGCGGTCACCGGGTGCTGAGCAGTCCCGCCGCGCGCGCGATCGGCCAGCGGGCCGGTGGACCCGGCTCCGATCTCCGGCGCCGGGATGAACTGCTCCGGGTACCCGTACATGCCGTGCTCGGCGATGTCGAGGCCGGCGTCCTCCTCGGCCGCGCTCACGCGCAGCCCGACGGTCTTCTTGATCGCCCAGAAGACGCCGTAGGAGATGGCGAACACGAACGTGAACGCGCACACGATCCCCAGCGCCTGTGCGCCGAGCTGATGGAACGAGCCCGTGTACACGAGGCCCGGCTTGCCGACTGCGTTGAGCTCCGCGAGGCGCGGCGACGTGAAGAGGCCGCACGACAGCGTCCCCCAGATGCCCGCGACCCCGTGGGCCGACAGCGCGCCGACCGGGTCGTCGAGGAACTTCTCGATCGCCAGCACGCAGACCACAACGATCACGCCCGCGACCGCTCCGATGATCGGCGCAGCCCAGTACTCGACATAGCCCGACGGAGCGGTGATGGCCACGAGCGCAGCGATCGCGCCGTTGCCGGCCATGCCGATGTCGACCTTCTTCTGGATCGCGTAGATCGTCAGCGACGCGAAGATCACTCCGGCCGCCGCGGCCAGGTTGGTGACCACCGCGACCTCGGCGAAGCGGCCGCCGATGGCACCCAGCGTCGACCCGGGGTTGAACCCGAACCAGCCGAACCAGAGGATGAAGACCGACAGGCCCACGAGCGGCATCGAGTGGCCCGGGATGGCGCGCGGCCTGCCGTCGGGCCCGTACTTGCCGCGCCGCGGGCCGAGCAGCAAGAGCGCCGCGAACGCGCCCGTCGCGCCGATCAGGTGGACCACCGTCGAGCCTGCGAAGTCCTGCATGCCGGTCTCGGCCTGGAGCCAGCCGCCACCGAAGATCCAGTGCGAGACGATCGGGTAGATCACCGCGCCGAAGATCACGGCGTAGAGCGCGTAGGCCTGCCACTTGATGCGCTCGAGCGTCGTGCCCCAGACGATCGCCAGGGAGACGGCGCAGAACACGAACTGGAAGAAGAACAGCGCCGCGGGGGCGATGTTGTAGGTGCCGAGCAGCGGGACCTTCGAAGCCGCCTCGGACGCCGTGTGGCCGACGTTCAGGAAGAAGCCGTGGTTGCCCGCGATGGTCCCGCTGCCGCCGAACGCGATCGCGAAGCCGCAGGCCCAGTAGGCGAGCGATGCGATCGAGAAGTTCATCAGCACCTTGGCCACCCCGGCTCCTGCGTTCTTCATGCGCGAGAAGCCGATCTCGAGCAGCAGGAATCCCGCCTGCATGAACATCACGAAGACGGCGGCCACCATCACCCAGGTCGTGTCGACGGCCGAGGCGGTGTCGGAAAGCGATGGCGTCGCGGCACTGATCATCGAGAGGCTCCTTGTGGGGGAACGCGCCGGCGGGCGCTCGGTTCCAGCGTCACGAGGAGTGTCGGCGCACGAGGGCCGGCGTTCTTTAGCCCTGTGTCGAGAATCTGGGCGCGCGATTTCGACAACCGGTCGAACGGCCCTGTACGTTGCCGCTGTGGGTCTGAGAGCCGCAGTCGCGGCGGCCTTCGTCGGGAGCGGCGTTCTGCATTTCACGCAGACGCGGTGGTACCGGGCGATCATGCCGCCTTATGTGCCGCGCCATCGCGAGATGGTGCTCGTGAGTGGCATGGCCGAGATCGCCGGCGGCGTCGGCGTACTCGTGCCTGCCACGCGGTCACCCGCGCGCTGGTGGCTGCTCGCGCTGCTCGTCGCGGTCTTCCCGGCGAACATCCACATGGCACTCAACCCGCGCGACTACCGGAAGATCCCGGAGCCGCTGCTGTGGGCGCGGCTGCCGCTGCAGGGCGTGTTCGCCTGGCTCGTCTGGCGCGCGACGGACTAGATCCGGGGTGACGGCCCTGCGCGCTCGAATTGCGGCACAGGCACGCGGCGCCAGTCGCTGATGAGCGCGCCTTTGAAGCGGAATGCCGCGGCCGCGCGCTGTCCGGTGCCGGTACCGCAGGCGGCGCCCGGCCGGTCGGTGAGGCGAAAGACGGCGAGCGTGTAGCCGCCGGCCACGCGCCTGGCGTCGAGGAGGACCGCGCCGCATGGGAGCGATGCGTTGAAGGCGCGGACGTCGCTTCTCGACTGGAGCGCGAGCTCGGGCCCGTCGTTCTGTGCCAGCGCGGGGAGATGGAAGAGCCGCGATGCCGCGGCCACGTGTCCGGCGCGGAGCGTGTCCGACCAGCGGCGGATCAGCGCGACCTCGGGTGGTCTTGCAGGGAGCGCGCGCACGTGCGGTTGCTGCGGCGGCGCCTGCGATCGCACGATCGGCTTCTGGGCGTGATCGCCACCGCATCCCGCGACCAGCGCGGCCGCGGCCAGGGCGAGCAGGGCGGATCGCTTCATCCGACGAGTAGTACGCGGCGCGGCGCGAGCCGGATCAGGCGTTCGGGCCGGTCGTACACGTCGTCGCTGCTGATGCGTTCGACGGTGAAGTCCGCGTTCTCCCAGATCGCCTGCTTGCGCGCGTCCTCGGCGCTGATCTGGTGGAACTGCGCGCCGTCGATCTCGACGATGCGGCGGTGGCGTGGCCAGCTGAGGTCGGCTTCCTCGCCGTTGACGCGCTCGTTGACGTCGGGCGGCTCCGCGCCGGCGTCATGGAGGACCTCGAGCGCCTTCGCCTCGGCGTTGGAGCGGCAGCGGCTGTAGGGGAGGCCGGCATAGCGGTCGTTCAGCTCGGCGAGCCTTTTCGTTCCCGGGCGGCCACTGTGCTTCCGCAGGCTTGCTGCGAGCGAGTAAGGAGTGAGGAGCTTGAGCCTCCTGGCCTCTCTGAGCGCCCGGGCGGGATCGGCGTGGACCGCGAGGTCGATCAGAGTGCGCTCCGGGCTCGTGATCGGGATGCCCTTGTAGATCCCCACGTCGCCGTTCAGCGTCGTCGAGTAGCGGATCAGCACACCGTCGCTGCGGTTGCGCCCGCGGTTCCCGTGGCGGACGATCATCTCGTAGCCGGCATCGAACGTCCAGATCGCGTAGTGGGCGCCGGCGCTGAAGCGGCAGAGAAACGTGTTGGGGGCCGTGAGGGTCGCCGCCATCCGCCGCTGCTCGATGCTCAGCGGCGACTGCGTGAGCGCGTACACGCCCGAGTGCACTCGACGCCAGCCGGCGTTCGCAGCGTGCCATTCGATCGCCTTGATCGTCCATCCGGCGCGCAGTAACTGCCAGGCAGCCACCAGGTCCCGCTGCCCAGCTGCAAGTCTTGCCAGGTGAACGTCCATTACTACCCCCTATAAGGGGAAAAAATGGACGTTCGCCCCCCGTGGGAGCGACCGGACCCCATCGAGCGACACGAAGGAGCAAGCGCATGGACATCGGGATAGGTCTGCCGAACGCCGTCCTCGGCGTCGATCGCAAGGGGATCGTCGACTGGGCGCGTCGCGCCGAGGACGCCGGCTTCTCCTCGCTCGGCACGATCGACCGAATCGCCTACGCGAACTTCGAGTCGCTCATCTCGCTCGCCGCGGCCGCCGCCGTCACCGAGCGCATCCGGCTGATGACCGACATCCTGATCGCTCCGCTGCGCCCGGCGGCGCTCCTGGCCAAGCAGGCGGCGACGATCGACCAGCTCTCGGGCGGGCGCGTGACGCTCGGCCTGGCCGTGGGCGGCCGGCCCGACGACTACGAGGCGATCGGCACCGACTTCAACGCGCGCGGGAGGACCTTCGACTCGCAGCTCGAGGAGATGGCGCGCATCTGGCGCGGCGACGACATCGTGGGCCCGCAGGCCGCGAACGGCTCGCGCCCGGAGCTGCTGATCGGCGGCCAGTCCGACCGTGCGTACAAGCGTGCCGCTCGCTACGGCGACGGCTGGACCCTCGGCGGCGGCACGCCCGACGCGATGAGCGAGGGGATCGCGAAGATGCGCGCGGCATGGGAGGAGGCGGGGCGCGACGGCCGGCCGCGTTGCGCCGCCCTCATGTACTTCGTGCTCGGCGACAACGCGGAGGAGCAGGCCCGCAGCACGCTCGGCGACTACTACTCGTTCCTCGGTGAGTACGCGGAGCGGATCGTTGAGGGCACCGCCAAGGACGCCGAAACGATCCGCGAGCGCCTGGCCGGGTTCGAGGAAGCGGGCGCCGACGAGGTCATCTGCTTCCCCGGCTCGCCCGACCCGGCACAGGTCGAGCTGCTGGCGCAGGCGCGCGACGGTTAGCGCGCGCGCACGCGCTCGTTCCGGATGAAGCTGAGCGCATCGGGCGGCTCGCAGCCCTGGAGGACGGCGAGCACTTCGTGCGGCTGGTTCGCCTCCACGAACGCGAGCGCCTCGTCCGCGTGGTCGGTGATCGTGACGAGCCGTTCGTACTCCCCGAACCGCCGCGCCAGGTCGCGCAGCACCGAATACAGCGAGGGGTCGCCGTCGTAGTAGTCGCGACCGAGCAGCACCATCGGGCTCTGGCCGCGGATTCCGTAGGCGTTCTGCGCGGCATCCTGGAACAGCTCCTGAACCGTGCCCGCACGCCCCGGTGCGAACACGACGCCCGACACAGCGATCGCCAGGAGACCGGCCTCGCGGATCGAGTTGGCGAAGTACTTGGCGATGTGCGTTGCGAACTGGCCGACCGGCTCGCCCGGGTAGAACCAGGTGGGGATCGCCAGGCTCGCTGCGCCCGACGGCCACCGCTCGCGCACGTCGACCGCCGCCTCGACGTAGGAGTGCCGCTCGCCGTCTCCCTCGTAGGTGGGCGCACGCGCGAGAAGCTCGAGCGCGTCGTCGAGCGCCGCATCGTCGTGCTCCGCCATGAACGCGCCGAGGTTGGCCGCCTCCATCGTCCCCGGCCCGCCGCCGCTCGCGATCGTGAAGCCGGACCGCGTGAACAGCCGCGCCAGCTCCGCCACGTGGCGGTACGAGGCGTCGGTCCGTGGCGTCACCGCGCTGCCCATGATCCCCACCACCCGCTGGTGCGGCGCCCCACAGAGCAACTCGGAGAGCGCGACGTCGATCTGGTGGTCGTGCAGCCGCTGCGCGAGCGCCTCGGCCGCCGGCGGCGCACGGAACCCGTGCGCCAGCACGTGGCGCTCGACCCGAAGGTCCAGCGTCTCCACCGGCCAGCCCGCCATCAGCTCCTCGCGTGTGTAGAGGGATGTGCGGAACGGGTCGTAGGGCAGATCCGCCGGAAGTTCGATCGTCGGCATCCTTGACATAAGTTTGTCAAGGTTCGGCTATGCTCGTCCGCCAATGCGCGATTTCATCCAGGCCATCAACTCCCGCGTCGTCATCTTCGACGGCGGCATGGGCGCCACACTCGAGCAGTTCGACCTCACCGAAAAGGACTACGGAGGGCTGAAGGGCAAGGCCCACGAGGCGCTCGTCCTCCACCGCCCGGACGTGATCCGTGGCGTGCACGAGTCGATGATCGAGGCCGGCGCCGAGG
>JAICJV010000033.1 GCA_025928265.1 Thermoleophilaceae bacterium
ACGGCGAGCTCACGGACGCGCTGCAGCATCGCGTGGACCTCGGTCAGCGAACCTTCCGCCGTCTGGACCAGCGACACCGCATCCTGAGCGTTGCGCTGGGCCTGATCGAGGCCGTTGATCTGTCCGCGGAGGCGCTCGCTGATCGCGAGGCCGGCCGCGTCGTCGGCCGCCCGGTTGATCCGGTAGCCGCTCGAGAGGCGCTCCATCGACTGCGCGAGACCCGTCTCCGTGGTCTCGAGGTTGCGATGGGCGTTGAACGCCTCGACGTTGTTCTGGATGCGAAGGGCCATTTTTCATCCTCCTTGATGAACCTGGAATGCCCTGGCGACGACTCCATGTCGTCGGCTATGGGAATCGGCCTGCAAACACGCCTAATTGACCTCTTAGGCGGCTACGGGTAGGACGGACGTCCAGTCAGGCCGGCGGCCGGTAGCGGTAGCCGAAGCCGCGAACCGTGTCGATCGGCGGCTCGGCAACGCCTGCTTCGCGGAACTTCGCGCGCAGATACCCGACGTAGATCTTCACGCGCTCGCGCGCGAAGCCGCTGTCGCCCCAGGCCATCGCGAGCAGCTGATCCTGGCTGAGAACCTGGTTCGGATTGCGGACGAAGGCCGTGAGGAGGCGGAACTCGAGCGGCGTCAAGTTGAGCGGCTGCCCGTCGGCGCGCGCCTCGGCGCCTTCGAAGTCGACACTCACCAGCGCGTCCACGTACTTGGTCGGCGCCTCTTCCGTCGAGCGCTGACGGCGCAGCAGCGCCTCGCTACGCGCAAGCAGCTCCTGCATCCCGAACGGCTTCGTGACGTAGTCGTCCGCACCCGCGCGCAGCGCCCGCACCTTCTCCATCTCGCGGTCGCTGGCGGTGAGCATCAGCACCGGCACGTCGGTCTGCTGGCGGATTCGGTTGAGTACCCGCCAGCCGTCGAGCTCGGGCATCGTGATGTCCAGCAGGACGAGGTCAGGCCGCGTTCCATACAGCGCCCGCAGCCCCTCGGCACCCGTCGACGCCTCGATGACCTCTGCCTCGTTGCGTTCGTACAGGCGGCGGACCATCGCGCGGACGTCGGCGTCGTCGTCGATCAGGAGGACGCGATTGCCCTTCACGCAGTTGATCTACCCGGCGCCGCGACCGCCGCAAACAGTTTCGAGCGCTGTGGCGAGTCGTGGCCTGGCGCCGCCCATACCTGCTTCCAACCACTTCCCGACGTGCTTCATACGGCAGCGGGCGAAAAACGTAAGACCTCCCGTCCACGGTCCGGGAGCCGGCGGGAGACAACGCCGGCTCCCGGATCTCTTACGTGGGCGAATGTCGCGAGAGCGCCCGGTCGAGCGTCCTCAGGAACGGCACGAGATCGAGGGGCTTGGTCTGGAACGCGTCGGCGCCCGCGGCGAGAGCGGATTCCCTGCGCTCACTGGTTGCGTCGGCGCTCACCGCCACGACCGGTATGGAGGCCGTCGTGGGGTCCGCCTTCAGCTGCTCGAGCACCTGCTCGCCACTCATGTCCGGAAGCGTGTGGTCGAGCAGGATCGCGTCGGGGCGCTGCGCCCGCGCGGACTCGACCCCGCTCTCGCCGTCGGGCGCAACGACCAGCTCCACCCCCGCCCGCAAGTCGAGCATGCGCCGGAGCATGTCGGCGTTCTCGACCGAATCCTCGATGTAGAGCACGTTGCCGGTCGCCGGGCGGACGTCGGGCTCCGAGGCGCTCGTGATCTTGTCCACGTCCGGCTTCGCCTCCTGCAGCTCCACCCAGAACTCGCTCCCGGGCCCGGCCGGGCGGACGCCGATCTCGCCGCCCATCGCGCGGACGAGATTGCGCGAGAGCGCGAGGCCGAGGCCGGTCCCGTCGACCCGCGCGTGCTCGGGCAGCCGTTCGAAGGGCATGAAGATCCGCTCGGCCGCATCCTCGCCGATCCCCGGGCCCTGGTCGATGACCGCGAGCCGTGCGCGGCCGGCGTCATCGGCGGTGCGGACGAGCACCTCTGATCCCTCGGGCGCGTACTTGATCGCGTTCGAGACGAGGTTGAGCAGCGCCTGCTTGAGGCGCTGGCGGTCGGCGCACGCGTACAGGTCAGACGCGAGGTCGGTGCGCACGGTCATTCCCCGCTCCGCCGCGAGCGGCGTGAGCAGCTGGACCGTCGCGTCCACGACCGACGCGGTATCGACGGCGCCGAGCTGGATCGGCATCTCCCCCGCCTCGATGCGGCTGATGTCGAGCACGTCGTTGATGACCTCGAGCAGGTGCCGGCCGCCCCGGACGATGCGGGCCACGCTGTCGCGCTGCTCGGCCTGAAGGTCGTCGAGCTCGAGGAGCTGCGCGAAGCCGAGGATCGCGTTGAGCGGGGTGCGCAGCTCGTGGCTCATGCGCGCGAGGAACTGGCTCTTCGCGCGGTTCGCGCGTTCGGCCGCCTCGCGCGCACGCCGCGACTCGGCCTCCGCCCGGTGGCGCTCGCTCATGTCGAGGAACTGGGCGAGGAACGCGACCTGCTCGCCGTCGCCGTCACGCATCAGCGACACGCTCAGCGACACCCACGTAGAACGGCCGTCCCGGCGCCGCAGACCTGCGTCGACCTCCACGGCCGGGCCCTCCGCACCGATCAGGTCGCGGACATAGTCGGTCGGATTGACATCGAGCACGTCCTCGAGACGCATCTCCACCAGCTCGTCCGCCGCGCACGCCACGAGTTCCGTCAGCGCGCGGTTCACCCGCTGGAAGCGTCCGTCCAGGGCCACGATCGCCATCCCGATCGGCGCGTCGTCGAACGCCTTGCGGAATCGCTCCTCGGCGTGCTGCACCGCGTCGAGCGCACGCTTCGCCTCGGTCATGTCGCGGGTCGTGCTGTGTATGCCGATCGGCCGGCCGGCGGCGTCGTGCAGGATGCCCGCCGTCGACTCGACCCACACCGGCTCGCCGCCGCGGCGGCGGGCGCGGAAGACCAGACGCACCGCGTCCGCACCACGGAGCAGGGCCTGGTGATGCGAGACCACGAGCGGCCGGTCGGCGGGATGGATGAAGTCGTAGCCGGACCTGCCCACGACCTCGTCGGGCTCGTATCCGAGGAGCGCGCGGGACGCGCTCGATACGTAGACGACGCGGGCGTCGAGGTCCCATTGCGTGATCATGTCGGTCGCGTTCTCGGCGAGCAGGCGATAGCGGCGCTCGCTCTCCTCGAGGGCCCTCTCGTCGCGCTTGCGGTCGGTGACGTCCTCGCCCACGGAGTAGATGACACGCTCGTCGGGCACCAGCTGCGTCTGCCAGGCGACCCAGCGCACCTCGCCGTCCGCGCGGACACAGCGGTTCTCGAACACACACGGCGAATCCGATGCTTCGCGGCGCCGGGCCTCCGCGATCGTCTTCTCGGCGTCGTCGGGGTGGATGAAGTCGAGATAGCGGCGACCGAGGATCTCGCTCGTGGGCCGCCCGAGCAGGTCCTCGAACGCCGGGCTCACGCGGACGAAGCGCATGTCGAAGTCGATGACGCAGGTGAGCGTCCTGCCGAGCGCCGCCTCGCGCCGCTGCTCGAGCATCTCCTCCACCACCCGCGCGAGGGGGCGCAGAGCTTCCACGATCTGCGCACCGTCCTCTCTCGCGCGCTCGTCGAGCACGGCCAGCGTGCCGATTCCGGCACCGCCGAGCGTGCACAGCGGGATCGCGGCGTAGAAGCGTGCGCGCGGCCCGGCCGCCACCCACGGATGGCCGGCGAAGCGCCCATCCGATACGGCGTCGCGCGCGACCAGCGCGCGGTGGGGAGTGCCGATGGCCACGTCACCGAACGACCGCTGGCGGTCGACCGGGTCGAGGCGGGCGCCATGTGCGGCCTTGACCCACTCGCGCTCGTCGTCGATGAAGCTGACGAGCCCGATGGGCGCACCCGCCAGTCGCGCTGCGGTTGCCGCGACGGCGTCGTACTGCTCCTCGGGCGGCGAGTCGAGGATCGCGTAGTCGCCGATCGCGTGGCTGCGCGTGGACTGCACGCGCACGCGAGCCCCCGAAGGGGCGCGGCGCGGCGCACTCGTTTCTCCCATCTGGGTACCCATCCCCTGCCTGCCTCGATGGACGAGGCTACCCACATATTTCCTGCTAATCAGGATTCCTGAACCAGCAAGACCGCGATCCACCCCTTCGAGGTGAGCCGCGAGCGCTCGCGCAGGCCCCGAAATGCCGACGCAACCTCGCCGGCTTCGTGGTCGAGCAGGCCCGAGACGATCAGGGCTTTCGGGGGCTCGCGCATCAGTTCGGCGACGCGCAACAGCAGCGGGCGCATCAGGTTCGCGACCATCACGTCGGCCGGTGGTGGCAGCTCGGATCGAAGGTCGAGCCGCTCCACCCGCTCGAGCGCGACGGCGTTGTCGCGCGCGTTCTCGAGCGTCGCCGCCACAGCGCCACGATCTGCGTCGTATGCGCTCACCGGCGCGAAGCCGAGCTTGGCGGCGGCGATGGCGAGAACACCGGACCCGCAGCCGAGATCGGCCAGCGAGCCGCCGTCCCTCGCCAGCCCGAGCAGCACCTCGATGCACATGCGCGTCGTGGGATGCGCCCCGGTCCCGAACGCCTGACCCGGGTCGATCACGACCTCCTTCACGCCCGGGCGCACCGCGGGCTCCTCCCACGGCGGGCGCACGTACACGGTGCCGCCGATCAGCACCGGGGCGTGAAAGCGCTTCCAGCGCTCGAACCAGTCGTCCGGCACCTCCTCGCCGCTCACCAGCACGCGCGCGCCGCCGATCTCCGCCTCACCGCGCGGCAGCGACGGCAGCTCGCCCGGCGCGCCGTAGAGCGCGAACTCGACGTGGTCCGCTGCGTCGACCTGCTCGATGCCCGTCGGCGCCACCTCGAGCAGCGCCGCGTTCACGCTCTCGGCATCTGCGCGCTTCGCTCGAATCGCGAGGCGGATCATCAGCCGCCGAAGGCGCGGCGGACCCGGCCGAAGAGCGACTCGTCGTGCGGCTCCTCGCGCAGGTTCTCCTCTGTCAGCGTCTGGCTGAAGCGCTCGAGCATCTGGCGCTGCGCGTCGTCGAGGTTGCGCGGGATCTGGACGTTCACGAGCACGCGCTGGTCGCCGCGCCGGCGGGTGCGCAGCGACGGCATGCCCTTGCCCCGGAGCGTGATGACCGTGCCGGGCTGCGTGCCCTCGGCGATCTCGACGTCCTCCTCGCCGTCGAGCGTGGGCACGGTCACGGTCGTGCCGAGCGCCGCGTCGGGCGCCGGCAGGTTGACGACCGCCACGAGGTCGTCGCCGTCGCGCACGAAGCGCTCGTCCTCGGCCACCCGTACGAGCACGTAGAGGTCGCCCGCCGGGCCGCCGCGGTCGCCGGCATGGCCGCGGCCTGTCAGCCGGATGCGCTGCTCGTCGGCGATGCCGGCGGGGATGTCCACGTCGAGCGTGCGCGTCGAGGTCGTGCGACCGCGCCCGTGGCACTCGGCGCACGGCACGGTGGGCACGCGGCCGTCGCCACCACACGTGTCGCAGACCTGCGAGCGCACGAGCTGGCCGAACGCGGTGCGCGACACCGCTCGCAACTGCCCCGCGCCGCCGCAGCGCTGGCAGGTCTCGATCGGAGTGCCGGGCTCGGCCTGGTTGCCGTGGCAGCGCGGGCAGACGTCCACCGCCTCGTAGGAGACCTCGACGTTCGTGCCGGTTGCCGCATCCGCGAGCGAGATCTCGACGGCAACCATCACGTCGCCGCCCTGCACCGCGCCGCCGGCCGCCGCGCCGAACGGGTCGCCGCCGCCGAAGAACGCGTCGAAGATGTCGCCGAACGAGCCGAACCCGCCGAAGTTCGAGTGGAAGCCGCGCGAGTCGAGCCCCTCGTGCCCGTAGCGGTCGTAGACGGCGCGGCGCTCGGGGTCGGACAGGATCTCGTAGGCCTCGGCCGCCTCCTTGAACTTCTCCTCGGCCTCCGGGTCGTGCTGGTTCACGTCGGGGTGAAGCTCGCGCGCGAGCACGCGGAAGCGCTTCTTGATCGCCTTCTCGTCGGCATCGCGCGAGACGCCGAGGACCTCGTAGGCGTCGCGCTTCATTCGGCGTAGATGTCGGAGACGAAGCGCGACAGCTCGGCGGCGGCCTCGCGCACCGACGCGATCGCGCGCGGGTAGTCCATCCGCACCGGGCCGAGCACGCTCACGGCGCCGAGGTTGCGCCGCGGCAGGCCGTAGTTGGCGGCGACGACCGAGACGGAGCGCAGCTCGGGCGTCTCGTTCTCGGTCCCGATCCGCAGGTACACGCTCGGCTCCTCGAGCGCCGACTGCAGCAGGCCGAGCAGCGCGACGCGACGCTCCAGCACGTTCATCAGATCGCCGATCTGGCTGAGCTCCTGGAGCCGGTCCTCGGACAGGAGCCGCTCGGCGCCGCCCACGAAGAGCGTGTCCTCGGCGGTGTCCTCGAGATCGGTGAAGGCGGGCGCCAGCGTCTCGAGGAAGCGGCGCTCCGCGTCGCTCAGATCCGGGGCGAACAGGCGGTTGTGCAGCATGCGCGCGCCCAGGCCCATTCCGCCCAGCACCTCGTTCAGGTAGCTGCCGGCCCAGTTCACGACGCCGGGGTCGACGGGCTCGTCGTAGCTGATCACGCGCTTGCTCACGCCGCCGGTGGAGGTGATCACCACGACCATCGCCACCTGCGGCTGGAGCAACAGCACCTCGATGTGCTTGATCGTGGTCGTGCCGATGGGCGGCGCGGACACGATCGCCAGCAGGTTGGTGACCTGCGAGAGCTGCTCGGTGGTGGCGCGCATCGCCTCGTCCACCTCGTGCCGCATCGTGTGCAGGTCGAGCTTGGGCGCGCGCGCCGGCAGCCGGTCGGTCTCCATCAGCGAGTCGACGTACTCGCGATAGCCGCGGTCGGTGGGCACGCGCCCGGCTGAGGTGTGCGGGTGGCGCAGGAGACCGAGCTCCTCGAGGCGGGCGAGCTCGGCCCTGATGGTGGACGGGCCCCACGGCATGTCGCTCTGCTCGGCGAGCCACCTGGAGCCGACCGGCTGGCCGATCTCCACGTGGCACTCCACCAGGCGGCGCAGGAGCAGCTGCTGTCGCTCGCTTATCTGCATGCCTTCCATTCTGGCGGGTAGCGTCTCGTATGTGGACGTCGTCATCGTGGGAGGGCATGGACAGGTCGCGCTGCGGCTCACGCGACTGCTGGCGGATCGCGGCGATCGGGTGCGCTCGCTCATCCGCAACCCCGACCACACGGGCGACGTGGAGGCCGCCGGCGGCGAGCCCGTGATCTGCGACATCGAGGCCGAGGACGACATCTCCACGTTCGTGGCCGATGCCGATGCCGCGGTCTTCGCGGCGGGCGCCGGGCCGGGCAGCGGGCCGGAGCGGAAGAAGACCGT
The DNA here is from genome assembly GCA_025928265.1 of Thermoleophilaceae bacterium. Taxonomy (GTDB): domain Bacteria; phylum Actinomycetota; class Thermoleophilia; order Solirubrobacterales; family Thermoleophilaceae; genus JAICJV01. The sequence goes on from JAICJV010000033.1 coordinate 7,328, forward strand.
GGACTACGGCGGCGCGGTCAAGCTGATCGACGCGTGCAAGAAGGCGGGGATCGACCGCTACGTGATCGTCTCGTCGATCGGCGCGCACGACCCGTCGGCCGGGCCCGAGCAGATGCGGCCCTATCTGGACGCCAAGCACGATGCCGACGAGGCGCTGATGCAGTCGGGGCTCGATTACACGGTCGTGCGACCTGGGTCGCTGAACGACGATCCGGGCACGGGGCGCGTGACGGTGACCGGCGACATGTCGGTGCGCGGCCCCATCCCGCGCGATGATGTCGCGGCCGTGGTGGCGGGCTCACTCGCCGACGACGGGACGATCGGCAAGGTCTTCGTGGTGGTGGGCGGCGAGACGCCGGTGGACGAGGCGCTGCGGTCTCTCTAACCGTCAAGCCGGCCACGATCCTGCCCTGGGTGCCCATAGGGGCACCAATCCAGGATTGTGCGCCCCTAAAGCGTGATCTCCGCCTCCGCGTTCCGGATGATCCGGTTCTCGCCCTGCGCCGCCTCGACGTCCACCACGGCGGCGCCGTCGGACACCGAGCGCACGGTCCCGCTCACCACGATCTCCTGCTCCGGGAGGCCCATCCCGCGGAACTGGACCGCGAGGCGCCGCACGCGCCGCGGGTCGCCGCCGGCCGCCGCCTGCACCGCGCGCGCCACCTGCGCCATCCCGTACAGGCCGTGCAGGATGTTGGACGGAAGCCCGACCGCGGTGGCGAACTCCTTGTCGATGTGGATCGGGTTGAAGTCGCCCGAGGCGCCGGCGTAGCGGTGGGGCAGGTACTTGTCGGGCGTCACCCGCAGCTCGTCGATCTGGTCGCCCTCGTTCACTCCGCTCACCTCACGATGTTGGTCCAGGTGCCGCGCACGACCTCCTGGCCGTCCTGGTTGCGCGACACCGTCTCGAAGACGTAGAACTCGCGGCCGGCGGCCTCGTAGAGGTTCACCAGCGTGGCCGTCGTCTCGATCACGTCGCCGGCCACCACCGGCTCGCCCCAGACGAACTCCTGCGAGGCGTGGAGCATGCGACCGAGGTTGATTCCCACCTCCGGGTCGAGGATCCCGGGGGCCACGGCGCCGGCCGAGTAGACGACCGCGAACATCGGCGGGGCCACCACGTCGCGGAAGCCGGCCTCGCGCGCCGCGTCGCGGTCGCGGTGCACCGCCTCCGGCGCCCCGATCGCGTTCGCGTACTCGCGGATCTTCTCCAGCCCCACCTCGTAGGTGAACGGCGGGTACTGCTTGCCCTTGGCCGCCTCGTTCATCGCTTGTACGCGCAGAATGCCGCGGCCATGTCCTCGTCGCCGTGCCCCGCCTCGATCGCGCGGTCGAACACGCGCGCGACGGTCTCCATCAGCGGCGCCTCGAAGTCGTGGCGCTCGGCGGCCTCGAGCACGAGCCCGGCGTCCTTGCGCATCAGGTCGAGGGTGAACGACGGCGGGAACGAGCGCTCGATCATCATCTTTCCCTTCAGCTGCGCGTATGGCGCCCCCACGGCGGCGCCGTCGATCGCGCTCAGGAACCGGCTCGGATCGACGTCGATCGACTCGGCGAACGCGAGCGTCTCCGCGAGCGTGTCGACGAGCGCCGCAAGCCAGGCGTTCATCACGAGCTTGAAGCGCTGCGCCTGCCCCGCTTCGCCCAGCTCGACCACCTTCGACCCGACGGCGTCGAATACGGGCTTCGCGCGCTCGCGCGCCTCGCGCGGACCGGAGGCGACCACCACGAGTTCGCCATCCTCCGCCGGCTTCTTCGTGCCGGAGACGGGCGCGTCGACGAACGCCACGCCGCGCTCTTCTGCAAGCGTCGCGAGCCGTTCGTTGGCGGCGATCCCGACGGTGCTCATCTGGAGCCACACCGCGCCGTCCGGCAGTGCGTCGAGCGCGTCACGCGCGACGGCCTCGACCGCATCGCCGTCGGCGAGCATCGTGACCATCACGTCGGCATCGCGCACCGCGTCCGCGGCCGAGTCGGCCACCTCCGCGATGCCCTCGGCACGCTCGCGCGTCCGGTTCCAGACGCGCACGTCCATGCCCGCGTCGGCGATGTTTCGCGCCATCGGGGCGCCCATGGTGCCGGTGCCCAGGACCGCGACGCGCACTACAGCTTCTTGAGCGCGGCCTGCACCTGCGCGGTGCTCAGCGCGGGATCGAACGCCGACGGCGCAGGCTCGAGTCCGGCGTGGAAGCGCATGGCGGCCGCGTGGCGCGCCTCGGTCTGGACGATCGAGCCGGCGGCGGAGAGCACGGCGGGCTCCTGAATCGCGGGCACCGCGCCGTTGTAGGCGCCCACCCCGAGGTCCTCGAGCTGGGCGGCCAGCTTCAGGAAGTCGGCCTGGTTGCGCACGACAACCTTCGCCTTCGCCGTGCCCGATGCCGTCCCGCCGAGCTGCGAGATCAGCTGCTGGAGCGTGTCCGCGTGCGTGGTCTCGTGCTTGCCGAACTCGGTGGCGAGCGTCTTCACCTCTCCGGACAGCTTGCCGGTCTTGAGCGCGGCGGCATAGAACGATGCCTCGAGGTTCTCGAGCCCGAGGGCGAAGTTGAGGACGTCGACGTCGGACGCGCTGTCCTGCGCCAGGGCCTGTGCGACGAACGGACCGGCCGCTGCGCCGCCATACGCCGCACCGACGGCGAGCGCGCCGCGGAGGAGGAACGCCGAGCGACTCATCCCCTCGATCTCGATCGCGTGAAGCTCGTTCATACCGCCACCAGGCTGTGGAGCTGGTTGAGCACATCCGACGCGAAGGCGGGCTGGGCGAATGCGCCCTCGGGCGCGGGATCCTGCCCCAGGATCGACGCGAACGCCGCGGTGTGGCGACCCTCTACCGAGTGCATCCTGATCGCCAGCGCGAGCGTCTTCTTGTCCTGGATGCGATCGACCTGGCCGAGCAGCGCCGCCGCCCCGAGGCCCTCGAGCGCGAGGCCCTGCTGGAGGATCGCCTGCTGGGAGCCCGTGTTGAACTTCGGGCTGACCTTGGCGGGAAGCTGCGCACCGGCCGCGCTGATCGCCGCGCTGAGCGCCTGCACGTGCTTCTGCTCCTCGGCCGCGAACCGCTTGGCGATCGTGGCTGCGCGCCCACTCAGGTTCCCGCTCGCGAGGGCAGCTTTGTAGAAGTCGGACTCGATGAACTCGAGCGTGATCGCGTAGCGGAGGATGCCGACGTCACCCTTGCCGTACTGGTCGGTGCCGGTGCCGGCTCCGGTGTTGGGGTTGGAGCCGCCCGGAGTGGCCTCCTCCTTCTTGCTGCCGCAGGCCGAGATGAACGCCGCGAGCATGCCCGCCGCCCCGGTTCCTCCGACCGCCTTGAGGAAGCGCTTCCGCGACGACGCATCGGATGCCAGTTCTTCGATCGCGCTGGTCTCTTGCATCAGGGCGGCATCGAATCAGATCGGGAAGCTGGGCGCCCCGCCGGGGTTGCGCGGCGCCGCCCCTTGCGGGTAGCGTCGCGGCGTGCCGAATGCCGACTCCCTCCTCCGCTCGCACGCCGCCGAGCGGCGGCGGCTCCACGTGCAGGCCGAGGTCTGGGAGCCCGCCGGGAGGGCGCTGCTCGACCTGCTCCCGGCGCCGCCGGCCGCCCGCGCCGTCGACGTGGGCTGTGGCGCGGCCGGCTGGCTGCCGCTGCTCGACGAATGGGTCGGCGACGGCGGACGCGTGATCGGCTCGGATGTGGACGACGGGATGCTCGCCGCGGCGGGTGTGTTCGTGGACCAGCGCGGTTTCGAGCGCGTGGACCTGGCGCACGATGACCTCTTCGCCAGCCGCCTTCCCGCCGCCGGGTTCGACCTGGTGCACGCGCGCTTCCAGCTGAGCGCGCTCGGGCGCACGTCTGAGCAGATGCGCGCGTATCGACGCCTGGTCAAGCCGGGCGGCGTGATCGTCCTCGAGGATCCCGACCCATCGACATGGACGTTCGAGCCGTCCGCGCCCGCCGCCGGGCGCCTGATCGAGGCGATCGTGGCCGGCTTCGCCGCCCGCGGCGGCGCGTTCGACGCGGGCCTGCGCGGCGCCGAGCTGCTTGCGAGCGTGGGAATCACGGGGAAGGTCCGCCGGACGGTGCTGGCGCTGCCGCCCGAGCATCCGTACCTGCGGCTGCCGCTCCAGTTCGCGCAATCGCTCAGGCCGGAGCTGATCGAGCTGCTGGGCGAGGCCGCGCTCGCCGAGCTGATCGCCGGCGTGAACGACGAGCTGGCGAGCCCGCGGCGCGTCGGCAGGACGTTCACGCTCGTGCAGTCGTACGGGCGCGCGCCGGCCTAGCCTCGGGCGCGTGAACACGGTCCTGGTCGCGCCCGACAGCTTCAAGGGCACCTTCCACTCGCCCGCCGTTGCGGCTGCGATCGCACGCGGGCTGCGCGCCGGTGGTCGCGATGCGGTCGAGCTGCCGCTAGGAGACGGCGGCGAGGGGACGCTGGACGCGCTGGTCGCATCGCTGGACGCGGAGATCCTGACGGCGACGGTCTCCGACCCGCTGGGCCGCCCCGTCGAGGCGCGCTTCGCGATGACCGGCCGGCGCGCAATCGTGGAGATGGCCGAGGCGAGCGGGCTGCGGCTCGTGGCGGAGGGCGAGCGCGACGCCTGGGCGGCGTCGACGCGCGGCACCGGCGAGCTGATCGTGGCGGCCTGCGACGCGGGCGCGGCCGAGGTGCTCGTGTGCGTGGGCGGCTCGGCGACCACCGACGGCGGCACGGGCACGCTCGAGGTGCTCGACGAGGCCGGCGTGTCGCCGCGGCTGACCGTGATCTGCGACGTGCGCACGGCGTGGGAGGACGCGGCGCGCGTGTACGGCCCGCAGAAGGGCGCCGGCCCGGAGACCGTCAAGCGGCTTCAGCGACGCATGTCGCGCCTCGCGGCGAAAGCGCCGCGCGACCCGCGCGGCGTGCCGATGACCGGCTGCGCGGGCGGGCTTTCCGGCGCGCTGTGGGCGTGGCGGCGCGCGCAGCTCGTGCCGGGCGCGAACTTCGTGCTCGACGCCGTCGGGTTCGACGAGGAGATGCGCGCCGCGCGCTTCGTCGTGACCGGCGAAGGGCGCCTGGACGAGCAGACGCTGGAGGGCAAGCTCCTGTTCGAGGTGGCGACGCGGGCGCGTCAGGGCGGCGTTGCGTCGCACGCGGTCGTGGGCAGCGACGCGCTCGACGACTTCCGCGAGCGGATCATGGACCTCGGCCTCGTGATCGAGGCGTCGACGCTCGAGGAGATGGAGGCGGCCGGAAGGAAGCTGGCCGAGCTCTAACCGCCTGCGGCCGGCGCCACCACGAACTGCCGCAGGTGAAGGTCCATGTAGGTGACCGGTCCGCGCGGGCCCGGCACCGCGTCGATATTGATGCCCGTCTCGGGCGCGCTGAGCAGCTTGAACCCGTCGAGCAGCCGCGTGGTCGTGTTCCAGAACCCGCCGGTGCCGCGGTATGCCGAGAGGAACTCCGCCGCCGCCTCCTCGGAGCGCGCGACGATCGACGCCGCGAGCCCGGACGTCTCGTCGTTGGCGAGCTCGGCCGCATGGCGCGGGCCCTCGATCGGGGCGATCGTGACCGTGGCCGAGCGCTCGTCGTCATTGGCCCACTCGTAGCCGATGGGATGGTCGTGCGGTGGCAGCGAGGGCGTGATCGACAGCCGCTCGAGCACCTCCGTCGCGCGCGGCACGAAGCTCTCCCACAGGGCGGTGTGCACGAGCAGCAGGTTGAGCCGTTTGCACACCCCGAGCCGGTCCAGGCTGCGCTCGATCAGCTCGAGCGCGAGGCCGTCGTCGGCGCTCGGGTCGATGTACAGGACTCCCCCGCCCTCGGCGTGCGCGAGCGTGCGCGTGCCGTGTTGCGACGCGGTGGCGGCGAGCTCCGCGGTGGTCGGCCCGCTGCCGCGCAGGATCACGAGCGGGATCAGCGCAGGCAGCGACACGAGCGCATGCGCCGCCTCGCGATCCGGCACGCGCACGAGCTGGATCGCGTCGCCGGGAAGGCCCGCGCCGGTGAGCGCCGGCGCCACCACGCTGTCCATCAGGAGCGACGCCGTCCCGAGCGCCGCGGCGCCCGTCCTCAGGACGCCCGCGTTGCGCGACTTCACGAGCTGGGTGGAGATGTCGAGCGTCACGTTCACGCGCGCCTCGTAGTTCGCGCCGATCACGCCGACGGGGATGCGGCGCTCCTCGACCTCGAGGCCACCGTCGAGCACGAGCCGCCCCGCCACGCGCGGCGCAGGGGGCAGCGACGCGAGCTCGCGGACCTGCGCGACCATCCCGGCAAGCCGCTGCTCGTCGAGCCGCAGGCGGTCGATCACGGCGGGCGAAAGCGTCCCCTCGGCGGCCGCGACCTCCTCGCGACTGGCAGCGACCAACGCGGCGCCTTCGCGCTCGAGCCCGTCCGCAATGGCGCCCAGGGCCGCATCCAGCTGCTCGTCGCCGGCGGCGGCCAGCGCGGGCGCGGCGGCACGCGCCGCTTCGGCCGCGCGGGCGACGTGTTCGATCACCTCGTCCACCGTGCCGAGTCTAAGCACGTAGCCATTTCCCGTTTCCCGAGCACCCTCATAGGGGAACGGAAGAGAAGCAATCTTCACGCTGGGCGACCCCGATCGCCGCCTTTCTTCTTCCCCGAGGGGGTTCTGAATGACGCTGGATCCGGCTGTTCGCTCAATTGGCGAGGACTTCATTCTTCGGCTGCCAGACGAGGCAAGCGCCTCCGCGAGCCAGGACGAGGAGTGGTGTGAGGTCGAGATCGACGGCCGGACGCGCCGTCTCCGCTTCCACGACTACTCCGACATCTACTCGATTCCGGGCCTCTACGAGCGCCTGATCTACGAGCGCCTCGGCTGTCAGTCGCCGCGCGTGATCGCCGGGCTCCTCAGGGACGAGCTCGCCTGCCGCGGCACCGATCCAGCGGACCTGCGCGTGCTCGACCTGGGCGCCGGCAACGGCATCGTGGCGGAGGAGCTTGCCGAGGCGGGCGTCGAGCATTTCGTGGGCCTCGACATCATCCAGGAGGCTGCGGACTCCGCCGAGCGCGACCGCCCCGGGCTCTACGACGAGTACGTCGTGGCCGACCTGACGGACAGTTCGAGCGGCGCCTCCGAGCGGCTCCAGTGCCACAACCTGAACGCGTTCACATGCGTCGCGGCGCTCGGCTTCGGCGACATCCCGCCGGAGGTCTTCGCCGAGGCACTGCGCCACATCGACACGCCCGGCCTCGTGGCCTACACGATCAAGGACGCCTTCCTCGGCGACAAGGACGAGAGCGGCTTCAGCGACCTCGTCGAGCGCCTCGAGGAGGACGGAACGCTCTGCACCCTCACGCGGGAGCGCTACCAGCACCGCCTGAACTGGGCGGGCGAGCCGCTCCACTACGTGGCTGTGCTGGCGGAGAAGCGCAAGCAGCCCTAACCCAAACGAAATGTTCGGTTCCGCCACGGCCGGCCGCGCCGGGCGCGCATGCTCGCGGCGGAACCTCCATTTCTTTTAACGAACGCCGGGCAGTCGCCGCAGCAGGCGTAGCGACACGTTCATGAAGCGTGCCCACAGCCCCTGCGCCACCATCGGCGGAGGGGCGATCGGCAGCAGCCGCTGGATCGAGATCGTCTGCGAGTCGGTGTACTTCTGGATGCCGACCGCGCCGTGCCTGCGACCGAGGCCGGACGCCTTCATGCCGCCCATCGGCGCATCGACCGACGCCCACGTGGCCACATAGCCCTCGTTCACGTTCACGGTCCCGGCCTGGAGTCGCGTGGCGATCGCGCGTCCGCGACGCGTGTTGCCCGTCCACAGGCTGAAGTTGAGCCCGTAGTCGCTGTCGTTCGCGCGCTCGACGACGTCGTCGATGTCGCTGAAGCGCGAGACCGACACCACCGGCCCGAACGTCTCGTCGCGGAACAGAGTCATGCCGTCGCGAACGCTCTCGAGCATCGTCGGCTCATAGAAGTACGGGCCGAGGTCGGGCCGCGCGTTCCCGCCCGCCAGCACGCGGGCGCCCTTGCTCGTGGCGTCCTCCACGTGCTCGCGCACCGTCTCGAGCTGCGACTCCGAGATCAGCGATCCCATGTCCGAGCTGTAGTCGAGGCTCGTGCCGAGCTTCATCTTGCGCGTGCGCTCGGCGAGCCTCTGGGTGAACTCATCGGCGATCGACTCGTGCACGAACAGCCGCTCGACCGAGATGCAGAGCTGGCCCGCGTTCGAGAACAGCGCGCGCTCGGCGCCCTCCACCGCGCGCGCGACGTTCGCGTCGTCGAGCACGATCATCGCGTTCTTGCCGCCCAGCTCCATCGAGCTGCCGATCAGGTTCTTGCCCGCGCGCTCGGCGACCGTGCGACCGGTCGCGGTGCTGCCGGTGAACATCATGTAGTCCGCGTTGTCGACGATCGACGGCCCGAGCTCGGAGCCCGAACCGGTCACGACCTGCACGACGTCCCTGGGCAGCCCCGCCTCCTCGAGCAGCGCGAAGCCCCAGAGCGCCGAGTACGGCGTCTGGCTGTCGGGCTTGCACACGACCCCGTTGCCCGCCGCGAGCGCCGGCACCGCGTCGCTCACGCTGAGCGTGATCGGGTAGTTCCACGGCGAGATGATCCCGACGACGCCGAGCGGGTGGTGGTACTCCCACGTCTGCGTGAGGATCGGGAAGGCGCCCTGGCGCTTCTGCGGCTTGAGGTGCATCTCTGCCGTGTTCGCGTAGTAGCGCGCGACGATCGCCACGTCGAGCGCCTCCTCGTAGGCGTGACGGCGTGCCTTGCCGCATTCGAGCTGGAGCAGGTCGAGCAGCTCGTCCTGGCGCTCCATCACGAGGTCGTGGAAGCGGAGCAGGATCGCCTTCCGCTCGGCGAAGCTGGTCTGACGCCACTCGCGCTGCGCCGCCCGGGCACGCTCGAACGCCGCGTCGACGTCCTCGGGCCTGCTCTTCGGCACCCAGCCGAGCGGCTTGCCGGTGAACGGCTGCTCGACCTCGACCATCTCGCGCTCGCCGCCACAGACCACTCGCTGGGAGAGCGCCTCGATCTGGCTCGGGGTCACCCGCTTGGACGGGATCTCGACTTGCCGGCGCGCTTCTGCGGTGCTGTCGGCGGTCGTGGTGGCCATCGGTCTGTGCCTGCCTCTCCTCGGGTGCGATTCGAATTCTTGCTGGTCAGGGCGCCCCGCCGAAGCGGAATTGCTCCAGGATCCAGCGCGTATGCGCCAGAAGGCGCTCGACGGGGAAGCGCTCGGGGTCGTCCAGCAGCAGGCGCGCGTCGGCGTCGGAGGTGGCCGACAGCATGCGCGCGGTGAGCTCAGGGTCGGGCGAGCGCCCGCTGCCGAACCCCGTGGCCGCGTTCTGCGCGAGATGCGCGACCACCGCTGCGCGCCCGCCGGCGATGCGCTCGCGCAGGATCTCCGGAGCGCCCTCGGTGGGCATCAGGATCAGGCGCCAGGTGTCCGGGTCGGATGCAACCACCTCGAGGTAGCCGCGCAGGGCGGCCAGCAGCACCTCGCGCGGATCGCCGTGCTCGAGGTCCGAGGGCAGCACCGAGGCCAGCTGTGACAGCGCGCGTGCCGATTCGCGTTCGACGAGCGCTTCCAGAAGTCCCTGCAAATCGCCGAAATGCGAGTACACGATCGGCCGCGTGATGCCCGCCGCGCGCGCGACCGCCTCGATCGAGACCGCGTGGAAGCCATCCCTCGCGGCAAGCGCCTTGGTCGCGTCGAGCACCTGCTCGCGCCGTTCCTCGGCAGTCATGCGCGTCGTCGTCGCCATCGGCGCCTCTCAGGTTACAGCGTTGTAACCTTCGGGTACGTAAGTTACGCCGCCGTAACCGGGCAGGAGGAGACACGCCCCGATGACCACCGAAAGCTTCGACGTCGCGATCGTCGGCTCCGGCTTCTCCGGGCTCGCCGCCGCGATCAACCTGAAGCGCGAAGGCAAGCGCAGCTTCGTCGTGCTCGAGCGCGGCGACGACGTAGGGGGAACGTGGCACTTCAACACGTATCCGGGCTGTGGCTGCGACGTCCCCTCCCACCTCTACTCGTTCTCCTTCGCCCCCAACCCGGAGTGGAGCCAGACCTACTCGCTCCAGCCGGAGATCCGTGATTACCTGCGCCGCTGTGCCGACGACTTCGGCGTGCGCCCGCAGATCCGCACGGGCACCGAGGTGACCGCTGCGTCGTGGAACGAGGACGAGCGGCTGTGGGAGGTCGCGACCTCCGGTGGCGAGATCCGCGCGCGCGTGGTGGTCGGCGCGATGGGCCCGCTCACCGAGCCGCGGATTCCGGACATCCCCGGCCTCGACCGGTTCGAGGGGAAGACGATGCACTCGGCGCGCTGGGACCACGACTACGACCTGCGCGGCAAGCGCGTGGCGTCGATCGGCACGGGCGCGTCGGCGATCCAGTACGTGCCGGCGATCCAGCCGGATGTCGCGCAGCTGCATGTGTTCCAGCGCACGCCGCCGTGGATCTTCCCCCACTCGAATCGCGACATCCACGACTTCGAGCGGCGCATCTATCGCGCGTTCCCGCCGCTCCAGAAGCTCGTGCGCGGCGGCATCTACGCGACGCGCGAGCTGGCGGTGCTCGGCTTCGTGAAGAACCCCAGGCTGATGGGCGTGGCGGAGCTCGCCGCGAAGCGGCACATGCAGAAGCAGCTGAAGGGACGGCCCGACCTGATCGAGAAGGGCACGCCCGACTACGAGATCGGCTGCAAGCGCATCCTTCCGTCGAACAGGTGGTATCCCGCGCTGCGCCGGCCGAACGTGGAGCTCGTGACGGGCAGCGTCGAGGAGGTGCGGGCGAACTCGGTGGTGGGAGCGGACGGCGTCGAACGCGAGGTGGACGCGATCATCTTCGGCACAGGCTTCGAGGTCACCGACATGCCGGCCTCGCGCCTCGTCCAGGGCCGCGACGGCCGGCTGCTCCACGACCAGTGGCACGGAAGCCCGAACGCGCACAAGGGCGCGACCGTCAGCGGCTTCCCCAACCTCTTCCTCCTGCTCGGGCCGAACACCGGCCTCGGCCACAGCTCGATGGTCTACATGATCGAGTCGCAGGTGGCTTACCTGATGGCCGCGCTGCGCGAGATGGACGAGCGCGGCGCCGACGTGATCGACGTCCGCGCGGACGCGGCCTCGAGCTACAACGCAGCACTCGACGAGCGGATGGACGGCACCGTCTGGAACACCGGCTGCGCGAGCTGGTATCTCGACGACACCGGCCGCAACGCCACGCTGTGGCCGGACTGGACGTGGCGCTTCCGCCAGGCCACCGCCCGCTTCGACGCCGATCACTACTCGATCGAGAGCGCCCCCGCAAATGCGGAAATTGCGGGGGATCCGGCCGCGCCCATCGCGAACTGACCGATCGGTCACTACCCTGGGCGGATGACCGCCACCTCCTCCCCCGCCACCAAGCAGCGGGCACGGCGCCGACCGCAGCCGCGCGTTCACGCCCTCCCCACGATCGAGCGCGTCGAGGTCCGCCTGCACGGCCACCGCGTGAACTTCAACATCGCCGGGGAGGGCCCGCCGGTCGTGCTCATCCACGGCGTCGCCGGCCGCGCGGCGCAGTGGGACGACGCCATGTTGCTGCTGGCCGAGGACCACACGGTGGTCGCGCCGGACCTGCTCGGCCACGGCGAGTCGGCCAAGCCGCGCGGCGACTACTCGCTCGGCGCGTTCGCCTCCGGCGTGCGCGACCTGATCGTGGGCCTCGGCATCGAGCGCACGACGATCGTCGGCCACTCGCTCGGCGGCGGCATCGCGATGCAGTTCGCCTACCAGTTCCCCGAGCACTGCGAACGGCTCGTGCTCGTTTCGAGCGGCGGCCTCGGGCGGGAGGTGAACCCGGTCCTGCGCGCCGCGACGCTGCCAGGGTCGGAGCTCGTGCTGCCGCTGCTGGCCCACAGCCGGCTGCTCGAGACGATCTCGCTCATCCCCCGCGCGTTCGGCAAGATCGGCTTCCGCGCCGGGCCGGACATGACGGAGATCGCGCGCGGCTACCAGTCGCTCTCGAACGCCGAGGCGCGCAGCGCGTTCATCCACACCGCCCGCGCTGTGATCGACGCCACGGGCCAGCGTGTGAACGCCTCCGACAGGCTCTACCTCGCTTCGAAGATGCCCACCCTGATCATGTGGGGCGAGCGCGACCGGATCATCCCGGTCGAGCACGCGCAGATCGCGCACGAGGGCATGCCCGGCAGCCGGCTCGAGCTGTTCGAGGACTCCGGGCACTTCCCGCAGCTCGACCGGCCGCTCGAGTTCGCGCGGATCCTGGGCTCGTTCATGGACAGCACCCAGGGGGCGCAGCTGAACACGTCGATGATGCGCGACCTGGTGCTCGATCGCGATGCCGAAACCGCCGCCACGCTGAAGCGCCTGATGAGTCGCCGCGCGCTCTCCTAGTCCCAAGCGTTTCCTGCCTCGGCCGCCGGGTAGTTTGCGGCGACGCGACATGACTGAGGAAACGCTCGACAGCCCAACCGACCGCGTCGACGCGCTCGCCTGAGTTGGCCGACGCCGTCGTCATAGGCGCGGGCCAGAACGGCCTGGTCGCAGCCAACCTGCTGGCCGACGAGGGCTGGGAGGTCGTGGTGCTCGAGGAGGCGCGCGACCCGGGCGGCGCAGTGCGCTCCGCCGAGCTCGTGGAGCCCGGCTTCACGAACGACGTGTGCAGCGCCTTCTACCCGTTCGCGCTCGCCTCGCCCCACATCCGCCGCCTCGAGCTCGAGCGATGGGGCGTGCGCTGGATCGCGAGCCGGATCGCCGTCGCGCACCCGGGCCCCGACGGGTCGTGCCCGGCGATCGCGCTCGACATCGACGAGACAGCACGCTCGCTCGACGAGACGATGCCGGGCGACGGCGACGCCTGGCGCGGGCTCTACGAGCTCTGGGAGAAGGTCCGCTCTGGCGCGCTCGGAGCGTTCTTCTCGCCGTTCCCGCCGGTCAGGCCGGTGCTTCGGCTCATGCGGGCGCTCGGCCCCGACGAGTTCCTGCGGTTCGTGCGGTTCTCGCTGCTGCCGGTCCGCCGCCTCGGCGAGGAGAACTTCAGGGGCGAGGCAGGCACCCGCTTGCTCGCCGGCAACGCACTGCACGCGGACGTCAGCCCGGAGATCCCGCTGAGCGGCACGTTCGGGTGGGTCCTCTGCTCGCTCGGCCAGCAGCACGGCTTCCCGGTCCCCGAGGGAGGCGCCGGGAAGCTCACCGAGGCGCTCGTCCGGCGCCTCGAGGCCAAGGGCGGACGGGTGCTCTGCTCGCAACACGTCGAGCGAATCGAGTACAGCGGCGGGCGCGCGACGGCCGCGGTCACGGCAGATCAGCGTTGGCCGGCGCGGCGCGCCCTGATCGCCGACGTGGGCCCGCCGCAGCTCTACCGCGAGCTGCTGGCACGCGACGCGGTGCCGCGCCGGACGCTTGAGGACCTCGACCGGTTCCAGTACGACAACGCCACCGTAAAGGTCGACTGGACGCTGGACGGCCCGATCCCATGGCGCGCCGAGCGGGCCCGCGGGGCGGGCACGGTGCACGTCGCCGAGGGCGTCGATGCGCTCACGCTGCAGGCGTCGGAGCTCGCCCGCAAGCTGATTCCGGCCAACCCGTACCTCGTGCTCGGCCAGTACGCGTCGTTCGACCCCTCGCGCGCGCCGGCGGGGAAGGAGACCGCGTGGGCCTACACCCATGTGCCCCAGCGCGTGGTGGGCGACTCGCGCGGCGAGCTGACCGGCAGCTGGGACGAGCGCGAGGCGGCGCTCTTCGCAGACCGCATCGAGGAGCAGGTGGAGGCGCTGGCGCCCGGCTTCCGGTCGGTGATCCGCGGCCGCCACGTGTTCACGCCGCCGGGATTCGAGCAGGCGAATCGCAACCTGGTCGGCGGCGCCCTGAACGGCGGGACAGCGCAGATCTACCAGCAGCTGGTGTTCCGCCCGACGCCGAACCTGGCGCGCCCCGAGACGCCGATCGACGGCCTGTTCCTCGGGTCCGCCTCGGCGCACCCCGGTGGCGGCGTGCACGGCGGGCCGGGCGCCAACGCCGCCGCGGCCGCGATCGCCGCGGCGCGGCACGGGCGCATCAGGCCGATCGCGCAGCTCAGCCGGGCGCTTCAGCGCTAGCGGTCAGTCGCCGAACGCCGCGGGGTCGACGCGGCGGGTCTCGATGCTCACGCCGCCGACCAGGCGGCCGCCGGCCCTCTTCGCCACGCGCTCGACCACCGACGTCCACATGTGCAGCTGGACCTCCTTGGCCATGCGCGCGCGGTCGTGCAGGAGAGCGGAGAGGCGGTCGCCGGCACGTGAGCGCGACTCGACCTGGAAGACAAGGCGATCGCCGTCGTCGCTCGCCCGCCACTCGATCTGACCGGCCTCGAGATGGCCGGCCAGCGTGGCGAAGCGGAACGACGTCGGCGTGACCTCGATCGCACGCACGGGGCCGTCCCACGGGCCCGGCATGCGGATCAGGAACTCGTCGCCGGCCCGCATCCGCCAGGCCTCGCCCTCGGTCTTGTGAAAGCGCGCCAGTGCCAGCGGTACGACGCTGTTCGGATCCGCGCTGATCACCTCCATGATCTCCGCGGCAGTGCACGACGGCTTGACGACGATGCCGGTGTAGGTGCGCCGGAAGAGCGGGCCGCTCCCGTCCTCGGGGATCTGCACGTCCTCGCGTGAGACCGCGGCCGGCAGCTCTGGCGGCATGTCCTCGTCGAGCGACCCTTCGATCTCGCGCCGGTGGAGTGGCGTGATCCGCCAGATGTAGCTCCACGACGTGATTGCGACCCCCACCGGCGCACCCGCCAGCGCACTCAACCTCTGAAGCGGGCCCACTCGCATCAGGTGCGGCGTTACCCAACGTTCGGGGCCTGTAACGGGTTCTGAGGCAGGTTTGCCGGGTAGGACGCAGTTCGTGCTCGGGAAACAGCTCCACAAGCTCGGCCTGCGCGGCTGGCACCTCCACGTCACGTCGCTCGGCTTCGTGTGGTTCTGCCTCGGGCTGTGGGTCCGCGCGAAGACCGTCGACGAGGCAGCCCGTGGTAACGCCGAGCGTCGCGCCATGTTCGTCGGTCTCTGGCCGCCGATGTTCTGGCTGATCGGCGACGCGATCGAGCGCCACAAGCGCTGAGGGGCGTCGCGCGAGGGGCGCTAGTCGTCCTGCGGCGGCGGGCGGAAGACCACCCGCTTGACCTCGCCGATCGCGGAGCCGCCCAGGCGGAGGGCGGTCTGGAAGCCCTCGGCGCCGAGCTGACCGGCGTCGAGGCGGCGGCGCAGGTCGTTCAGCGGGCCGCGATCGTCGTCGGAGACCTGGTCACGCGGCGCATCGAGCAGCAGCACGTGGCGCGGCCGCCGGAAGCGGTGCGCCATGCGCACGTAGCGGTCGCGTTCCTCGGCGCCGAGCGTGTCGGCCGCGAGCACCACGGTCTCGCCCGCCTCGAGCCGCTTGGCCACCGCCTTGTCGAGCAGCTGAACGGCCTGGTCCTCCTCCTGGTCGGCGGGGACGCGGCCCGACACCAGCGCGCGCACCTTGTCGATACCGAACACCGTGGACTGCGTCTCCAGTACGCGCGTGAGGAACTTGTCGCGCTGCTCCGGTGAGGGCGAGACCACGAAGAGCAGGCTGCCCGGCGAGTAGCGCAGAGTGTCCGAAGGGGCAAGCACGCGGCAGCGCGTCGAGACGTCGACGGGGCGCTCGGCTGCGGCGCCGCCACGGCGTGGGCGGTCGGATGACCAGCCCCCGCGCTCGTCGTCGGAGATCTTGACGCTGCGTGCATTTGGTGGAGTCGACATGAGTAGAAGACTCTAGAGATCGAGCCGCCCCGCGCCCGCAGACAGGTGATGAGGCAACTACACACGGCGGCGCGGGCCCCCGCAGACCCGCGCCGCCTGGCGCCCTGCGACCGCCGGCGTCAGTTGCCGGCCGTTCCCTCGTCAGGCCCGCCGTTGAAGCGTTCGGTGAAGCCACCGCCGTGGAACGGACGCGGCCCGGGGATCACGCCGCGGCGGATCTGCTGCGGGTTGGGGAGAACCTCGCGCTGGCGACTTGCCGGCTGGCTGTGCAGGATCACGCCGGTCGCCGCGGGCGCCGCCGCGCTGGAGTTGCTGTCGCCGTTCGACACGAGCAGGGCCACCGCGACGGCGGCGGCCGCGACGAGCACGGCGAGCGACAGGAGCCAGGCTGCCCTGCGCGCGGCGAAGGACAGCTTGAGCGACTCCGCTGGATGTTGGATGAACTGAGACATGCGAGCACGGTAAGCGCGTC
Source organism: Thermoleophilaceae bacterium (assembly GCA_025928265.1). Lineage (GTDB taxonomy): Bacteria > Actinomycetota > Thermoleophilia > Solirubrobacterales > Thermoleophilaceae > JAICJV01. Next base: position 23,504 of record JAICJV010000033.1, read on the forward strand.
CTGGTCGGCGCTCCACGGATTCCTCCGCGCCCAGAGTGTGGAATCCGCCACATTCGCCCGTTTAGGCTCACGAGCGATGGACTCGACGCCGGACTTCCTCTCTCTGCTCGACACAGGCGACCGCGCCGCGCTCGAGCAGACGGCGATCCGGCGCGAGTACCCACGGGGGTGCGTGATGCTTCACCGCGGCGACGACTCGGCGGGTGTCCTGGTGCTGCTCGAGGGCCGCGTCAAGATCGCCGCGGCAACCGCCGACGCGCGCGATGCCGTGCTCGGCTTCCGGGGCCCCGGTGACCTCGTCGGCGAGCTCGGCGCAATCGACGGCGGGCGCCGCTCGGCGGATGTCGCGGCCCTCGAGCCCGTCGTGGCGCTGGCGCTCGCCGCGAGCGACTTCCAGCGCCTCGTGGTCGACCGCCCCGGCATCGGAAGGGCGGTGCTGCGCGTGGTCGCCGGACGCCAGCGCCAGGCGGACAGCGACCTTGCCACGCTCGGCGCGCACGACGTGCTCGGGCGCGTGACGCGCCGCCTGCTCGAGCTGTGCGAGCGCTACGGCAGCACGTCCAGCGACGGCGTCGCCATCACACTTCCGCTGACGCAGGAGGAGCTCGCGGGCTGGACGGGATCGTCACGCGAGGCCGTGAGCAAGGCACTCAACACCCTGCGCGGGCTCGGCTGGATCGAGACGCACCGGCGCGAGCTCGTCGTCCGTGACCTCGACGCCCTCCGCACCTATGCGGGTGTCGGCGCGGGCGCGTAGAGCTCGGCCACGGACAGCATCGGAGCATCGCGCCGCGCCTTCTCGGGCGCGCCCGGCAGGTCGCCCAGCGCCGTGTAGGAGATCTCGTCGTGCGTGAGTCCCAGCTCGGCGGCATCGAGCGGCTCGAGCCGCTCGATCAGAGCCTTCGACGCCAGCGTGCGGCCGCCGGTCGCGCACGCCTCGATCCGCGCGCCCTCGTTCACCTCGTCCCCCATCGCGGTGACCTCGGTCCGGGCGCTCGTGAGCAGGCGCCCGATGTATGCGCCCGCGCACCAGTGGAGGCCGATCCGAAGCACGACCTGCGAGGTGTCGAGGTGACTCCGCTCGGCCGCGATGGCGGCGTCCTCGCGCAGTGCGGCGGCGCTCGCGATGCACGCGCGCGCGGCGGCCGACTCGCCGCCCGCGTCCTCGGCCAGGAAGTACGCGCTCACGCCGTCGCCCACGTGGTTGCCCACGATGCCGCCCGCCTCAACCACCGAGCGGTCGGCGCGCCAGAACAGCCGCCGCAACAGCGCGAAATAGGCGTGCGTGGAGAGGCGGCGCCCGAGCGGCGTGGAGGACTCGAGGTCGGCGAACAGGATCGCCGCCGGCCGCCGCGCGGGCTCGAGGAGGCGCAGCATCCGGTCGAACAGCTTGGGGTCGCCCGTGGCGAGCATCGCCAGCGCGGCCCCGCCGAGGCCGGGCTTCGAGACCGTCGCACCTCCGACGGCGCGGCCGTGCGCGTCGCGCAGCGCAACCACGAGGACGTCGAGCGGCGTGGTGCGGTCGCCGAAGTTCACGTGCAGGCGGGTGCTCCAGAGTGGCGGCAGCGGCGCCGGCTCGACGCCGTCCAGCAGGTCGTGCAGGCGCGGGTCGATCGCGTCGCGCAATGCGGCGGCGTCGGGCTCGGCCGCCACGACGGCGGGCGCCAGATGACGAAAGACGGCGCGCTGGCAATCGAGCGTCACGCCCCCCTGCGAGCTCATCATCAGCGCGACCCACTCGGGCGAGAACATGTGCCGTCCGAGTGGCGGCTCGAGCTCGTCCGTGCCGAGCCGCAGGATCTGGAGCGCGTCGTCGGTGATGCCGGCGACCCTCAGGCGCTCGTCCCAGACGAGCGCCGAGAAGCTCCCCGCCTGCAACGCGTCGAGCGCCGCCGTGAGCGTCGGATCGCGCATGTCACGACGCTAACCCCTTCAGGGCGCGCGGAAAAGAAGGGCCGCGCGCCGGGATTCTCAGGCCCGCATGCGCCGCGCCATGCGCTCGAGCCGGTCGAGGAGTTGGTGGCTCGGGTAACGAGGACCGTTTTGCTCGGCTTCGCTGCGTCCTGGAGGGTTGTTCGAACTCGAGGTCGGCTCCGACGCCCGCGATACCGTGAGCGGCCCAGTGACGCCCGTCATCGAGACAGCGGAGCTGACCAAGACCTACGGCGAGTCCCGCGGGATCGACGGGGTCTCGATGACCGTCGAGGCGGGCGAGGTATTCGGCTTCCTCGGGCCGAACGGCGCGGGCAAGACCACCACCATCAGGACCCTGCTCGATCTGCTGCACCCGACGTCGGGGAGCGCGCGGGTCTTCGGGCTCGACAGCCGGCGCGACACGCTGCGGATACGCGCGCGCACCGGCAACCTCCCGGGCGACTTCGCATACGACGCGCGCTTGACCGGGCGCGAGGTGATCGATCTGTTCGCGCGCCTGCGCGGCATCTCCGATCTGGGCCGCGCGCGTGACCTGGCCGAGCGCTTCGAGGCGGACCTCGACCGCCCGCTCGCCGAGCTGTCGCGCGGCAACCGCCAGAAGGTCGGACTCGTTCAGGCGATGTTCCACGAGCCCGAGCTGCTGATCCTCGACGAGCCGACGAGCGGGCTGGACCCGCTCATGCAGGAGGAGTTCCTGAAGGTGGTGCGCGAGGCACGCGAGCGTGGCGGCACCGTCTTCCTCTCATCGCACGACCTCGACGAGGTGGAGCGGGTCTGCGACCGCGTCGGGATCATCCGCCACGGCCGGCTCGTCGACGTGGAGGAGGTGGCCGATCTGACCGAGCGCGCCTACCGCCACGTCACGCTCGAGTTCAGCGGGCCGGTCGACGCCGCGGAGTTCGCCGCGATTGCCGGGGTGACCGAGCTCGAGCGGTCGGGCAACCGGATCGCGTTCAAGGCACAGAGCAACCTCGACGCCGTCATCAAGGCCGCTGCGCGGCACGAGCTGGTGGACATCGAGCTGACCCACCCGAGCCTCGAGGAGATCTTCCTGACCTTCTACGGCGAGCACGGCCCGCGATGACGACCCGCGTCGAAGCCGCTGCCGGCGCCCGGCGCGACCTGACGCCGCAGCCCGCGCTGTCGGTGTTCGGAACGCTCGTGCGACGCGGGATGCGCGATCGCCGCCGCGCGCCGCTCTCCTGGGGTGGGTCGCTGGGGGCGATGTCCGCACTGATCGTGGCGATCTGGCCGTCGATCGAGGGCTCGATCTCCAAGGCGGTCCGCAGCTACCCCCGCGGGCTGAAGGAGGCGTTCGGCATCGGCGAGCTGAACAACGTGGCCGCCTATCTCGACGCCGAGATGTTCAGCCTGATCGTGCCGCTGGCGCTGTCGTTCTTCGCCGTGCGTGTGATCACGAGCGCGATCGCGTCGGCCGAGGAGGCCGGGCACCTCGACACGCTGCTCGCGGCACCGGTCTCCCGCCGGGTGCTCGTCGCGAGCGCTCTCGCCACCGCGGCTGCGATGTCCGCCGTGATCCTCGCGGTGCTCGGCACCGCGTCGTGGATCGCCGGCGCCATCGCGGGCAGCGGCCTGCCGCTCGGGCGCCTGGTTGCCGCGCTCGTGGGCGTGTGGGCGCTCGCGATGCTGTTCGCCGGACTGGCCGCACTCGCCACGGGCCCCCTGCGCCGCCCCGCCGCCGTCACCGCGGTCGCCACGGGAACGCTCATCGCCATGTACGTGATCGACCTGCTCGGGAAGATCGCGCGCGACGTCGAGCCGGTGCGCTGGGCGTCGGCGTTCCGGTACTACGACTCGCCGCTGGCGGACGGGCTCGACCCACTCGCGGCCGCGGGGCTCGCCCTGACGGGCGTGGGGCTCGCAGCAGTCGGCGCGCTGCTGCTCGAGCGGCGCGACATCCGCTGACCCGCGCGGCCTCCCTACGGACGCAGCTGGAACGGCGGGTACTCGTCGGTGACCATGATGAACGCGTATGCCGTCACGCGGTTCGTCCAGCGCCCCACGCCCACCAGGTAGTCGAAGATCCCGCGCGGGTAGCGCCCGGTGAAGAGGACCGCGAACCACGCGCCGATCAGCGCGAAGAACGCGCCGATGTAGAGGAAGAACAGCACGATGTAGTGCGGGATCGCGAGCAGCCACTTGACGAGCGGGAGCCAGCGATTGAGACGCGTCGCGTCGGGATACGGGACATCGAGCCGCACCGCCTGGCGCTCGTCCGTCGACGGGTAGCGATCGTCCATCAGCGCGAAGTACACGCCCACACGGTTCTCGAACCGCAGCAGCTCGAGGTTGAAGTCGTACCACCAGCGCGGGTACTTCTGGCGGAACAGGATCATCAGGAGCGGCGGGAGCACGAGCAGCCCGGAGCCCCCGGCGGCGATCGTGGTCGTGTGCGCCCCGGTCGTGATGGTCGTGGAACCTCCGATCGAACCGAGCACGATCGCGATCGGGATGACCGTGAAGATCCGCAGCGCGCTCGTCAGGCGGTTGAGGTCGCGGTCCGGGTAGTCGACGTCGAACTCGAGTGGGTGAGTCATGGCAGTTCCTCCCTTGGTCCGATGAACGCTCTCACATCAGCGATCGCCCTCATAGCCGCAGCGGGCGCCGAGGATCGAATAGGTCGTGATGCCGGCGGGGTCGTCGTCGGAGAGCCCGGCGAACGCCGCCTGAAGCGGTGGACGGGGAACTTGTGGTTGGGGACGCCCTGGCGCCGCTGCGGCGCCGGGTCACTCATAGCTCAGCGCCTCGACCGGCTTGAGCCGCGCGGCCCGGCGTGCGGGAAGAATCGCCGCGAGCACTCCCAGCACCACCGCGGCCAGCGCGATCGCCGCAACCGCGGTCACCGGGAAGTGGAAGGTGATGCCCGGCAGCAGCGAGTCGAGCCCGGAGACCCAGACGTAGGCGATCAGCGCACCGATCCCGATGCCTGCGATCGCACCTGCTGTCGTGATCAGGAGCGACTCGTCCAGCATCGTGAGGCGGACCTGCCAGCGCGACGAGCCGAGCGCGCGCAGCACGCCGATCTCGCGGGTGCGCTCGATCACCGACATGGCGAGCGTGTTGATCACGCCGAGCAGGCTCACCACGACGGCGATCGCGAGAATCGCGTTGAACAGGTTGAACTGCTGGTTCACCTCGTCCCGGATGCGGCTCTTGGTCTCGGCCGTCGAGATCGCCTCGAGGTTCGGATGGCTGCGCTGGAGATACGCATCGATGCGCCGCCCGAGTGCGGCCGCGTCGGCGCCCGGCGCCGCCTTCACCAGTAACTGGGTCGCGCCCGCGGGGCCGAACACCGCACGCATCGTGCCGAGTGACATCAGCATGGTCTGCTGCCCGCCTCCCTCCATGGAGTTGAGCACTCCGCTGACGCGCGCGCGGTGCGTGCCCGCCGGCCCGCGCAGGACTAGGGAGCTGCCGACGGAAAGCCGTGCCGCCTTCTCATAGACGCGGCTGACGATCACGCCGCCGCCCGCCAGGCCCGCGAACGCCTCCGCCCGGCCGGCTCCGCGTATGGGTGTGCGGTCGACCTTCGGGTAGTCGGCGGGATCCACGCCCATGCCGAGTCCCGCGCGCGAGCCGCCGCCCCGCGGGAAGTCGAACATCTCCCCCCGCAGCGGCGTGACCACGCCGGCGCCCGGGAATGCGGCCACGTCGCGCCTGACGCCCGGCGCCATCGTCTGCCCGACGGCGGTCTCGATCGTCGTGCCCACGGGCGTGACCGTGAAGTCGCGCGCGTACATCGTGTCGACCTGGTCGTTGATCGTTCCGATGAAGCTCGCCGACATGGCGCCGTTCACGACGATGACCGACAGCCCGATGGTGAGAGCGGCGGCGGTCGCCGCCGTGCGGGCCGGGTTCGAGCGCGTGGCGTCGGCCGCCAGCCGGCCGCCCGTCGGCGCGACTCGCCGCAGCGGTCGCGCGAGCATGCGCACGATCGGCATGATCACGAACGGCGCGGCCAGGGTGATGCCCACGAACATGAGCATCGTCCCCGCGATGCCCCCGCCGGCAGCGAGCCCGCCCGACGCGGACTGATCGCCGAACCAGAACTTGCCACCGAAGACGAGGCCGGGCACAAACAGCGCGACGCCGACCAGCGCGCGCCGGACGCTGGGGCTGCGC
>JAICJV010000082.1 GCA_025928265.1 Thermoleophilaceae bacterium
CGCCGGCCTGGCCGGCGCGTCGCGGTTCTACACGCCGCGCTACTAGAGCGCGGGGGGCCACGCCGCAGCATCTCGTTCGGAGCGGAAGTCGTCGCCGCGCGAAGGGGTCTGGTCAGAAACGGCGCCTATAGCTCAGGCTTTGACGCAGCGTCCGCACCCTCGCTCGGGCTGCGGCACCCGGGACCGTCTAACGCCGCCCGGTCCCGATCTCCGACCCGATCGAGCCCGGGCCGGCGTGGCCGCCGGGTCCGAAGATCGACCGCCGCGGCTCTTCGGCGCGCTTGCCGCGACGCCCTGTCGGCACACCGGCGCGGACGCGCGCGATGACGATCGCGCCCACGCTGACCGCGATCGTGAGCAGCGCGATCAGGGCCAGCGTGGTCGTCACTCCGGTCTCGTTGCCGGTCACGAGCAGCAGCAGGTAATAGGCCCCGCGCACGGGCGAGAGGCCGAGCTGCCAGAGGTAGTAGGCGATCACGGCGACGATCGGGACGAGGCCGATCACGTACATCGCGATACGCAGGCGCGCGGACGGGTCGGTGAGCGTGGCGAGCATCCACAGGTGGACGGCCGGCACGAGCACGAGCGCCGCGAACGGGTTGAGCACCGCGATCGGCAGCACCAGCAGTGCGAGCGCGAGCGACGCGACGCAGCCCGCGCCGGGGGCGGCTGCGGCAGCGCCGTCGCGGATCCCCCAGGCCCGCAGCATCAGCCAGGCGCCCACGGCCACGAGCAGCGTGACCACGAGCGCGGCTATCGCGCCGCCTCCGAGCGTGACGGTGCGAGGGTCCGGTGCAGCCGACGGCGCGTCGTCGATCACGCCCGCCAGCGCGAGCAGCCATGCCACCACCAGAGCGAGCACGAACGGCATCACGGCCATCCCCAGCCAGGCGAGCGACGGCGCCACCCGCTCGCGCCTGCGGCTCGCGCGCGCGAGCGCGTCGATCGACGTCACGAGCGCAGGCAGCACGAGCGCGAGCGCCAGCAGTTCGAGCACCCACGACGGCAGCACCTGGCCCGCGATCGTCAGGTAGGAGAGCTGCCCGCGCGCGGGCTCGCGGCTCGTCCCGTCGAGCGTCGCGATCATCCGCAGCACCGAGCGGCCGAGCGCACCGTAGCGGTCCACGTTCACGTCGCTGAGCGCGCCGGGCCCCTTCGGGCCGACCTCGCCGCCGCCTGCGATCCGCACCGCGTCGAGGCCGCCGTCGACCAGCACGGCCTGCGCGCCCGGGCTCACGGGGAAGGCCAGACGCGCGAACTGCGCCAGCGTTCCCTCCTGCCCGGGGATGCTGCCGAGCTCCTCGCGCAGCGACCCGTTCACCGTCCGCTGGAGTCCGAGCCCCGCACGCGTGGTGCTGTCCGACCAGCCGACCACCAGCGGCCCGCGCGAGCGGTGGGCGCCGAGGTCCGAGAGCGCGATGACCGCCTCGACGTTGCCGCCCAGCTGCTGGGCGAAGCGCTGAGCGCCCGCGCTTCCCAGGCTGCCGCCGTCGACCGACGCCAGCACGAGCGTGCGGTTGGACGCGCGACCCTCGAACGTGCGCGCGAACTCGATCAGTGCGGCGGTGTCGGCGGCGCTGCCGGGTGCGTCGGGGGTGCGGTGCGAGTCGCGCTCGGCCAGCACCACGATCTGCTGAGGGGAGCTGCCCGGCCGCTTGCCCACCACGTTCTCCAGGTCGTGGCCGTCCTGGTTCCAGCGGTCGACGGAGGTCGTGAAGCCGTGGTCGCGGAACGCAGCGGTCACGCGGCGTGCGGTGGCCTTGTCGCCGGCGCTGCCCGCACTGCGGTCCGGCGCCTGCGTGACGATCGAGCGCACGGTGTTGATCGCCGTCGTGCCCTCGAACAGCGTGTCCGCGGCGAGTCCCTGGTCGAGCGCATGGGGCGGTGGCTCGAGCGAGAACGCGACAAGCACCAGCACCAGCAGTGCCGGAAGGAACGCGGCCCGGTAGATCCGCGGCTCGATCACTTTCCGGAGACCACCGCGCTCCAACCTACAATCTGGGGAGTTAAGGGGAATGTCATGGGCGCGCAAGCTCCGAGAATCCTGTTGGTTGACGACGAGCAAGCCGTCCAGACGCTGCTGACGTATCCGCTGCGCAAGGAGGGGTACGACGTCGTCCCTGCCACCACGGGGCAGGAGGCGCTCGAACGCTTCCGTGACGGCGCGTTCGACCTCGTCGTGCTCGACGTGATGCTGCCGCAGGTCGACGGGTTCGAGGTGTGCAAGGCGCTGCGCGCCCGAAGCGCGGTGCCGATCATCATGCTCACCGCGAAGACGGAGGAGTTCGACAAGGTGCTCGGGCTCGAGCTCGGCGCGGACGACTACATCACCAAGCCGTTCTCGATGCGCGAGTTCCGCAGCCGCGTGAAGGCGGTGCTGCGGCGCGCCGATCTGCGCCGCAATGGTGACCAGGCCGACGCGCCGATCGAGTTCGGCGACCTGCGCATGGATTTCGCGAAGCGGCACGTCGAGGTCCGCGGCGAGCCCGTCAAGCTGACCTACGTCGAGTTCGAGATACTCGCCATCCTCGCTCGGTCACCTGGGCGCGTCTTCAGCCGCACGATGCTGCTCGAGCGTCTCTGGGGCGACGCCGCCTACCGCGACCCGAGGACGATCGACGTGCACATACGCCACCTGCGCGAGAAGATCGAGCGCGACCCGAAGGAGCCTGAGCTGATCTTCACCGTGCGCGGGGTCGGCTACCACTTCCGCGACCGCTGATGCGCGCGCGCTCACTGCGCAACCGGCTCGCCCTCCTCTTCTTCGCGGTCACCGCGCTGGCTCTGGCCGTCGTCATCTTCGTGTTCCTCCCGCAGCTCGACACGAAGATCCAGGACCAGAAGCTCGGCGACCTGCGCGCCGCCGCCGTGCGCGAGACGCCACGCCTGCAGAGCGTGATCGGACAGCCGGTGACCGGCAGGAAGGTGGACGAGATCGTGCGCGGCATGTCCGACGACTCGGGCGCGCGCGTGACGCTGCTCGGCATCCAGCAGTCGTCGAGGGAGACGAGGCCGCGCTTCTACGTGATCAGCGACTCGAACCAGAGCGCGCCGGTCACCCCGGACTACGCGCTCGCCGCGCGAGCGCTGAGCGGACCCCGCAAGGCGCCGCCGGTCTCGACCATCGTCGCGCACCGCGGCGAGGTGGCAGTGCCGATCTGGTCCGCCGGATCCCCGGGCTGGGTCGTGGAGTTCGGGCGCGACTTCGGCGACGCCGCGCAGGCCGTTCACCTCGTGAGGGACCGGCTGCTCGTGGCGAGCGGCGTGGCGCTCGTGGTGGCGCTCCTGGGCGGCTGGCTCGTAGCGAGTCGCAGCGCGCGGCGGGTCACGCGGCTCGAGCGCGCGGCGCGACGTGTGGCGGCCGGCGAGACCGTCGAGCCACTGCCGGTGGAGACCGACGACGAGCTCGGCCGGCTCACGCGCGCGTTCAACGAGATGCAGGAGCAGCTCGCGCGCGTGGACGGCGCGCGGCGCGAGTTCATCGCGAACGCGTCGCACGAGCTGCGCACGCCGATCTTCTCGCTGGGCGGGTTCGTGGAGCTCCTCCAGGACGAGCAGCTCGACGAGGCCACGCGCGCCGAGTTCCTACAGACGATGCGCGAGCAGGTCGACCGCCTGCAGAAGCTCGCCGTGGACCTGCTCGACCTGTCGCGCCTCGACGCCGGCTCGCTCGACGTCCGGCGCGAGTCGATCGACCTCGGCGAGCTCGCGGGCGCCGTCTCGGCCGAGTTCCAGCCGGCGCTCACGAACCACCGGACCAAGCTCCGCCTGCGGATCCCCGCGGACCCGGTCGAGGCGCTCGCAGACCGCGAACGGGTCATCCAGATCATGCGTATCCTGCTCGACAACGCCCTCCGGCACACGCCCGAGGGAACTCCCGTCACAGTGATCGCCGCACGACAGAACGGACTCGCCGAGATCACCGTGCGCGACAAGGGGCCGGGCGTGGCGCCCGTTGCGCAGGGCCAGGTGTTCGAGCGCTTCTTCACGATCGACACGGCGCGCGGCTCGGGCCTCGGACTCGCCATCGCCAAGGAGCTGGCGGAGCGCATGGGCGGCCGGATCGCGCTGAAGTCGCGGCCGGGCGTGACTGCGTTCACGCTCAGGCTCCCCGCGGCCTCGAACGGGCACGACGCATGACGTATCGCGCGCCCGCCGTCGCGGCGCTGCTCGCGGCGCTCGCGCTGTCGGGCTGCTCGCTGAAGAGCGACTCGTCGTCGAGTTCGACCACCGCCCAGCCCGACGTGACGCCGAACGGCCCCGTGAAGGTCACGCGCACGAAGGTGAACGTGGTCGAGGGCCTCGGCCGCAACGGCGGCTTCGACGCCGCCGGCATCTACAAGCGTCTCGCGCCCGGCGTGGTCACCGTCATCGCCGACCAGGGCAAGCCCGGCGGCAGCGGCGGCCTCGGCTCCGGTTTCGTGCTCGACGGCCAGGGCTACATCGCCACGAACGCCCACGTGGTGCGCGGCGACCCGCCCGGGCTCCAGAAGCCGAGTGCGGTGTACGTGAGCTTCGCCGACGGCAACCGCGTCCCGGCCCAGGTGGTGGGCGACGACCTCAACGCCGACGTCGCGCTGCTCAAGATCAACCCGGCCGGGCTCACGCTCACGCCGCTGCGGTTCGGCAGCTCGGCGCACCTGGTCGTGGGCGCGCCGGTGGCCGCCATCGGCAGCCCGTTCGGGCAGGACCAGTCGCTGTCGGTCGGGGTCATCTCGGCCACGAACCGCGACATCGACTCGCTCACCCAATTTCAGATCGGCAACGCGATCCAGACCGACGCCGCCATCAACCACGGCAACTCGGGAGGACCGCTGCTCGACTCCCACGGGCGCGTGATCGGCATCAACTCGCAGATCGAGTCCACCGGCGGCGGCGGCGAGGGCGTGGGCTTCGCGGTTCCCGCCGACACCGTCAAGCGCTCGCTTGGGCAGCTGCGCGAGAAGGGGCACGTTGACTACGCGTACCTCGGCGTCTCGACCCAGGACCTCTTTCCGCAGCTCGCCGAGCGGCTCGGCATGCCGGTGCACGACGGCGCGCTCGTCGCCTCGGTCGAGTCGGGTGGCCCGGCCGCCGACGCCGGGCTCAAGGGCGGCAGCGACAAGATCACGTTCGAGGGCCAGGAGGGGATCCCGGTGGGCGGTGACGTGATCGTGGCGCTCGACGGCCACAGGATCACGGGCTCGGCCGAGCTCACGAATCTGGTGGCCCAGCACGAGCCGGGCCAGAAGATCGCGCTCCAGGTGATCCGCAACAAGCAGCGCAAGACGCTCACCGTCACCCTCGGCACGCGGCCCGAGAAGCCCGCCACCGGCAAGTAATGCGCGACGTGGTCCGCGATCTCGCGCTCGCGCTGCGCGAGCGGGTCCTGCCGCTGCTGGGGTCGCACGCGGGGCGCGCGCATGCCGACCAGCTCGCGGCGGGCGGCGACGTCACCTTCAAGATCGACGAGGAGGCCGAGGACCTGATCGAGCCGTGGCTTCGGGAGCGCGCCCCGGGCCTGTGCTTCTACTCGGAGGACCGCGGTCTCGTGGGCGACGGGGACCACGTCCTCGTGGTCGATCCGATCGACGGCACGCGTCCGGCGATGGCGGGGCTCGAGTCGTGCTGCGTGTCGATCGCACTCGCGCCGCACCGCGACGACGTGACGATGGGCGAGGTCGAGATCGGCTGCGTGGTGGAGATCCCGTCGGGCGTCGTCTTCCTGGCCGAGCGCGGCAGGGGCCTCGTCGAGGGGCCGGAGGTGCGGCTCGGCGCCAACGCGCGGCTCGATCGCATGTTCTGGACCTACGGCTTCCGCGGCCGCCCGGCACGCCCCACCGTCGAGGTGCTCGCGGAGCTGATCGACGCGTCGTCGGTGGGTGGCGCCACGTTCGACCTCGGCTCGGCGGCTTTCGACATGACGCGGCTCGTGACCGGCCAGCTCGACTGCTACGTGGAGCCGGGGCCGCGGCTCGTGGAGGAGGTGCCGGGCATGGACGCCGAGTTCCGGCGCGTAGGCGGCGGCGAGCTGCTCAACAACTCGCCGTACGACCTGGCGGCGTCCGTCCTGATCCTCGAGGAGGCCGGCGCGGTCGTGACCGACGCTAACGGCCGCTCGCTCTCCGACCGCCGCCTGCTGGGCTCGGGCGGCGAGTACCAGATGTCGGTCGTGGCGAGCGCGAATGGCGAGCTGCACGAGAAGGTCCTTTCCGCCATCGACGACGGTGTCGAGCGTCTGCGGGCTGCGGGCTGCGGGCTGCCTCCCGTCCGTTAGGGTTCCGCACGGATGGAAGCCTCCGAGTCAAACGGCCGCACCGTCTCGCTCACGGTCCCCGCGAAGCCCGACTACGTGGTGCTCGCGCGGCTTGCCCTCTCGGCCGTCTGCCGGCTGTCGCCGCTCGCGCCGGAGGAGGTCGCCGACCTCAAGCTGGCGATCACCGAGGCGGCCACCTACCTCAGGGGCGGCGAGAGGCGGATGAGCTCGCGTCCGGACGCGAGCGAGTCGCGCCTCGTGTTCACGTTCGACGTGGGCGACGATTCGCTCGGGCTGGGCGTGAGCGGCGACGAGCTGCCCACGGTCTCCGACGAGGAACGCGACCTCAGCCTGGCGCTCATCCGAGCCACCGTCGACAGCTACGAATACGCCGACGGGACCATGCGGCTGACGAAGCAACTCGACTACTCGGCCGAGTAGCCTGCGGGCCGAACAGCCAGCGAAGAAGGAGCGACGTTGCTACAGCCGGTCGGCGTAGGCCATAAGACGCTGGCGGATTACACCCACCTCGTGGGCCGCGACCTGATCGAGGACATCCGCCAGCTGGCCGAGGACCTCAAGGGACTGAAGGTCCTCCACCTGTCGGCTACCGCGTTCGGCGGCGGCGTCTCGGAGATCCTCTACACCCTCGTGCCGCTGATGCGCGACGTCGGCATCGAGGCGGAGTGGCAGGTGATCATCGGCCGCGAGGAGTTCTTCAACGCGACCAAGCTGATGCACAACGCGCTCCAGGGCAACCCGCTCGACCTGTCGCCGGGCGAGTGGCGCGTGTACGAGGACTACAACGAGATGAACGCTCAGCAGATGTCGGGCGACTGGGACGTCTGCATCGTGCACGACCCGCAGCCGCTGTTGATGCGACGGCATGTTCCCGAGAAGGCCGCCAGCTGGATCTGGCGCTGCCACATCGACCTGTCCACGCCGCACCCGCCCACGATCGAGCGCCTCGCCCCCGAGATGGAGGGCTACGACGGCTCGGTCTTCCACCTGCAGGAGTACGTCCCCGCGAACCTCGCCAACGGCAACGGCACCGGCCCGGTGCACATCTGCCCGCCGGCGATCGACCCGCTGTCGCCGAAGAACATGGCGCTGTCGCCCGAGGACGCGGCGTTCGTCTGCGACCAGTTCGGCATCGACGTCGACCGGCCGCTCATGTGCCAGGTCTCGCGCTTCGACCCGTGGAAGGACCCGCTCGGTGTGATCGACGCTTACCGGATCGTGAACGAGCAGATGCCCGAGGTCCAGCTCGCGCTCGTCGGCTCGATGGCCACCGACGACCCCGAGGGCTGGGAGTTCTTCAACTCCACGCTCGAATACGCCGACGGCGATCAGGACATAAAGATCCTCAACAACCTCAACAATGTCGGGTCGATCGAGGTGAACGCGTTCCAGTCGCAGGCCGAGGTGCTGATCCAGAAGTCCACGCGCGAGGGCTTCGGCCTGACCGTCTCGGAGGCGCTCTGGAAGGCGCGCCCGTTCATCGGCGGCGACGTGGGCGGCATCCCACTCCAGGTGCAGGACGGCACCACGGGCTTCCTCGTCTCGAACGCCGAGGACTGCGCCGACCGCACGCTCCGCATCCTCCAGGAGCCCGAGCTCGGAAAGAAGCTCGGCCGCGCGGGCAAGGAGCACGTGCGCAAGCATTTCCTCACCCCGCGGCTGCTGCGCGACTGGCTCGGCATCTTCCGGGGCCTGCGCGATGGCTGACCCTCCTCTGATCCTCGTCTCCAACCGTGGCCCCGCCACGTTCGAGCGCGGCGAGGACGGGGAGCTGCGCGCGATGCGCGGCGGGGGCGGGCTGGTCACCGCGCTGCGCGGGCTCGTCGAGCACCGCGACGCCCTCTGGATCGCATCGGCCATGAACGACGAGGACGCGCAGATGAGCCGCCACCACGGCGGCAAGGCGTTCGACTGCGAAGTCGATGACCTCACGTACCGGATCCGGCTCGTGCAGTCCGATCCCGACGCGTACGACATGTTCTACAACGTCATCGCCAACCCGCTGCTGTGGTTCATCCAGCACTACCTCTGGGATCTCTCCAATGCTCCGGACATCCGCCGCAACGAGATCCAGGCGTACGAGCAGGGCTACACGGTCGTGAACGAGGATCTCGCGAACGCCGTGCTGGACGAGGTGGGCGACCGCGACGACGCGCTCGTGATGCTGCACGACTACCACCTCTACACGGCGCCCAAGGTCCTGCGGCGCGCGCGCCCCAACCTGCTGCTGCACCACTTCATCCACATCCCGTGGACGCAGCCGGACTACTGGCGCGTGCTTCCGCGCGACATGCGCGAGGACATCTACGAGGGTCTGCTCTCGAACGACATCATCGGCTTCCACACGCAGGCGTATCGGCGCAACTTTCTGCTCTGCTGCCGCGAGCTGTTCCACCTCGACGTGGACGAGGACGAGGGGATCGTGCGCTTCGAGGACCGCGACGTGTGGGTGCGCCACTACCCGCTGCCGATCTCGGCGCCGTCGTTCTTGCGCAACGCCCAGCAGCCCGCCGTGCATCAGTACGAGCGCGAGGTGCTGCGGCGCCGGCGCGAGCACCTGATCGTGCGCGTCGACCGCGCCGACCTGTCAAAGAACATCCTGCGCGGGTTCACGGCCTTCGACCTTTTCCTCGAACAGCACCCGGAGTTCAGCGAGCAGGTCACGTTCATCGCGCACCTGATCCCGTCGCGGCAGGACGTGCCCGAGTACGCCGAGTACCTCGAGAAGATCGAGGCGCTCGTGGCGGTCGTGAACCACCGCCACGGGACGCCGGACTGGATGCCGATCGACCTTCGCCTGCGCGAGAACCTCTCGGAGGCGATCGCGGCGTACAAGCACTACGACCTCTTGATCGTCAATGCGATGTTCGACGGCATGAACCTCGTGGCGAAGGAAGGCCCGCTGGCGAACGAGCGCCACGGCGTGTCGCTCTTGAGCGAGAACACGGGCGCGCACGAGGAACTGGGCGAGTTCGCCCTGTCGGTCAACCCGTTCGACATCCAGGACCAGGCCGACGCCATCCACCGGGCCCTGACGATGTCCGCGGAGGAGCGCTTCTGGCGGGCCGAGGGCCTGAAGAACATCATCCGCGAGCGCGACCCCGGCCACTGGATCGACGACCAGCTGCGGGATATCGAGGCGAAGAGAGCAGGACGCTCGCCGGCTGAAGCTGCGTAGGGCGCAGAGGGCAGCCCGCAGCCCGCGGAGGGCAGCCGGCAGAGGGCGGCCGGCAGGGGGCAGCCCGCAGGGGGCAGCCCGCAGGGGCAGGGGGCGGGGGGCAGCCCGCGGCTCAGAAGAACTCGGGCGAGGGTGCGGGGTTCGGCGCTGGAGGGGCCGGCGCGGGCGCCGGTCGCTGTGGAACGGGTGCCGCCTGCGGCACGGCTGCTTTTCGGTGATGGTGCTTCCGTGCGCGCCGATGCCGTCGGCGGCGCTTGGGGCGGGGCCTCTCTGCCGGCTGCGGGCTGCGGGCGGCCTTCTGCGGCGCCGCAGGGGGCGCGGGCGGCGCCACCTGCACCTCGGGAGGCAGCGGCGCTTCACGCCGCCCACACCCGCGAGGCCCATCCAGCACTACAAGCACGGCGACGAGCGCCACGGCCAACCGCCCTACGTTCCGCCAGCGAACCCGGTCCATCAGACCTGGTTCTCCGTCCACTCGTCGCCGTGCCATACGGCGTTAAGGGGCGGGTCGGGCAGGTTCTCCCCTGCTATCTTGCGCCGCCGTGGCGCACCTGTACGACCTCATGCTGCTGCTCGATCCGAATGCCCCCGAGGGGCGCGGCGAGGCCATCGTGGCCGAGATCCGCTCGATGGTCGATAACTCCGGCACGCTCGTGGGCGAGCACGACTGGGGCCAGCGCAAGATGTCGTTCGAGATTCGCCACCGGCCCGAGGCGCATTACGTGCTCTTCCAGTTCGAGGGCGAGAACGAGCTGCTCGAGCGCCTCAACCACACGCTGAAGATCACCGACGGCGTCCTGCGCCACCGCATCATCCGTGTGAAGCCCGGCTCGCCGCCTCCGCCCGACCCGCGCCCGGAGGCCGCGCCTCGCCGCGACCGCGAGCCGCGTGGCGCCGAGCGCGTCGCTGCGCGAGCGGCCGCCGACGCCGGCTGACGGCGCGTTTCGCAACAACTCCGCTAAGACGGTAAAAACGCTGTTACAGAGCGTCTTTGCGATCCGTCCCGGACGCTACTCTCGCCTTCACCAGCGAGATAAGCCAGCAACCGCTCGCAAAAGCGAAGAGGAGTGCCACCAATGGCAGCCACCAACATCAACCGCGTCGTCCTCACGGGGAACCTGACGCACGACCCGGAGCTCCGGCACACCAACAACGGGACCGCCGTCTGCAGCCTCCGGATCGCCGTGAACACGCGTCGCAAGGACGGCACCGGCAACTGGATCGACAAGCCGAACTACTTCGACGTCACCGTGTGGGGCCAGCAGGGCGAGAACTGCGCCCAGTACCTCGCGAAGGGCCGCCCGGTCGCGATCGACGGGCGTCTCGAGTGGCGCGAGTTCCAGGACAAGCAGGGGAACAACCGCCAGGCGGTGGATATCATTGCCGATTCCGTTCAGTTCCTCGGCTCCCGCGAGGATGGCGGGAACGGTGGCGGGCAGCGCTTCCAGTCGCAGTCCGACGTTCCGGCCGACACAGGCGACTTCCAGATGGCGCCTGCGGGTGGCGGCGGAGCACAGACGGACGACGACATTCCGTTCTGAGAGACGTAGGGAGCTTTTCGCGTGGCGAAGCAGCGTGGCCGGACCTCGACCCAGAGTCGCCGGCGTGACAGGAAGGGCCAGGGTGGCGGCGGCCGGCGCAAGTCGTGCCAGTTCTGCCGCGACAAGGTCGACATCGTCGACTACAAGGACTTCGGCGCGCTGCGGCGGGCGATGAGCGAGAAGGGCAAGATCCGCTCGGCCCGCATCACCGGCAACTGCCGGCGCCACCAGCGCCAGCTCGCGATCGCCATCAAGCGCGCCCGCGAGTTGGGACTGCTCCCGTACGTATCGGACCGGTAATCCGAGATGGCTCAGGCGATTCTCCTCAAGGACGTTGAGAACGTCGGCGGGCGCGGCGATGTCATCGACGTCTCGCCGGGGTACCTGCGCAACTTCCTGCTGCCGCGCAAGCTGGCTCAGGCGGCGACGCCCGGGTCGATCGCCGAGGCCAAGCGGCGGATGGAAGCGCAGGAGCGCCAGCAGCGCGAGCTCGCCGAACGTGCGCAGGAGAACGCCGCGCTGCTGTCGCGGACGGTGCTCACGATCCCGCAGCCCGCGGGTGACGACGGGCGCCTGTTCGGCTCGGTCACGTCGCAGGACATCGTCGACGCGATCAAGCAGGCCCGCGGCATGAAGCTCGATCGCCGCAAGGTGCATCTCGAGGAGCCGATTCGCACCACCGGCACGCACATGGTGCGCGTCGAGGTCCACGACGGCGTTACGGCCGAAGTCAAGACCATCGTTACGGCGTCCTGATGATCCTGGAAACTGCCGCATACCGACGTCCTCGGGTCTCGACGTGCTGGCGCACGCCTTCGACCCTGCGTCCTTGGTCTGCTCGGTTTTCGGACCATCGGTTCCGCCGTTCCACTGCGGCGTAGCCCGCAGTAACCCCAGCCCCAAAAACTCCGAAAATCGGCCCTTCTGAGCCGAGCGATAGCCCATGGCCATTTCCATCCCGCCCGAAGCCGACGCCAAGCTCCCGCCTCAGAGCGAGGAGGCGGAGACCTCCGTCCTCGGCGCGATCCTCCTCTCCGAGCAGGCGCTCGACGGCTTGATGATCGACAGCAAGCTGCGGCCGGACGACTTCTACCGCGAGCGCCACCGCCTGGTCTTCCGGGCGATGCTCCGGCTGAAGGACAAGACCGAGCCCGAGCCGATCGACGCCCTGACCGTCTCCGAGGAGCTCGACCGCGAGGGTGTCCTGGAGGAAGCGGGCGGTCGCGCGTACGTCCACTCGCTGCCCAACCTGGTCCCCGCGGCGGCGAACGTCCGCCACTACGCGCGCATCGTCAAGGAGCACGCGCTCATGCGCCGGCTGCTCAACGAGGCGCGCAAGATCCAGGACGACGTCTTCACGTTCCAGGGCGAGCCGGCGGAGCTGATCGAGCAGGCCGAGTCGGCGCTCTTCCGTATCGCACACGAGGACCGGACCGGCGAGCTGCGCTCGATCGAGGACGTCCTCCACGACGAGCTCGACAAGCTCGAGCTGATCTCGCGCGAGGGCCTATCGATGACGGGCACCCCCTCGGGCTTCTCCG
>JAICJV010000109.1 GCA_025928265.1 Thermoleophilaceae bacterium
AGGACTCCCGCCGCAGCCGCGGCAAATGGCTCGACGCCCTTCGACAGCAGCGCGCCGATCACCCCGGAGAGCACGTCGCCCGTGCCCGCGGTCGCAAGCGCCGGCGTGGCGCCCGGGCTCACCGCCACCGGACCGCCCGGCCGCGCGACGATGCTGTCGTCGCCCTTCAGCACCACGATCGTGCCGCTCCGCTCCGCGGCATCCCGCGCGTGGTGGAGGCGCCGCCTGGCCACCTCGCCCGAGTCGATCCCCAGCAGCCGTCCCAGCTCGGCCTCGTGCGGCGTGAGCACCGTCGGCGCCCCCCGCTCGCGCAGCGATTCGAGCCTGCCGGCCAGCGCGTTCAGTCCGTCCGCGTCGATCAGCAGCGGCAGGTCGGCCTGGCGCGCCAGGGCGCGCGCGAACTCCTGCGGGTCGTCCGCCTTGCCGAGCCCGGGACCCACGACCAGACAGCCAGCGCGCTCGACCATCTCCATCACGGTCTCGACACCTTCCGGCGTGTGCGTGCCGTCGTCGTTGTCGGCGCAGCCGCGCGTCATCGCCTCGAGCAGGCGCAACTCGAGCGCCTGTTCGGCGCTCGCCGGCACGGCAACCTGCACGTAGCCCGCGCCGGTGCGCTGCGCGGATAGCGCCACCATCGTCGGCGCGCCGGTGAGCCCGCGCGAGCCGCCGGCGATCACCACCACGCCCGACAGGAACTTGCTGCCGTCCTTCTCGCGATGCGGCACCAGGTCCACCACGCGACGCGAGATCAAGCCCGCGGTCTCGGGCTCGGGCGCGCCGTCGGGGATGCCTATGTCCACCACGTCGACGTCACCGGCGTGCCACTTCCCCGGCGCCACGTGGAGGCCGATCTTCGTGCCGTGGAAGGTGGCGGTGGCGTCGGAGCGGACGGCGTCTCCCTCGATCTCGCCGCCGGCCGCGTTCACGCCCGACGGCACGTCGCACGCGATCACGACGGTGTCCTGCTCGTTGATCGCCGCGATGGCCCCCGCGATCGGCTCGCGCGGCGATCCCTCGAAGCCCGTGCCGAGCATGGCGTCGACGATCGCGCCGGAGCCCGCCAGGCGATCCGCTCCGAAGGACTCCGGGGGCGCGCCAGGCAGGCGATCGAGGTTCTCCCTGGCGTCGCCGCGCAGCTCGCCGACGTCGCCGGTCGCGAGCACGTCCACCTCGTGCCCCTGCTCGCGCAGGATGCGCGCCGCGGCCAACCCGTCGCCGCCGTTGTTGCCCTTCCCCACCACGATGCGGATCGGGCCGCTGCGGGCGCGGTCCGCGACGGTCCTCGCCAGGCCCGTCGCCGCGCGCTCCATCAGGTCCAGCGACGGCACGCCGCGCTCCTCGATCGCGTAGGCGTCGACGGCGCGCATCTCCTCCGCCGTGTAGATGGGGTCCAGCCAGTCGGGAAGCGCCATCAGGCGCCGGAGGCTAACCAACGAGATGGAGATCCCGGTGCCACGTGCGCCCGACCCACCGAGGCAGGCCGCCGGGATCGAACATCTCGTTCGTCTATTTCCAGTGGCGACGCGGCTCGGGAGCCGGATCCATGTCCTCCCACCCCAGGATCCGGACCTCCGGATGCTCCGCCAGCGGCAGCTCGTACGGCTGTCCGTCGCCCAGCACGCGCACGACGGGCCGGTCGATCTCGTCCTCCGACACGCTCGCCACGACGCCTCCGCGGCCGTCGGAGAGCTCGATGGCGTCGCCGGGCGGGTACGGCGCGACGATCTTCGAGAACACGTCGACCACCTCGGGATCGAACAGGGTGCCGCGGCCTTCGCGGATCACCCGCACGCCCACGTGCGCGGGCCGAGCATGCGCGTGCGGCCGCTCCGACGTGATCGCGTCGTATGCGTCGGCCACCGCGCCGATGCGGGCGTGCTCGTGCGTCTCGTCCGCCACCTTGCCGTCGGGGTAGCCGCCGCCGTCCCAGCGCTCGTGGTGCGAGCGGACGGTCGTCTTGACGAGCATGCTCACGGACTCGCTGCGCAGCATTTCCGCGCCGGTGAGGGGGTGTGCCTGGATCAGCGCCCATTCGTAGTCGTTCAGCGGGTCGCGCTTGGCCAGCACCTCGCGCGGGATCGCGAGCTTGCCGATGTCCTGGATCAGGAGACCGAGCGCCAGCGAGGCGAGCCGCCGCTCGATGCGCTCGAAGCTGCGCTCGCCGCGATAGTCGAGGTAGCCGCGCTCACGGTAGAGACGCTGCCCGATCAGCACGCCCAGCGCAGCCACGTCGATCGCGTGCTGGAGCGTGTAGTGATCGGCGCTCGACATGTCGGCCAGGGCGAGTGCCACGTCGCCGTCGCGCCCGATCTCGCCGGCCATGCGACCCGCCACAGCGCCTGCGTTATCGAGCATCTCGCCGGTCAGCGGCTCGCCCGCATCGAGGGCACTGCGCACGATCTCGAACGTGGACGCCACGGCGGCCGTCGCGGCAGCGCGCGTCGCGTCGCTCATCACCGGGCGCGGGTTGATCCCGCGCGACACCTCGTCGCTCACGTACACGGCGTGGACCCCGGCGCGCACGAGGCCTTCCTTGAAGCGCGGCGTGAGCGCGGTACCGGCGCGGAGAAGCGGGATGCCGTCCTCGCGGTCGCCGATCACGTCGCGACCGAGCTCTGCCCCGTTCGGCACTGCGTCGAGCGGGATAAGCCTCAAGCCGTACCCCCCATCCGGTTCCTGTCGGCGGGCATTGTCGAGCCCTTTAGCCCGGTCAGGCCCGGGCCGGGATCCGGTCGCCCGTCGGATCCATGTCTTCCCAGCCCGTGATGAGCACGTCCGGGTGCTCGCCGAGGTCGAGCTCGTACGGCGCGCCGTCGCCCAGCACGCGCACGATCGGGCGGTCGATCTGTCCCTCGACGACCTCGGACACGACGCCACTCCGGCCGTCGTTGAGCTCGATCGGGTTCCCCGCCGGGAACGGCGCCACGATCTGCGAGAAGATGTCGACGACCTCGGCGTCGAAGGCGGTTCCGCGACCCTCGCGGATGATGCGGACGCCGACGTGCGGCGGACGCGCCGGCGCGTAGACGCGCTCGGACGTGACGGCGTCGTAGACGTCCGCGACGGCCGCGATCCGGGCGAGCTCGTGGATCTCGCCCTCGGACTTGTCGTCCGGGTAGCCGCCGCCCTCCCAGCGCTCGTGATGCGAGCGCACCACCACCTTGATGAGCGGGCTGATGAGATCGCTGCGCAGGAGCTCGGTGCCCGCGACGGGGTGGGTCTTCATGATCTCCCACTCGGCCGGGTCGAGTTTGCCCGGCTTGTTGAGGATCTCCTGCGGCACGGCGAGCTTCCCGATGTCGTGGAGCAGGAGCCCGAGCCCGAGGCGCGTCAGCCGCTGGTCGATGCGCTGCCAGCTCTGACGGCCCATGTAGTCGGTGTAGCCGCGGTACTTGAAGAGGCGCTGGCCGACCAGCAAGCCGAGGGCGGCGACGTCGACAGAGTGCTGAAGCGTGTACCCGTCGGCGGCGGAGAGGTCGCCGAGCGCGAGCGCGAAGTCGTTGATCTCGGCGATCTCCTCGGCCATGCGCGCGGCGACCGCCTCGAGCTCGCCGATCGCTTCGGCGCTGAGCGGCTGCCCGGCCGCGAGCGCGCCCGAGGCCGTCTCGAACGCACGCGACACCGCGGCGGTCGCGGCCGACCGCGTCTCGTCGCTCAGCACGGTGGCGGGGTCGATGCCGCGAGTCTCCTCGTCGTCGATGTAGACGGCGTGGATGCCCGCCTTCAGCAGCGCGCCGACGAACTTCGGCGTGAGCGTCGTGCCGCGGCGAAGGAGCGGCATGCCGTCGGCGCGGCCGCTGGCCACGTCCTTGCCGAGCGTCGCGCCGTCCGGCACCCGGTTCAGTGGTATGAGACGCACGTCATCTTTGTCGGATGACGCGCGAACGCGCTTTAACAGGCGAAATGGAGATTTTCGGTGCGGCGACGCCCGCGCGACCGCTTACAGGCCGCCGGAACCGAATATTTCGCCTTGGTCAGCGAAATAGAGGTTCCGGTCCCGCGGCAGTCGCGCTGCCGTAGGCAGGCCGCCGGAACCGAATATTTCGCTTCCCCTATTCGACTGTGACCGTCTTGGCCAGGTTGCGCGGCTGATCCACGTTCAGCCCGCGCGCCTTCGCGATGCGGTACGCGAGCAGCTGGAGCGGGATCACGGCCAGGATCGGCTGGAGCAGCCAGTCCGTGCGGGGGATGTACACGACCTCCTCCGCCTCGTCGCGCACCGCCGACTCGCCCTCGGTCGCGATCGCCACCACGTGCGCACCGCGGACGCGGACCTCGGCCATGTTCGACAGCACCTTGTCGAGCACGGGCGACTGCGTCGCGATGGTCACGACGGGTGTGCGCTCGTCGAGCAGCGCGATCGGCCCATGCTTCATCTCGCCCGCCGCGTAGGCATCGGTCGGGATGTAGGAGATCTCCTTCAGCTTGAGCGCGCCCTCGAGGCAGACCGGCAGCCCGATGTGGCGACCGAGGTAGAGGAAGAAGCCGGCGTCGCGCCAGTGATTGGCGATCTGGCCGATGCGCTCGTCGACCGCGGGAAGCAGCTCCGAGATCAGGTGCGGGATCCGCCGCAGCTCGTCCGACAGCTCCGCGACGCGCCCCGGGTCGAGCGTGCCGCGCAGCTCCGCGAGACGCAGGCCGAGCAGGTACATGGCCGCCACCTGGGCCACGAACGTCTTCGTGGCCGCCACGCCGATCTCGATGCCGGCGCGCGTGAACAGGACGCCGTCGGAGTCGCGCGTGGCCTGCGAGCCCATGATGTTGGTGACCGCGAGGACCTTTGCGCCGCGCTCGCGCGCGAGGCGCATGGCAGCGAGCGTGTCGAGCGTCTCGCCGGACTGCGAGATGCCGATGACGAGGTCGCCGGGGCCGACGACGGGGTTGCGGTAGCGGTACTCGGACGCGATGTCCATCTGCACCGGCACGCGCGCCCACTCCTCGATCGCGTAGCGCCCGACGAGCCCCGCGTGGTACGAGGTGCCACAGGCCACGATCGTCACGCTCTTCAGGTTGCGCAGCTCGTCGTCGGAGAGACCGATGTCGCCGAGGTCGACCGTGTTGTCGCCGGCGAGCCGATCCACGATCGTGTCGGCCACCGCGTCCGCCTGCTCGTGGATCTCCTTGAGCATGAAGGTCTCGTAGCCGCCCTTCTCGGCGGCGTCCTCGTCCCAGTCGACCTCCTGCGCGTCGCGCGGGAGCGGGTGGCCCTCGGTGTCGAGGAAGTCGGTGCCGGACGGCCGCACGACCACGATCTCGTCGTCGTTCACGATCTTCACCCGGCGCGTCTCCTTGAGGAATGCGGGGATGGCGGAGGCGATGAACTGCTCGTCGTCGCCCTCGCCCACCACCAGCGGGCACTCGTGGCGCGCGCCCACGAGCAGGCCCGGCTCGTCGGCGCACATCGCGACGAACGCGTAGTGGCCGCGGAGCTCCGTGTAGGCGCGCCGGACGGCCTCGACGAGGTCGCCCTCGTAGTGCTGCGAGATCAGGTGCGCGACGACTTCCGCGTCGGTCTCGGAGGTGAACTCGGCGCCGGCGGCCGCCACGCGCTCGTGCAGCTCCTTGTGGTTCTCGACGATGCCGTTGAGCACGATGTGAACGCGGTCGGCGGTGTCGAAGTGGGGGTGCGCGTTCTCCTCGGTCACGCGGCCGTGCGTGGCCCAGCGCGTGTGGCCGATGCCGGTGGACAGGGCGGCGGTGGCCGTGGCGACGGCGCCGACGTCCGTGCGCGCGTTCACCGCCTCGCGCAGATAGGACAGGTTGCCGACGGCGCGTACCGAGTCGATCCGATCGCCTTCGAGAACCGATACACCGGCCGAGTCGTAGCCGCGATACTCGAGCTTCTCGAGGCCGGCGAGAAGTAGCTCGCGCGAGGGCCTCCCGCCCACGTAACCAACGATGCCGCACATGGCGGAGCACCCCCTTTCAAAGCGCGGAGAGCCCCGTCCGGGGCTCCCATCCTCCAGCCGAGCGTAGCATCGAAGTGGCTACTAGTGTGCGAAATGCAAGGTCCGGTGCCGCGGGCTTGCGCCACCAAAGAGAGGCCGCCGGACCGCAGCATTTCGCTTCGTTTACGCCAGCTCTTTTTCGACCATTTCCACCAGACGTCCGACGACCTCGTCGCACTCGGCCTCGTCGGGCGCCTCGACCATCACACGCACGACGGGCTCGGTACCTGATGGACGTACGAGGACGCGCCCGCGGCCGTCGAGCCCCTTCGACTCGCGGTCGACCGCCGCCCACACCTCGCCCGCTCCCTCGAGCGCGCCGCGGTCGGCGATCCGCACGTTCACGAGCCGCTGCGGCAGCTTGCGCATGGCGTCGCGGTCCGCGAGGTCGCGGCCGCTGAGCGCCTCGAGCGTGAGGAGCGCGGAGGCGATCCCGTCCCCCGACGGCACGAACCCGGTGTCGATGATGTGGCCCGACTGCTCGCCGCCCAGCGCCCAGCCGCGCTCGAGCAGCTCGGCGAGCACGTAGCGGTCGCCCACGGCGGTCGTGGCCACGTTCAGCCCCGCCTCGTTCATCGCCTGGTGGAAGCCGTAGTTGGTCATGACGGTCACGGCCACGCCGTCGCCCGGTAGGCGGCCGGCTTCGCGGAGGTGCAGGGCCGCGAGCGCGATCAGCTCGTCGCCGTCGACCACGACCCCGTTCCGATCGACCGCGAGCACACGATCGCCGTCCCCGTCGAAGGCGAAGCCGATGCTGAAGCGGCCCTCGCTCACGCGCGCGGCGAGCGCCTCGACGTGTGTGGAGCCCACGCCCTCGTTGATGTTGCGGCCATCGGGCTCCGTCGCGATCGCCTCGACGTGGGCGCCGAGCCGGCGGAAGACCTCGGGTGCGGCGCGGTAGGTGGCGCCGTTCGCGCAGTCGAGCAGGACGCGCGCACCGTTCAGGTCGAGCGACTCGAAGCGCACTTCGAGCTCGCGGAGGTAATCGCCCACGGCCCCGTGCAGCTCGCGGACGTGCCCGAAACGCTCGGCTGCGGGCGGCGCGGCCACGCGACGCTCGATCTCCGCCTCCTGCTCGTCCGAGAGCTTCGTGCCGTTCGGGCCGAAGAACTTGATGCCGTTGTCGCGGTACGGGTTGTGCGAGGCCGAGACCACGGCCGCGATGTCGAATCCGTAACGGCGGACGAGCAGCGACGCCCCGGGTGTGGGCAGCACACCGCCGAGCAGCGCCTGACCACCCGCGGCCGCGACGCCGGCGGCGATGGCGGCTTCGAGCATCTCGCCGGACTCGCGCGTGTCGCGCACGATGAGCACCTGCGGCGTGTCCGCCGCCGACGTGGAGGCGGCGGCGCGACCCAGCCCGAGCGCGAGGTCTGCGGTGAGGAACTCCCCGGCGACCCCGCGAACGCCGTCGGTTCCGAAGAGCTTGCGCTCCGGAGCGCTCAGCGCTTCGAGAACTGCGGCCGCTTCCGGGCCTTCTTGAGTCCCGCCTTCTTGCGCTCCTTCTCGCGCGCGTCGCGGGTGAGGAAGCCGCGCCGCTTGAGCTCGGTGCGCAGGTTCGGGTCGGCCTCGACTAGTGCGCGCGAGATCCCGTGGCGCAGAGCGCCGGCCTGGGCTGAGACGCCGCCGCCCTGGATCCGGGCGACCACGTCCATGCGCGTGTCGTAGCCGGCCGTCTCGAGCGGCTGGCGCGCGGTGCGCTGCAACGTCTGACGCGGGAAGAACTCCTCGAGCGTGCGGCCGTTGATCTGGTAGGCGCCGCTCCCGGGCTTCACGATCACGCGCGCGATCGCGGTCTTGCGCTTGCCGGTGGCGGTGTAGCGAGCGTCCGCGGCCAGGTCGATGGTCGAGCGCGGCACAGGCGCCGCCTCCTCCTCGACGGTCGCGGCAGCCTCGCTGTCGCCCTCCTCGTCGGGCGACGCGTAGCGCGAGTAGTCCTCCTCGTCGCCGGCCGCCTGCTGCTCGAGCACGAGATCGGGCTCGAGGTGCGCGCCGGGGACGACCTCCGGCTGGCTCGGAGCCTCCTCCTGGCGCTCACGCCGCGCCGGTCGCTCCTGAGCGGGCGGCTCCTCGGCTGCCTCTGCAGGCGCCTCGGCGGCCGGAGCCTCCTCGGGCGCCTCGGCGGCCGGAGTCTCCTCAGGCGCCTGAGCCTCCTCTGCGGGCTGCCCCTCTGCCTCTGCGGGCTGCCCCCCTGCGGGCTGCTCCTCTGCGGGCTGCTCCTCTGCGGGCTGCTCTTCTGACGGCTGCCCCTCTGCCTCTGTCGGCGTCTCCTCGTCTTCGGCCATCAGGCCTCCACCTCCATCGGCTTGGGCTGCTGAG
>JAICJV010000023.1 GCA_025928265.1 Thermoleophilaceae bacterium
GCGAAGGACCCGGCGCGCTACAAGCGCAGCTTCTTCGACGTCACGGTCGGCTCGAACGGGCTGAACGCCGCGCAGACGGGCTACGACTACGTGACCGGCTTCGGCACGCCCAACGTGAAGAACCTCATCCCGGACGTGCAGGCGGTCGCGCCCGCGGTCGCGGGTAAGGGGGCGGGCGTCGGCTCGCTGAACGCCGGGTCGCAGGCGCCGAAGTGCGCCGACCGCACCGCGCCCGTGACCCGCATCAAGGGCAAGCGGCGGGTCGGGCGCCACCGGATCTCGCTGCGCGGCATCTCACGCGACAAGGGCTGCGGCGTGAAGGGCGCGGGCGCGATCCGGAAGGTCTACGTCTCGGTGGCGAAGACCGGCCGCCACCGCTGCGCGTTCATGAACCGTCGCGGCCGCCTGACCAAGCGGCGCTCGTGTCGTCACCCGATCCTGCTGCCGGCGAAGGGCCACACGCGCTGGCGCTTCGCGAAGCGCGTCCACCTGCCGCGCGGCAACTACCGGATCGAGGTCCGCGCGAAGGACACGACCGGCAACAAGGAACGCCCGCACAAGGTCAACACGATCAAGCGGCGTCTGCGCTGACCGCCGTAGGATGGAGGCGCCCCCGGCGCCGTGGCGGAGTGGCTACGCAGCGGCCTGCAAAGCCGTTTACACCGGTTCGATTCCGGTCGGCGCCTCTAAGAGACCTGTACGAAGGATGGTCTATGGCGGCCGACCTGGCAGGCATACTGCCGGTCGTGACTTCTCCCGACACGCCTGCCCACGACGCGCCGACATCCCGCTCCTCAGTCCTGCTGAGGCGAACGGCGGTGCTTCTCGGAGGAGTTGTCCTGGCGCTGAGCGCCGGCGCGGGATCGGCGCCGAAAGCGTCGGCCCTGTCCTGGACAACGGGCTGCCACATCAACGTGGTCAACAACACGGATTACACGATGCATGTGTACGACAGCTACACGCACGGAGCGGGCGGTTCCAAGCCGCCGGTCGAATTTCCCGGCGACGTGAAACCCCATTCGCAGAGCGACAGCCACCCGTTCAGCTGGCTGAGCTTCGAGTGGTTGACTGCAAGCCAGCTGCCGTATTACAACCACTGCACGGTCGATCTGTCATGGGAGTTGCAGACCGCTGACGGCAGCGGCTGGTCGCAGGGCCTGCGCACCTACGTGTATTCGCCGAACTCTGGTCATAACGCCGGTTTCGCCACAGTCTCCGGCGATTTTGCGGCTCGCACGGCGGTGGTCGCGTCCCCGCAAGACCACGGCGCCCTCGAAGACATGACCGTGACGGTCAACCCGCCGAGCGCAGCTGCGGCATCCGAGGCAACCGCTGCGGCAGCGAAGCGGGCCGGGGAGCCGAAGCGGCTGCCGGGCCTGCTGCGCCGCCGCGACCTGTCCGGCCGCACCTGGCGGCACGCCAAGGGGATCGGGGATGGGGGGCGTTTGGGGAAGATCCTGGTCGGCGCGAAGGTGCCGGCATCCTGCCAGGACGAGGACGAGAAGAGCACCGGGCCGTCACCGCAGGGCGAAGGGCTGTCGGCCTTCTCTCGAGGCAAGGGCCGCGAGATGGTCGGCGCAGCCCATGAGGTCTACGCGACACGCGGGCAGGCACGCCGCACGATCGATGCCGCGCTGTCGGTGCACAACATCCGCTGCCTGGCTCGGCTGCTGACTTCCAAGCACTACAACACCAGCGTGCACAGGCAACGGGCGTCGTTCACCCTGGCCGGCCGCAAGTTCATCCTCAACCGGCTGAAGGTTCGCACGCCACGCAAGGGCGGGCACCGACCCAGGATCGACTATGTCGACGTCGTCGGGGTCCTGCATGCGAAAGCCAACGCCCTGTTGATCTTCACAAGCGCCTACCGGGCCCCGGAGACAGACGAGGAGCTGGCCGCGGTCTCAGCGGTCGTCCGTCGCCTGCCCTGACTGACGGGCTGCCGGCTGCGGCACACGCTGAGCTAGCCCGAGTCACCATCGCGCCGCGCCGGAAGGCGCAACCGCTTCAGCGCGACCGCGTTCAGCGCGACGATGATGCTCGAGCCGGCCATCGAGATGGCGCCGACCTCGGGGCGGAGGACGAAGCCGAGCGGCTCGAAGACACCGGCGGCCACTGGGAGCGCGAGGCTGTTGTAGCCGACCGCCCAGGCGAGGTTCTGGTGCATCTTGCGCACCGTCCCGCGACTGATCGTGATGGCGGTCGCGACGTCCAGCGGGTCCGAGCGCATCAACACGACGTCTGCGGTCTCGACGGCCACGTCGGTGCCGGCCCCGATGGCGATGCCGACGTCGGCGCGAGCGAGCGCCGGCGCGTCGTTGACGCCGTCGCCGACCATCGCGACCGTGCGGCCCTGGCTCTGGAGCTCCGCCACCTTCGCCGCCTTGTCCGCCGGCAGGACCTCGGCGATGGCCTCTTCGATGCCGATCTCTGCGGCGACGCGCTCGGCCGTCGCGCGGCTGTCGCCCGACAGCATGACCGGGGTCACGCCCTGCTCGCGCAGCGCACGGACGGCCTCTGCGGACGTCGCCCGGGGTGCGTCCGCGACGGCGATGACCGCGGCCGCCGTGCCGTCGATGGCCACCTGCACGCTCGTGCGGCCCTCGCCGGCGAGCTCGTCAGACCGAGCGGCGAGACCGTCGCGGGCGATGCGCTCGCGCTCGAGCAGCGCGGCATTTCCCACCGCAAGCCGGCGCCCGTCGACGGTGGCGAGCAGCCCGTGCCCGGGCACCGCTTCGAAGCTCTCGGGTTGCGGCGGGTCGAGTCCGCGCTGCTTGGCCGCGTTGACGATCGCCTCGGCGAGCGGGTGCTCCGAGTCGCCCTCGGCGGCCGCGACCAGGCGCAGCACCTCGTTCTCGTCGACGCCGTCCGTGGTCGCGATCTCCACGACCTCGGGCTCGCCGCGGGTAAGCGTTCCGGTCTTGTCGAAGATGACTGTGTCGAGTGACGCCGCCCGCTCCAGCGCCATCGCCTGCTTGAAGAGGATGCCGCGCTGCGCACCGAGGCCGGTCCCGACCATGATGGCCGTCGGGGTCGCGAGCCCGAGCGCGTCCGGGCAGGTGATGACCACGACGGTGATGGCGAACAGCAGCGACTCCTGGACGTCGCGGCCCACGACGAAGTTCCAGACGACGAACGTCAGCGTGCCTCCCGCGAGCGCGACCAGCACCAGCCAGAACGCGGCTCT
This sequence comes from Thermoleophilaceae bacterium, assembly GCA_025928265.1. Taxonomy (GTDB): domain Bacteria; phylum Actinomycetota; class Thermoleophilia; order Solirubrobacterales; family Thermoleophilaceae; genus JAICJV01. Next base: position 3,188 of record JAICJV010000023.1, read on the forward strand.
GTCGGCAAGTCGCTGGCCCGGCGCCTTCGAGTTCTGCGCCTCCTGGACCAGCTTCACGATGTGTGCGAGCGCGGTGTCCGAACCGACCGCGCTCGCGCGCGCCCGCAGGGTGCCGTTCTTGTTGATGGTCGCGCCGACGAGCGCGTCGCCGGGCGCCTTCGTGACGGGCAGGCTCTCGCCGGTGACAGTCGATTCGTCGACCTGGCTCTCGCCCTCCTCGACCATCGCGTCGACAGGGACCTTCGAGCCGGGTCGGATGAGGAGCAGGTCGCCCACGTGCACTTCGGCGGTCGGGACCTCGACGGGCTCGCTGTCGCGGATGACAACGGCCTTCGGCGGTGCAAGGTCGAGCAGCGCTCGGACGGCATCGTTGGCGCCACCACGAGCGCGCATCTCGAACCAGTGGCCGAGGAGCACGAACGACGCCAGCATCCCGGCCGACTCGTAGAAGACGTCGCCGTCGATGAAGAACGTCGCGGCGACGGAGTACACCCACGCGGTGCCGATGGCCACAGCAACCAGCACCATCATGTCGAGCGTCCGGTTGCGCAGCGCGTTCACCGCACCGGTGAAGAAGATGGTCGATGCGTAGAAGACGATGGGCAGGCTCAGCAGGAACTGCCATACCTCGCGATCGATGCCGAACGGGGTCGCCACCTCGCTGCCGAGCAGGTTCGTGCCCACCGTCGACCAGAGGACGATCGGGATGGTGAAGGACAGCGCGACCAGGAAGCGGTTGCGCATGTCGCGCGCCATCGCGTCCATCGACATCCCGGCGTGGCCACCGTGACCATGCCCGTGGGCGTCGTCGGCGCGTTCGACCGCAGCTTCGTCGTGCGGGCCGTGGTCCGGCGAGACCAGCGGGTCGCAGACATGACCAGGCACGGATTGGCCGGAGCAGTGGTAGCCGCACTCCTCGACCCAGCCGCGGAGCTCGTCGATCGAGGTCTGCGCGGGGTCGAACGTCACCGTTGCGGTCTGCGCAACCGGGTTCGCGTCGACCCCGAGAACGCCCGGGCGGCCCCCGAGCACACGCTCTACGAGCGCTTTCTCAGTCGCGTAGTGCAGACCGCCGACGTGGACGACGACCGACTGCGGCTCGGTCGTGACTGTTGCGCTCATGGCTCGATAGTATACCCCCACTGGGTATGAGACAAGGGTCGTCGGCCAGGCCGGTGCATAAGCGCGTTCTCATTCGGCTCGCGTGAGTTTTCCGCCGAACCCTCATTTCAGGAGGCGGGAAGTCGTTCACGACCAAGGAGCTGGGATGAGACGAATGCTTTTGATGCTCGCGCTGGTCGCTCTGGCCGCGCTGGCGATCGGGACCGCCAACGTGCTCGCCGATGACGGGCAGGGCGACCACCACGACGGCGATCAGGCCGCGCAGTGCACGACGCAGCCGACGACCTCGCAGGGCGACGACCAGCAGCGCGACAACAAGGTCCTGCGCCGCGACGAGTCGGGCACGTCCGGGGACGACAACGAGCAGGGCACGTCCGGGGACGACAACGAGCAGGGCGACCAGGGCGACGACGACATGAGCGGCGATCGTGGCGACGACAACATGTGCGGCGACCAGGGCGACGACCACATGAACGGCGGTCCCGGCGACGACGTGATGAACGGCGGCCCCGGTAACGACGTCGAGAACGGCCAGGCCGGCGACGACACCGAGACCGGCGGCAGCGGCCGGGACGTGCTCAACGGCGGCCCGGGCAACGACAGGATCAACGCCCGCGACGGCCAGCGCGACCGCATCAACTGCGGCACCGGCAACGACCGCGTCCGCGCGGATCGCAAGGACCGCGTCGCTCGCAACTGCGAGCACGTCAAGCGCTCCTAGGCGCAGCCCCTCGCGCCAGCGGAGAAAGGCAGCGGAGGGCCCGCCGTGACGGCGGGCCCTCCGTCTTGCTCTGGCGCTAGAGCGGCCGCCGCGGCCGACGCTGCAGCTCGGCCACGAGGTCGTCGCCGATCTCCGGCTTGCCGAGCCGGCGGCGGAGCTCGTTGCGGGCCTCGATCATCTCGTCGATGTCGTGTTCCTCGATCTCGGCCTCGGCCTCGTGGTCGCGCGGGCTCTGGCCGGCGAGGAGGCGCGGCCGCACCGGATTTGCCATGAAGACGATCAGCACGAACAGCACCGCGACGAGTAAGAGGATTGCGACCATCGCCGCCACCCCGCCGAGTGTAGGCCCGCGAGTAGCATCGCGCACGTGCTGGAGACGCCAACCGGGCTCGCGCCGCGTGTCCTGATCCTCACAACCGACATCGGCGAGGGCCACGACCTCCCCGCCCGGCAGCTCGCGGAAGGGCTGGCCGCCGAGTGCCCGGGCGCCAGGGTCGCGGTCGCCGATGGCCTGGCGGCGATGGGCCGCCTCGTCAGCGCCGTCATCAAGGATCAGTCGCGCATCATCTTCGAGATGCCCACCTGGGTCTGGAACGTCGAGCACTGGCTGGCCATCCATTTCCCGCCCACGCGCTGGCTCGCGAAGACGCTGAACTACACGTTCGGCCATCGCGGGCTGCTGCGGCTCATCCGCGATCACGCACCCGACCTGATCGTCTCGACCTATCCCGGCACGACCATGGTGCTCGGCATGCTGCGTGAGCGTGGCAAGCTCGACGTCCCCTGCGTGGGCGCGATCACCGACCTCGCGGAGCTGCGCTTCTGGGCCCAGCCCGGAGTCGATCTGCACCTGGTCACGCACGTCGAGTCGATTCCGGAGGTCGAGCGCATTGCGCCCGGTACGACCACGCGCTGGGTGCGCGGGCTCACCTCGCCCGGGTTCACCGAGCGCGCCGACGCGGGCGCCGCACGCCGCGAATTCGGGCTGACCGAGGGCACACCCGCGATCGTGGTCTCCGGCGGCGGCTGGGGGGTGGGGGACCTCGAGGGAGCCGTGCGCGAATCGCTTCGCATCGACGGCGCCCGCGTGGTGATCCTCTGCGGCCGCAACGACGAGCTGAAGGCACGCATGGACGCTGCGTTCGGCGCCGAGGCGCGCGTGCACGTGTCGGGCTTCACGACCCTGATGAGCGAGCTGTTCGCCGCCGCGGACGTGCTCGTCCACTCGACCGCCGGCCTCACGGTGCTCGAGGCGTGGATCCGCGGCTGCCGCGTCGTCTCCTACGGCTGGGGCGTGGCGCACATCCGCGCGAACAACGCAGCCTTCGCCGAGCACCGCATCGCGCGCGTGGCGCTCACGCGCGCGGAGCTGGCGGCGGCGCTGCGCGAGGCGCTGGCCGAGCCGCGCGTCGAGCGGCACGAGACGTTCGCGGCGCTGCCGTCGGCGGCGTCGGCGGTGCTGGATGCGCTGCCTGCGGGGAGGGCGGCCTGACGCGCCGTGCGCTCGCGGCGGCCGCCACCGTCGCATGGTTCGGTCCGGGACTCGCGCCCCACGCGCCTTCGGTTGCCCGTGCCCTGGGGATCCGGCGGCGACTCGCAACGAACGGCGTCGTGCTCACCTTCGACGACGGCCCGCACCCCGAGGGAACGCCAGCGGTGCTCGAGGCGCTGGGCGACACGCCCGCGGTGTTCTTCCTCGTCGGCGAGCAGGTCGAGCGCCACCCGGAGCTGGCCGCGGAGATCGCCGCCGCGGGCCACGAGATCGCGCTGCACGGCTACCGCCACCACAACCAGATGCGCGTCACGCCCAGCGCGCTCAAGGACGACCTCGAGCGCGCGACCGACGCCATTGCGCGCGCCACCGGCAGGACGCCGGCGCTCTACCGCCCGCCGTACGGCATCTTCACCCCGGCAGGGCTCGCGCTCGCGCGCCGCAACGGCTGGCTGCCGCTCCTGTGGTCGCGCTGGGGCCGCGACTGGCGCGCGAACACCGACGGCGCGGAGATCGCACTGCTCGCCACGCGCGATCTGCAGGCCGGCGACGTGATCCTCCTCCACGACGCCGACTGGTACAGCTCATCCGGCTCGCACCGGAGGACGGCCGAGGCCGTGCCGCGAATCCTCGAGGCGATCGAAGCGCGCGGCCTCTACCCGACCGGATCGGGATCGGGATCCACCGAGGGCGTCCTGACCCACTCGACGTAGCGCCGGACGCCCTCGACGAACGGGGTCGACGCGGTCCAGCCGAGCTCGCGCGCCGCACGCGCACCGCAGACCTCGGTCCCGGAGAAATCGCCCGCGCGCTTCTCCACGTGCAGGATGTCGATGTCGCCGACCAGGTCGCGCACGATGTCGGCTATCTCCCGGATCGTGACGCTCTCGTCGCCGACCAGGTTGTAGACGCGGTTGGCGGCGCACGGAGCGAGGGTCGCGCGCGCGACGCCGTCCGCGAGGTCCTCGACGTAGACGAAGCGGCGCGCCTGCGATCCGTCGCCCGCGATGGTCAGGGGCTCGCCGCCGAGCGCCTTCTTGACGAACGCGGGTACAACGGCGGCGGCGCGAGCGCGCGGGCCGAATGGGATGCCGAAGCGCAGGATGGTGCACTCGAGCCCGTACTGCTCCGTGTAGGCGCGGCAGTACATCTCGCTGGCGAGCTTCGTGGCGGTGTATAGGTGGCTCGGCAGCTGGACGCTCGTCTCCTCGTCGGCGAGTCCCGGCTGGCCGTTGTAGACCCAGATCGTGGACCCGTACACAACGCGGCTCACGCCGGCGAGCCGCGCCGCCTCGAGCACGTGGAAGGTGCCGCGCGAGTTCACGGTCTCCGACCACGCGGGGTCGGCGGCCACCTGGTTGACGTCGGCGATCGCCGCCAGGTGGATGACGGCGTCGCATCCCTCGACCGCTTTGCGCACGTCGTCGGGGCACGTGAGGTCGCCGGTCACCGTCTCGACGTCCGGGTGCCAGGACGACGGCACGATGTCGAAGATCCGCGGCTCGGCGCCGCGCTCGATCAGCTTGTCGACGACGTGGGATCCGATGAATCCCGCGCCGCCGGTCACGAGGACCTTGTTCATGTGTCGGTCGGCTGCCTTTCGGGGCGGTAGTAGAGAGGGACGCACCAATGGTGGTCTGCGACCCAGTCGGAATTGGGCAAATCGACCGAGTGCCTCATGATCCGGTGGCACGGCTGGTCGTAGACCTTGCCCGTCGAGCGCTCGATCGGATCGAACGTGACGTACTTGTAGAAGCCCGACGTCATCCCGTCCGGAAGCCGCAGGCGACCGGGGTGTACGGGGTCGAGGTGCTCGCGCGCCACGTCGTTCTTCCAGGCCACGATCTCCTCCAGCCGCTCCGCCTGCACGAGGCCGATCGCGGCGGTGAACTCGCTGAGCCGGAAGTTGAGCCCGGCGACCGCGTGGTCCGGCTTGCCGTAGTTGCGGAACAGGCGCGCGAACTCGATCAGGTCGTTGTCGCGCGAGACGAGCGCGCCGCCCTCGCCGGTCGAGACGGTCTTCGTGGCATAGAACGAGTAGACGCCGGCGTCGCCGTAGGAGCCCGGGCGGCGGCCGTTCCAGTCGGCGCCGTGGGCGTGCGCGCAGTCCTCGAACAGGAAGATCCCCTCGGCGCGGCACAGCTCGGCGATCCGCTCCGAATCGAACGCGATGTGGCCGCCGATGTGCACGAGCATCACGGCGCGCGGCTTGTGCTCTGCGACCTTGCGCTCGAGGTCGTCGAACGACATGCAGAGGTCCTCGCGGTTGCAGTCCACGAACTCGACGTGCGCTCCGGCGTGGACTGCCGCCAGTGGCGTGGCCATGAACGTGTTCGACGGGCAGAGCACCGTCTGGCCCTTCACGCCCGCGTACTCGAGCGCGGCGAGCGCGCCGCCCGCCCAGCCGCCGAAGGCGACCGCGGGCAGCCCGTTCCACTGAGACCAGGCATCCTCGAAGCGGCGCGTGAGGTCGCCCTCCGACCAGCGCTGCGAGTCGATGATGCCGTCCCACAGCTCGTGCAGGCGCGCACGGTCTCGCTCGTCGAACCCGATTGCGAACGACGAGAAGTCGGGCGCGACGGGTGACACTGCGGTTCCGGCGGGCTGCTGCTGCGGGTCGGCGGGGAGCTGTCCCTGCCGTGCCAAAGCGCGGCGATAGTACCAGCGAATCGGGCGCATGAGCGAGCTCTATAAGAGCGCATCCGCGCCCCATCCGGTGGCCGGATCCGCTGGTAGGCTTGGCGGTCTCTCGCGCCGTTAGCTCAGTTGGGAGAGCACCAGCTCGACAAGCTGGGGGTCGCTGGTTCGAGCCCAGCACGGCGCACTTCCCGCACGCCGCGTCCGAGTGGGCGCGCCGCCGCTCGCACCCGCAGTTTGAAGCGGCCCTCCGAAGGTGAGACTGCTCTCAGCGGGGGAAAGTGCGCAAGCGGGGAGCAGGAAGGGGAGCAGCGGCAGTCGCCACCATCGTCGCGGCGGCGGCGCTGGTTGCGCCCGCGGCCCAGGCCCTAAGCGTGGCAGGCGTGTCCGCGCCCGCCGACATCCCGGCCGCCCCGCAGGTGAGCAACCCGCTCCCGCCGCTGTCGACTGCAGTGCCGGTCGCGACGTCTCATCCGCCCGCGCCCGTGCCGGCGCCCGCCACGATCGCCTCGCCCTCTACGACGCCGTCCGTCGTCACGGCGGCCGCGCCGCTCCACGTGACTGTCACGTCCGGCGCCGCGGCTCCCGCAAGCGCGTCCGCGCCTTCGGCGGCGGGCGCACCCGCCGAGAGCACGCCCGGCCCGTCGGCCGCCGAGGTTCGCAGGCAACACGCCGCGCAGCAGACCCGCCGCCTCCGCCGCGCTGTGCTGCGGATGGAGGGCTGCCTCGCCTCGCTGCCCGCACGCCAGCACGACTACCTCACGCTGCGTGCCGGGCTCGGCCGCGGGCACCCGCTTGCGCGTGCCGCGGCGGCGAAGCGCGTGGGGCTCCCGCGGAGCAGGGCCCGCGCGTTCGAGCGCCGCGCTCTTCGCGCGCTGAAGGGCGTCTGCAGCGCCGGCGCAGGCGCCCCATCCGGCAGCGGCGCCGCGCACACGTCGTTCGCGGTCGCGGTAGCCCGCACGACCTCGGGCCTCCGCACGGCCCGGGTCGAGCCCGTGGCCGAGCGCACACAGGGCGAGCACCAGGTGCTCGGCGTGCGCGAGTCGCACCGTCAGCCGCAGCAGGGGGGCGAGGGAAAGAGCAAGGTGGCTCCCTCCGTCATCGGGCGAACGACCGGCGCCATTCCGAGACCACCGGCCGGCAACTCGCCGAGCGAGCTCTGGATCGTGGCCGCCCTGGCCGCGCTCGCGGCGCTGGCGGGAGCCGCGCTGGTGCGCAGGCGCGCAAGCAGGTTCGACTTCGCCGTCGCGCTTCCGCCCGAGGCTGCGGCGGGAGCAGCCGGGGCGGGCGCAGCCGTCACAGCCGCTCCGCCGGCCGACCCATCGCAGCAGCTCGTCAGCGATGCGCTCGCGGCGCTCAGCTGGGGCGACGTGGAGGGCGCCGCCGAGCGGGTGCACCCCGACGTCCGCTGGCCGGATCCCGGAAACGGGACCATCGAGGGCCGCGACCAGTTCGAGGAGTACTGGAACAGGCGCCTCGCGGCGGTGAGCATCGACATCGAGCCCGTGAGCTTCGAGCGCCGCAACGGCGAGCTGCTGGTGGAGGTCAACGAGATCGTCCGCAGCCGGATGACCCACACGATGATCGGCGAGTACCACGCCGTACGGCGGTTCAGCTTCCGCGACGGGCTGATCGCCGAGATGAAGCACGGCCGCGCCTAGAGTCCCCGCTTCAGGGCCTCCGCGCCAGTGCCGATAGGCACGGAAGGCTGATGAGACGGCTCCTGACCACGCGGCTGCTTGCCGGCGCTGGTGCGCTGCTCGTCGTCCTGCACGTGTGGCACGACGTCTTCGGCCTGGGCGACGCCGCGATCAACCGCGCATTCGGCGCGTGGTTCATGCCCGTGGCCTTTCTCGGCAGCGCCGTCGCAATCCTCGAGCGCGCCCGCGGGCTGCGACGCGGGCGCCTCCCGTGGCTGCTCCTGGGCGGCGGCCTGAGCCTGTATGCCGCAGCCGGGATCTACTACACGGTGGCCGACTCGCTGGGCCCGGCGCCGGTGTTCCCGTCGTTCGCGGACGCGCTCTACCTCAGCTTCTATCCGCTCGCGCTCGCGGGGCTCGTGACGCTTGCCCGTTCGCGCTTCACGGGCCTCGGCGTGGTGGTCTGGCTCGATGGCGCGATCGTCGGCTCGGCAGCCGCGGCCGCGGCCGCGGCGCTCGTCTTCCAGCCCGTCTTCGACGCGACGATCGGCAGCGGCGCCGCAGGCATCGCGCGGTTCGCCTACCCGGTCGGGGACCTCATCTGCCTCGGGGTGGTCGTGACCGCATGGGCCCTCGCCGCGAAGGGCGAGCGGCGCGTTTGGGGCCTGCTCTGCCTCGGCTTCGCGATGCTTGCCGCCGCTGACGGCCTCTATGTGCTCCGGGCGGGTCTCGGCGGGTGGGAGCAGGGTGGCCCGGGCGACATCCCCTACGGGGTGGCGACGACGCTGTTGGCCTGCGCGGCCTGGGTCGCCCGCGGCCGCTTCGCGCGCGGCCGGGTAGGTGCGGAGGGCGACGGGCTGCTCCTGCCGGTCGTCTGCGGCCTGGTGGCGCTCACGCTGGCGGGCTACGCGGCGTTCGCCTATCTGAACCCGCTCGCCACGGTGCTCAGCCTGATCGCGCTGCTGGCGCTCGTGCTGCGGCTCGCGACCACGTTCAGCCGCCTCAACCGGCGCTCGACAGCGCTCGCCGTCATCGCCGCCACCGACCCGCTCACCCAGCTCGCCAACCATCGCTCGGTGCATGAGCGGCTGGCGCAGGAGACCGAGCGCGCGCGGGCGCTGCGCACGCCGCTGTCGGTGATCGCGCTCGACCTCGACCACTTCAAGGCGGTCAACGACACCTACGGCCACACCGAGGGTGACGCCGCGCTCCAGGCGGTCGCGCGGGAGCTCGCGGGCCAGGGCCGTACGGGCGACCTGGTCGGGCGCATCGGCGGCGAGGAGTTCGTGCTCGTGCTGCCGGGCGCCGGCCCGGACGAGGCCGTGCAGATCGCGGAGCGCTGTCGCGCCGCGGTCGGCGACCTCGCCGTCGAGGGTCACGCGCTTGCGTGTTCCGCCGGCGTGGCCTGCTACCCCGTCGACGACGAGAACGGCGCTCGCCTCCTCGAGCTGGCCGACGGCGCGCTGTACTGGGCCAAGCGCTCCGGCCGCGGCCAGACGCGCCGCTACGACCCGGGCGAGGTCGTGCTCCTGTCGGGCGCCGAGCAGAGCGCCCAGATCCACGAGGTCTTGGCGAGCGACGACGCCGTGGAGATCGTGTTCCAGCCGATCGTCGAGCTCGCGACGGGACGTGTGGCCGGCTATGAGGCCCTGAGCCGCTTCGTCGGCGTCGGCCCGGAGCGTGGCCCGAGCGAGTGGTTCGCGCAGGCGCGCCGCTGCGGGCTCGCGCCGCAGCTCGAGGCGAGGGCGATCCGCGCGGCACTGGAGATAGAGGGCCGCCCGCGCGACACCTTCCTGTCGCTCAACGTGAGCCCGCGTTCGCTCCTCTCGCCCGACGTCCTCGCGGCCCTCCCCGACGATCTCGGCGACGTCGTGATCGAGCTGACCGAGGACGAGGTGTGCGCTGCCGGCCATGCGCTCGATTCGCGGCTCGACCTGCTCCGCGCTCGCGGCGCGCGCATCGCCGTCGACGACGCGGGCGCCGGGTACGCGGGACTCCAGCAGCTCATCCGCATCAAGCCGGAGATCCTCAAGATCGACCGCTCGCTGGTGCACGGTGTCGACTCGGACCCGTCGAAGCGAGCGCTGCTCGAGTCGTTCGCACGTTTCGCGAGCACCACCGGGACGGCGATCTGCGGCGAGGGCGTGGAGACCGCCGCCGAGATGCGGATCCTCACGAAGGTCGACATGACCTACGCGCAGGGATTCGTGCTCGCGCAGCCCGCCGCGAGATGGCCCGGCATCAGCGCGACGATGGCCGAGGAGGCCACCGCGGAGGTGAGCGCCGGCATGCGCCTCGCCCCGACCCGGGGCGAGATCGGCCTCGGCGACGTGAGCGAGACGCTCGTGCGCATCCGCTCGCGCGCCGGCCTCGACGCCGCGCTCGCGCCGATCGGGCGCCTTCTGAACGCGGACGGGGTGGTGGTGTCGCGCGTGCTCCCGGAACTGCGCGCCGTCGAGACGGTCTCCGGCAGCGAGCAGTTCCCGGCCGGCGAACGGTTCCGCCTCGAGGACTACCCGACGACCGAGCACGTGGTGGCCGAGCAGGTCATCGGCCAGCTGATCGCCGGCGACCCCGCGGCCGACGCTGCCGAACTGGGGCTCCTGAGCGACTCCGGCCACCGTGCGCTGCTGCTCGCGCCGGTGGTGTTCCGCGGGGCCACCGTGGGTCTCGTCGAGCTGTACCGGAAGGCCCCGCAGCCATGGACGCGGGCCGAGATCGACCAGGCGCGCGTGCTCGCCCACCAGCTCGGCGCGGCGATTCACGGAGGCCTCGGCGACGAGCTGCCGTGGACGCCGGAGACAGTCGTTTCACCCTCCCCCAAAGCGGGGATACCCGAGTCGAGCAACGAGGGGAAGGAACGGGGATGAGCGACGGCCTGCCGAGGAGCTTCCAGTACGAGCACTGCGACGTCCCGGACGGCGTCGCCCTGGCGGACTGGGAACGGCGGACGGCGCGTCCCGAGCGGCGCCGCGCTCAGCTCACCGGCGGGTTCCTGGCGGCGGTCGCGACGCTCGCGCCGATCGTCCTCTCCGTGCGCGGCGCGCGCACCCATCGCTAGACAACCGCCGCACACGTAAGACTTCCGCGGGTGGCGTCCTCACCGATGATCCCCCTCGGCTACGGCAAGTTCGTGCGCGCCGATCGCATCTTCGCCGTCGTGCCGATCGAGTCCGACGATCGCGGCGACGGGCGCCGCACCTATGTGCACGTCGACGGGATCGACGAGCCGATCGTGGCGTCGCGGTCGGAGCGCGCGATCCTGGCCGACCTCCAGCAGCTCGAGCCGCGGAGGCGCCGGCAGACGCCGCCCGGCCAGGGCGAGCTTCCGGTGTAGCGATGATCGCGATCCTCTACGACATCCACGGCAACCTGCCCGCGCTCGAGGCGGTGCTCGCGGACGCGCGCGCCGCGGGGGCCGACCGGTTCATCCTCGGCGGCGACTACGCGCTCTTCGGGCCGTGGCCGCAGGAGACGGTGGAGGCCCTGCGCGAGCTCGACGCGGAGTGGCTGCGCGGAAACGGCGAGCGCTGGACCGCGCATCCGGGCGACGCGCCCCAGGACGACGTGGTGCAGGGCGCCATCCGTGCATGCCGCGAGCGTCTCGGCTCGGAGGTCTGCAGCGAGCTGGCGGTGCTGCCGTTCGACCTCTGCCGCGACGGCGTCCGGTACGTGCACGCATCGCCCGTCTCAGACGTGCGCAGCTTCGGACCCGAGCACGACGACTCGGAGGAGGAGATGCTCGAGGGCGTGATGGAGACGCGGCTCGTCTTCGGGCACTCGCATCTGCCGTTCAAGCGCAACGCGAAGGCGGGTATCGAACTGGTGAACCCGGGTAGCGTCGGTATGCCATTCGACGACGATCCCCGGGCCGCCTATGCGATCGTCGCGGATGGGGGCGAGGTTGAGCTTCGCCGTGTGGAGTACGACCACATGCAGACCGTCCAGGCGGTTCGCGACCGCTTCAGCGGCCCGTTCGCCGAGAAGGTGGCGGAGCGCATCGAGCGAGCACGCTTCGTCCCGTAGCGTGGCTATATTGCGGCTCGCAGTCCCAATCGCCGCCATCAGGAGGGAACCCCATGCGCCTGTCACAGGTGCTCGTGTCCCGGGACCGCCAGTTCTTCGACCTGTTCGAGGAAGCGGCCGGGAACAATCAGCGTGCAGCGGACCTGCTCGATCAGATGCTGCGCCATTACCCCGAGCGGGCCGAGCTGGCGCGCGACATCCTGATCTGCGAGCAGGAGGGCGACCGGATCACGCACGACATCATCCGGCGCCTCAACGAGATGTTCGTCACGCCGATCGACCGCGAGGACATCTACCAGCTGGCCTCCGCGCTCGACGACATCGCCGACTACACCGAGGAGGTCGCGGACTACCTCGGCCTCTATCGAGTCGAGGCGCCGTTCGAGCAGGCGCAGCGGCTCGCGCACGTGTTGCTCCAGTGCACGCGCCAGCTCGCAGAGGCGATGCCGCGGCTGCGCGACTTCGACGACATCTCGCACTTCACCGTCGAGGTCAACCGCCTCGAGAACGACGGTGACCGGATCACGCGTGAGGCGATGGCGGCGCTGTTCGACAACGGGATCGACCCGATGGTCGTGATCCGCTGGAAGGACATCTACGAGCGCCTCGAGAACGCGATCGACGCGTGCGAGACCGTCGCGAACATCCTCGAGGGGATCGTCATCAAGAACTCCTGATGGGCGACGACGTCATCCTCGTCATCGTCGTCGTCACGGCGCTGCTGTTCGACTTCACGAACGGCTTCCACGACACCGCCAACGTCGTCGCCACCTCGATCTCCACGCGCGCGATGCCGCCGCGTGTCGCCGTCACGATGGCCGCGGTCCTCAACTTCGTGGGCGCGTTCATCTCCCTCGCGGTGGCCGCGACCGTGGGGAAGGGGATCGTCGAGTCCGGGTCGGTCACCTCGACCACGGTGTTCGCGGGATTGATCGGCGCGATCGCCTGGAACCTGGCCACCTGGTATTTCGGCCTGCCCTCGAGCTCGTCGCACGCTCTGATCGGCGGCATCGTGGGCTCCACCCTCGTGGCCGAGGGCACCAGCGCGGTCAAGTTCGACGGGCTTCTCGGCAAGGTGATCGTCCCGGCGCTCATCGCGCCGCTGGTCGCCTTCGTGGTCGCCGGGCTCGCGATCATCGCCGCCTATGCGATCGTCGGGCGTCTGCGGCCGGGGTCGGTCACGCAGGGCTACCGGCTCGGCCAGTGGGCGTCGGGCGGATTGCTCGCGCTGTCGCACGGGACGAACGACGCGCAGAAGACGATGGGCATCATCACGCTCGCGCTCGTCGCGCACGGCTCGATCGCGGCGAACAACTTCCACGTGCCGGACTGGGTCGTGATCTCGTCGGCCACCTCGATCGCGCTCGGCACGTACATCGGCGGCTGGCGGATCATCAAGACGATGGCCACGCGCATCATCAAGATGGACGCCGCGCAGGGCTTCTCGGCGTCGGGCGCCGGAGCGGCGGTCATCCTCGCGTCGTCGCACTTCGGCTATCCGCTCTCCACCACGCACGTGATCAACGGCGGGATCCTCGGCGCGGGCGCGGCCAAGCGGCTGTCGGCGGTGCGCTGGGGCATCGCCGGCAACATCGCGATCGCGTGGGTGCTCACGCTCCCGATGGCCGCGCTGATCGGCGCGATCGTCTACGGCATCACGCGGGTGTTCGGCACCGGCGCGGCCGGCCCGATCGTCGTGTCCGGCCTGCTGCTGGCCGCGCTGCTCGTCATCTTCGTCCGCCGCTTCCAGCAGGGCTCGCCGGTCACGGCCACCGGGGCGCCGTGAGTCCTGTCGCCGGCACGATCGTCGACTGGGGGGCGCTCGCGAACGTCGTGCTGGCGTCGCTGATCACGGGCGTCGGAGTCACGGTGTTCTTCTCGTTCGCGATCGTCGGTATGACGCGATTCGCCGAGATGCGGCGCGACCAGCGCCCGCTCGGGGCGGCGGCCTACGCCGCGCTCGGGCTCGTCGGGTTCGCGGTGACGGTGGCCGGCGTTGTAGCGGCCATCATCGTCATGACGCACAAGAGTTGAACGAGGAAATGTTCGGCCGCGCTCGGCCTGCCGCTGCACTGCCGCTGCGCGCGCACGCAGCCCCCATAACCCGAGGAAATGTTCGGCCGCGCTCGGCCTGCCGCTGCATTGCCGCTGCGCGCGCACGCGGCCTCCATAACCCGAGGAAATGTTCGGCCGCGCTCGGCCTGCCGCTGCATTGCCGCTGCGCGCGCACGCGGCCTCCATTTCCTATAGCGCCGAAAGAAGCCGCTCCAGGTCGTCCTCGGTCGACCACGCGCCGACTGACGCGCGCACGAGGCCGCGGCCGGGCAGGTGGCGCACGACCACGCCGGCGTCGGCCAGCCGCGCGACCTCGCCCTCGGGGTCGTCCGAGTGCCACGACACGAGCGTGCTGCGGCCGCGCGGCGCCACCTCGCGGCCGCGTTCGCGGAGTCCGTCCGCCAGCTGCTCGGCCAGGTCGGCCGCGCGCTCGTTGATCTCCGCGAGGCCGTACTCCGCATACATCTCCGCCGCCGCCAGCGCCCAGCTCGTGGCCGGCCCGGGGGCGACGCCCATGTCGAAGCGCCGCGCGCCCTCATGCGCGATCAGCTCCGACGCGCGCGCGGGCTCGGCAAGCGACCCGTAGCCAGGCCACGGCGGGTCGAGCTCGTTCGCCACCTCGCGGCGCACGTAGAGGCAGCCGCTGCCGTCCGGCCCGCACATCCACTTCTGACCGGAGGCGGCGTAGAAGTCGCAGCCGAGCTCGCCCATGTCGAGCGGTACCGCGCCGATGCCCTGCGCGCCGTCGAGGATCACGCGCACGCCGCTCGCCCGTAGAGCCGCTGCGTCCACGACCTTGCCGCCCACCCACGAGACGTGCGAGCAGGCCACCAGCTTCGTGCGCGGCCCGATCGCGTTCGCGATCTCGGCGAACGGCGCCATGCGCACCTCGAAGCCGAGCCGTCGCCGCGCGACCTCGAGCGGGGCCAGCAGGCCCGGATGCTCCTCGTCGCTCGTCAGCACCTCGTCGCCGGGTCCGACGTCGCGGATCGCCGACAGGGCCGTCGACATCCCGTCGGTGGTCGATCGCGTGAGAGCGACGTCGTCCGGCTCGCACGCCATGAAGCCGGCGAGCCGCGCGCGCAGTTGCACGGCCAGGTCTTTCAGCGCCTCGAAGTAGGCGGCGCCGCTGCGGCCTCCGTCGAGTTCGAGCCGCAGCCGCGCGACGGCGGCGTCATGGCCGCGCCGCGGGACGGGGCCGTCCGTGCCCGCGTTCAGGTACGCGACGCGTTCGAGGACGGGGAACTCGGAGCGCAGGCGGGCGGGGTCCACCGGCCGCAGGATATGGTCCCGCCGGTGATCGTCGAGCGCTCGATGTCAGATCAGTGGCTCTCGAACGCGTACCTGGTCGCCGACGAGCCCGGCGGGCACGGCGTGATCATCGACTCGGGCGGCCCGTCGCAGCCGCTGCTCGACGCGGTCGAACGGCTCGACCTGACGGTCCCGTACCTGCTGCTCACGCATCACCACCACGACCACGTCGCGGAGAACCACGTGTACCAGGAGCGCCTGGGGGTGCAGATCCTCGCCCACCCGCTCGAGGCCGAGAACCTGCTCGACGTGGATCGCGCGATCGAGCCGGGCGAGGTGATCGAGCTCGGCGGCCTGCGCGTGGACGGGCTGCACACTCCGGGGCACACCGCGGGGATGCTCTCGTTCCGCGTGAACGACGATGCGGTGTTCACCGGCGACACGCTCTTCAAGGGATCGGTGGGCGGCGTGCGCGCGCCCGGCCACACCACGTTCGAGGACCTGAAGGCATCGATCATGGACGTGCTGATGAAGCTGCCGCCCGAGACGGTCGTGCACCCGGGCCACACCGACCCGACGACGATCGCCGCCGAGTGGGAGCAGAACCCCTTCATCCGAATCTGGCGCGGCCTCGATCCCGAGGGCGACGACCGCTGCAGCGTGCAGGGCGAATCGGCCCGCCTCATCCTGTGGGGCCCGGACTACGACGGTGGCCACAAGGCGTGGGTCCGGTGGGACGACAGCGGTAGAGACGACATCGTCCCGGGGTCGGTCGTCGAGCGGGAGTAGAGAAAGCGGAAAGCGGAAAGCGGTGAGACCTAGCCCCCGCTTTCCGCTTTCCAACTTCCAGTTTCCCTAGCTACCGCAAACCGGCCACGGGCTCGTGCCGGACTGCGCGAGCAGCATCGCCGCCCGCTTGTCCTGCTCCGCCTCCGGGGCCGCGGCGGGGTCGCCGCTGCCGCCCACGGATGCCCATGTCCCGTAGTCGAACTGGTACTTCCCGCGGAACTGACCGCCCCCGCCCACGGCGCTCGGGTTGCCACCCGATTCGCACGCTGCGATGGCCTGGAGCTGCGGCGATGCGGCGCTGCCGCCTGCCGCGGGGGTGCCGGCTGTCTTGGCGCGCTTGCGCTTGATCGCCTCCGCGCGCTTGTGCTTCGCCCGCTGAACGGCGGTCGTGAGCTTCTGCTTCGCCTCGTGGCGGAGCTGGACGCTCGCGTCACCCGCGTGGGCGGGTGGGTTGGTGTTCACACTGCCTGTCTCGTTTTCATCTGTCGCTGCAAACGCGACTGCCGGGGCCGCGGCCGCGAAGGCGCACAGCAGACCGGCGAGAACCTTCCTCAAGGGAAGAGCCTCCTGTTTCGGGATCGCTTTCGCTCTCCGCCCTCGGCGCGCGGTTCCATCCGCGCGCAATCGGGAACGAGCAGGCGCTTCCGCGGTTCGCTCGTTCGCGAGTGTTCGAACTTAGGCCCCCATTCGGGGGGTGCCCGTGACGTGCGTCACAGTGAGCGGGGTCCTGCAAAGCGGTGCAGATACCCGTCCGGTGCCCGTTGACACGTCGTTTCCGGCGCTATACTCGCCGCGAATGCAGGGCACTCACATCACTGGTTACGACAGCCTTTGACGTTCACCCGTCGACCGCCCGTGCCCTCCCGACGACTCCGGAGTACCGCTCACCTTTGACGTCTAGCTCGCTGTTCGCCTAGTGCCGATCCCTCGACGGTTCGATCGGCGCCCGCCTGAGCGGGACACAACGCGCATCAACGAGCGGATCCGCGTGCCGGAGGTGCGCCTCATCGGCGACGACGGCCAGCAGGTCGGGGTCGTCTCGCGCGACGAGGCGCTGAAGTACGCGCAGTCGCGCGACCTCGACCTCGTCGAGGTGGCCGCCGAAGCGCGCCCGCCCGTCGTGCGGGTGCTCGACTACTCGAAGTACAAGTACGAGCAGGAGCAGAAGGCCAAGGCGGCTCGCAAGCACCAGAAGCAGGTCACGGTGCGCGAGATCAAGCTGCGACCGAAGATCGCGGAGAACGACTACGAGACGAAGAAGGGCCACGTGGTCCGCTTCCTCGAGCACAGCGACCGCGTGAAGGTCACGATCATGTTCCGCGGCCGCGAGACGACGCATCCCGAGCGCGGCGAGGCGCTGCTCATGCGGCTGGCCGACGACGTGGCCGAACTGGGCGCGGTCGAGCAGCGGCCGTCACTCGACGGGCGGAACATGACCATGGTGCTCGCGCCGACGCGCCACGAGGGCATGGACGACGCAGCCGCGGCAGACGACACCGCCAGCCAGGGCGGCAGCCGCCGCAAGCGCGAGGCGCGCGCCAAGCGCGAGCAGAAGCAGAGCGGCAGCCCGCCGCCGCCGACGGCCGCCGACGAGGCGACTGACGACGCGGCTGACGACGCCGCCTGAGCGGGTGCGGCCGCGGGCCGCTCGTCTGCTTAACTAGCGCCTTCCCATGCCGAAGATGAAGACTCACTCCGGCGCCAAGAAGCGCTTCCGCCTGACCGCCAAGGGCAAGGTGCGCGCGCGGCATGCCATGAAGAGCCACATCCTCGGCAAGAAGAACGCGAAGCGGCGGCGCCGGCTCGACGAGCCGGTCCACCTCAAGCCGCAGGACGCCAAGCGGGCGAAGGAGCTTCTGGGCAAGTGAGCCGCGTCAAGCGTTCAGTGCACGCCCGCAAGAAGCGCCGCGAGGCACTCTCGCGCGCGAAGGGCTACCGCGGCGAGAAGCACTCGTCGTACCGCCGCGCGAAGGAGCAGCTGCTCAAGTCCGACTCCTACGCGTACCGCGACCGGCGCAACAAGAAGCGCGACTTCCGCCGCCTCTGGATCACCCGCATCAACGCCGCCGCGCGCCGCGAGGGCATGAGCTACAGCGAGTTCATGCACGGCCTCAAGCTGGCCGGCGTCGAGCTTGACCGCAAGGTGCTCGCAGACATCGCCGTCCGCGACGCCGACACGTTCCGACGTTTTGCCGAGACCGCCCGGGAGGCGTCGGCTGCCTGATCGCAGAACCGCACGCGAATCACTCCCGGGGCGCCCAGCGAGGCGCCCTTTTTTATGATCACTTCCAAGGACAACCAGCAGCTCAAGACGATCCGCAAGCTCCTCCAGAAGCGCCGCGACGGGCTGTTCGTGGCCGAGGGCGAGGACCTGGTCGACGCGGCCGCCGCGAACGGCTGGGAGCCGGAGATCCTGCTGCGCGCCGGGGAGGACGTCGAGCCCGATCTCCTGCCGAGCTCGCTGGGCAGCGGCACGCGCGTCGTGGGCGTGTATCGCGAGCGCTGGTCACAGCCCGGCGGCGAGCTCTCCGTCTACCTGCACGCAGTCCACGACCCCGGCAACGTCGGCACGATCATCCGCAGCGCCCACGCGCTCGCCGACGGCCCCGTGATCCTCGGCCCCGACTGCGCCGACCCCTACGGGCCGAAAGCCGTCCGCGCGAGCATGGGCTCGATCTTCGCGCGCCCACCGGGGAGGGCAGACTTCGAGGCGTTGGGGGGAACGACCATCGCTCTCGACAGGGCAGCCCGCAGCCCGCTGTCCGCGCTGGAGGCGCAACCGCCGGAGGTGGTCTGCCTGGGCGCGGAGCGGACCGGCCTGCCCTCCGCGTTGCTGCGGGCTGCCACTCTGACGGCGCACATCCCGATGAGAGCCGACGGCCCGGACTCGATCAACGTCGGAATGGCGGCGGCGATCGCGCTCTACGAGCGGCGGAATAGGATCACCGCCCGTGCCTGACCGTCTCGACCAGCTGCGCTCAGAGGCCGAGTCGGCCATCGCCCAGGCGGCCGACGCCGCCGCGCTCGAGGACCTGCGCGTGCACTACCTCGGGCGCAGGTCCGAGCTCACCCAGATCCTGCGCGGCATCCGCGACCTGCCGCCGGAGGAGCGCGGCCCGACCGGCCAGGCGGCGAACGAGGCGCGCCAGACGATCGAGCAGGTGCTGGACATGCGCCGCGACGCGCTCGAGTCGGGCGAGCTGGAGAAGCGCCTCGCCGGGGACCGCGTGGACGTCACGCTGCCGGGCGATCCGCCGTGGCCGGCGGGCCACCTGCACGTGATCACCGCTACGCGGCGCGAGATCGAGGATGTGTTCACAGGCCTCGGCTTCTTCGTCGGCGAGGGGCCGGAGGTGGAGTACGACTACTACAACTTCGAGGCGCTCAACATGCCGCCGGCGCACCCGGCGCGCGCGATGCAGGACACCTTCTACCTCTCGCACCAGGTCGTGCTGCGCACGCACACCTCGCCGCTCCAGGTGCGCTCGATGGAGATCCAGGAGCCGCCGATCTACGCGATCTTCCCCGGCCGCGTCTACCGCCGCGACTCCGACGCGACGCACACGCCGATGTTCCACCAGGTCGAGGGCCTCGCGATCGACGAGGACATCACGCTCGGCGACCTCGTCGGCGTGCTGCGCGAGTTCGCACGCGCGCTGTTCGGGCCCGACCGTGACGTGAAGGTGCGCTCGAGCTACTTCCCGTTCACCGAGCCGAGCGTGGAGGTGGACGTGTCGTGCTTCAACTGCGGCGGCAAGGGCTACCTGCCGGACGGCTCGCGCGATCCGCTCTGCAAGGGCTCGGGCTGGATCGAGATCCTCGGCGCGGGGATGGTCGACCCGAACGTGCTCGGTTTCGTCGCACACAGGGGCTATGACTCCGAGCGCGTGCAGGGCTTCGCGTTCGGCATGGGCATCGAGCGCATCGCGTTCCTGCGTCACGGCATTCCCGACCTGCGCATGTTCTTCGAGAACGACCTGCGGATGCTGGAGCAGTTCGGCTGATGCGCGTCCCCGTCTCATGGCTGCGCGAGTACTGCGATCCCCGCCTGTCGGCGCAGGAGATCGGCGTGCGCCTCAACGACAGCGGCACCGAACTCGAGCGGATCGAGAGCGTGGGTGTGGGCGCGGTTGACGACTTCGTGGTGGGGCGGGTGCTCGCGGCCGAGCAGCACCCGAACGCCGACCGCCTGCGCGTGTGCCAGGTGGACGACGGCTCCGGCGAGACGCGCACGATCGTGTGCGGCGCGCCCAACGTGGCGGCCGGCCAGACCGTGGCGGTGGCGCGTCCCGGAGCGGTGATGCCCGACGGCTCGAAGCTCGGCAAGGCGAAGCTGCGCGGCGTCGAGTCGAGCGGGATGATCCTGGCCGAGGACGAGGTCGGCGTGGGGGAAGACCACGCCGGGATCATGGTGCTCGAGAACGGCCACGAGCCGGGCACGCCGCTGCTCGACGCGCTCCAGATCCGCGACGACGTGCTCGACCTCGCGATCAGCCCGAACCGGCCCGACTGTCTCGCGGTCTACGGGATCGCGCGCGAGGTGCACGCGCTCACCGAGGTGCCGCTGGCCCCCGACCCCACCGACTCCGACGCCGAGCCCGCCGCCGGCTCGCACGACCTGCAGGTCGATATCGATCCGGAGATCTGCCTGCGCTTCACCGTGCGTGTGTTCGAGGACGTGAAGATCGGGCCCTCGCCCCTGTGGCTCAAGGCGCGACTGACCGCGGCCGGCCAGCGGCCGATCTCGAACGTGGTCGACATCACCAACTACGTGATGCTGCTCACCGGCCAGCCGCTGCACGCGTTCGACTACGACCGCGTGCGCGGCGGCCGCCTGCGCGTGCACCGCGCCGAGCCCGGCCAGAAGCTCGTGACGCTCGACGACGTGGAGCGCACGCTGTCGGGCGACATGGCGTTGATCTCGGATGCCGAGGGTCCGACGTCGCTTGCCGGCGTGATGGGCGGGCAGGTGTCCGAGGTCTCTGGCGACACCGCGCGCGTGGCGATGGAGGCGGCCACCTGGGTCGGGCCGAACATCTCGCGCACGATGTCCACGCTCGGCCTGCGCAGCGAGGCGGGTGCGCGCTTCGAGAAGCAGCTGCACCCGGCGCTGGCGATGGCCGCACAGCGGCTGGCCGCGCGCCTGATGGTCGACCTGTGCGGCGCGCGCCTGGTGGCGGGAACCGTGGACGTGTATCCGCGTCCGCTCGAGCCGCGGACCGTGAAGCTGCGCGTGCCGCGCGTGGAGAAGCTGCTCGGCGCGGCGATCCCGGTGCCGGAGATCGAGGCGATTCTCCAGCGGCTCGGGTTCGGTGCAACGCCCGGCGACAGTCCCGGCGTGCTCGACGTGCTCGTGCCCTACTGGCGCGACGGCGACATCCAGCGCGAGGCGGACGTGATCGAGGAGGTCGGCCGCATCCACGGGCTCGACAAGCTGCCCATCACGCTGCCGGCGCGGCGCCACGCCATCGGCCGCCTCACCGAGCGTCAGCGGCTGCGCCGGCGCGTGGAGGACGCGCTGCGCGACCGCGGCACGAGCGAGGTGGTGGCCTACAGCTTCACGTCGCAGGCGACGCTCGACCGGCTGCGGCTCGGCGACGTCCCGCTGCTCCACATCGCCAACCCGCTGTCCGAGGACCAGAGTGTCATGCGGCCGCTGCTCCTGCCCGGCCTGCTCGACGCCGCGCGCCACAACGCAGCACACGGGCGTCCGGCGGTGCGCCTGTTCGAGTCCGCGCACGTCTATCGGGTCGCGGGGCCGCTCGACAAGGCCCCGGATGGGAGCCCGCAGGGTCAGACGCCCGCACGCGAGCGCCACCACCTCGCGGCCGTCCTGACCGAGGCGCTGCCGGGTACCTGGCGCAGCGATCCGCGTCCCGCCGACTTCTACGCTGCCAAGGCGCTGCTCGAGGCGACGATCGGATCGGTGGGAGTCGAGGCGTGGTTCGAGCCGGGTGAGCGGCCGTTCCTGCACCCGGGTCGCACGGCGACCGTGCTCGCGGGCGACGAGCGCAAGCTCGGCTGGGTGGGCGAGCTGCACCCCTCGGTTGCGCGCGAGTGGGACCTCGACCGCGCCGTCGCCGCCTTCGAGATCGACCTCGACCTGCTCGCGGAAATCGCGCCGGGGCCGGGCCACTACAGCGACGTGACCACGTTCCCGCCCGTCGTGCAGGACATCGCCGTGGTGGTGGCCGAGGACGTGCCCGCCGCCGATGTCGTGGACGCCGTCCGCTCGGCCAGCCGTCTCGTCGACGCCGTCGAGCTCTTCGACGTGTATCACGGCCAGCAGGTGGGTGACGGCAACAAGTCGCTGGCGCTGCGGCTCGAGTTCCGCTCGCCCGAGCGCACCCTCACCGACGAGGACGTGACGGCCGAGCGCACGAAGATCGAGGGCGTGCTCTCGGAGATCGGGGGGAGGCTGCGTGCATAGGGTCGCCGTCCTCGGTGCCGCCGGCTTCGCGGGCGCGGTGTGCGCCTACATCGCCGAGCGCCACCCTTCGCTCGAGCTCACGATGATCACCGGCCGCTCCGACGCCGGTCGCCGGCTCGACCACATCTACCCCAAGTACCGCGTCCGGCGCGAGCTCGAGAGCTACGACCCCGACCGCGTCGCCGAGCGCGCCGACGCCGCGCTGGTCGCCTATCCGCACGGGGCGGCGGCGCCGGTGGTCGAGGACCTGCTCCACCGCGGCTTGAAGGTGGTCGACCTCTCCGCCGACTTCCGCGTCCCGCAGGAGCTGTACGAGCGCTGGTACCAGCCGCACGAGGCGCCCGGGCTGCTCAGACGCTCGATCTACGGCCTGACCGAGACGCATCGCGACGAGATCCGCGCCGCCGACCTGGTCGCCGGCCCCGGCTGCTACCCGACCGCCGCACTGCTCGCGGTCTGGCCGCTGCGCGAGCTGGCGCGCGACGTGGTGATCGACGCGAAGTCAGGTGTCTCCGGCGCCGGCCGTGGCGCGAATGAGACCACGCACTTCGTGTCGGTGGCGGAGAACATGAACCCGTACAAGGTGGAGGGGCACCGCCATCGCGCCGAGCTCGAGTCGGAGCTGGGTCCGGAGCTCCCCATCACCTTCATCCCCCATCTGGTGCCGATCGATCAGGGGCTGCTGGCGTCCGCGTACGTCACGCCCGCGCACGGCGTGAGCGCACAGGAGGTGCGCGATCTGTTCCGCGAGGCATACGACGGCGAGCCGTTCATCGAGCTGGCCGACGAACCGCCCGGGGTGCGCGACGTGCGCGAGACCAACATCTGCCGCATTCACGCCACCGTCGAGCCCGCGACCGGGCGGGTGATGGCGTTCGCCGCCATCGACAACCTCTGGAAGGGAGCGGCCGGCCAGGCCGTGCAGGACCTCAACCTCATGCTCGGGCTCGACGAGCGCGAGGGCCTCGTATGACGTTCTTCAGCTCGCGCTGGGTCGAGCGGCCCGAGCACGTGACCGAGGGCGAGCCCGCCGGCCTGCCGCTGGGCTTCCGTGCGGCGGGCACGGCTGCCGGGCTCAAGCAGGACGGCCTCGACGTGGGAGTGCTGTTCTCCGACAAGGAGGCCACGACGTCCGCGGCGCGCTTCACCAGCAACGCGCGGCTGGGCGCCCCGGTGATCGTCTCGCAGCAGGCGGCGCTCGATCGCCTGCGCGCGGTGGTCGCCAACTCCGGCGGCTCGAACACGGGCGACGGCCGGCGCGGCATCGAGACGGCGCTGGCGACACAGGCGGCGGCTGCCGAGGCGCTGGGCGTGCCGCCCGAGCAGGTCGGGCTTGCATCCACGGGCGTCATCGCCGCGGAGCTCCCGCGCGACAAGATCGTGGCCGGCGCGCGCGCCGCGATCGAGCAGCTCGGCGACCGTACGGCCGACTTCGCGCGGGCGATCATGACCACCGACCGCTGGCCGAAGCACGCGTGCCTCGAGGTGCAGCTCGGCGCGGGCACGGTCCGCCTCTCGGCGCAGGCCAAGGGCGCCGGCATGATCTCGCCGCGCTACGCCACGATGTTCTGCTTCGTGCAGACCGACGCCGCGCTCGACCCGGCCACCGTCGACCTGCTCACCGGCGTGTGCGTGAAGCGCTCGTTCGACCGCATCTCGGTGGACGGCCAGCTCTCGACGAGCGACACGGTCTTCGTTCAGGCGAACGGCGCGTCGGGTGTGCGCGTGGAGCCCGAGACGACGGACGAGCTGCTGCTGGGCGAGGCGATGGACGCGCTCATGCGCCAGCTCGCCATGCTGATCGTGAGCGACGGCGAGGGCGCGCAGCGGACCGCCCGGCTCATCGTGCGCGGCGGCACCGACGACGTCGAGCGGGTCGCGCGCTCGGTCGCGAACTCGCCGCTCGTGAAGACCGCGCTGACCGGCGCCGACCCCAACTACGGGCGGATCCTCCAGGCAGCCGGCCAGGCGATGGATGGTCCGTTCGTCGTCGATCTGGAGATCGAGGGGCGCGCCGTGGTGAGCGCGGGGGAGGGCGTCCCGCTCTCGCCGGACGAGTTCGCCGACCTCGAGCGCGCGGTGCAGGGCGACGAGGTGGAGTTCGCGCTCACGATCCCCGGGGAGGGCGGCGAGACCGAGGTCTTCTTCTCGGACCTCTCCCATGACTACGTCACCATCAACGCGGAGTACACGACATGAACACGAGCGTCGGGACTCTCCTCGAAGCGCTGCCGTACATCCGCGAGTTCCACGGCAAGACCGTGGTGATCAAGATCGGCGGCGCCGCGATGACCGATGCGGGGCTCACGCACGACTTCGCGCAGGACATCGTGCTGCTGCGCTACGTCGGCCTCCAGCCGATCGTCGTGCACGGCGGCGGCCCGATGATCACGCGCCTGATGGAGCGCCTCGGCATGGACGTGAAGTTCGTGGGCGGCCTGCGCGTGTCCGACCAGGCCACGGTCGAGGTGGCGAAGATGGTGCTGGTCGGCAAGCAGAACAAGGACATCGTGCTGTCGCTCAACCGCCACGGTCAGTCCGCGGTGGGCATCTGCGGCGACGACGGGCAGCTCTTCCGCGTGCGCAAGATGCCGACGCCCGATGACGTGGATCTGGGATACGTGGGCGAGATCGAGCGCGTGAACGTGGACCTGCTGCGCAACATCTCGGAGAACTACATCCCGGTGATCGCGTCGGTGGGCGCCGACATGAGCGGCCAGTCGTACAACATCAATGCCGACGAGGCGGCGGGGGCGGTCGCCGAGGCGATCGGCGCCTACAAGCTCGTCTTCCTCACGGACGTCCCGGGCTGGCTCGCGAATCCCGACGACGAGTCGAGCCGCATCTCGCTCGCCAGCGCGGCCCACGTGCGCCAGCGGCTCGAAGACCTGTCGGGCGGGATGCGGCCCAAGCTCGCGGCGTGCCTGCACGCGGTCGAGAGCGGCGTTCCCGCGGCGCACATCATCGACGGCCGCGAGCCCCACTCCGTGCTGCTCGAGCTGTTCACCGACGAGGGCATCGGCACGAAGGTGATGCCGTGACCCTCACCGACCTCCAGGCGCTCGAACGCGACTACGTGATGGGCACCTACGCCCGCATGCCGGTCGAGTTCGTGCGCGGCGAAGGCACGCGGCTGTGGGACGCGGCGGGCGAGGAGTACCTCGACTTCCTCACCGGCATCTCCGTCGTTCAGATCGGCCACGCGCACCCGCACTGGGTCGAGGCGGTGCAGGATCAGGCCGCGCGGCTCGCGCACGTGTCGAACCTCTTCTACACGGAGCCTGCGATGCGGCTGGCGCAGCGGCTGTCCGAGGCGTCGCTCGGCGGCAAGGTGTTCTTCGCGAACTCGGGTGCCGAGGCGAACGAGTGCGCCATCAAGCTGGCGCGGCGCCACCGCGCGCAGGGCGAGATCGTGGTGGTCGAGAGCGGCTTCCACGGCCGCACCTACGGAGCGCTGTCGGCCACCCCGCAGGAGTCGAAGCAGGCCCCGTTCGCGCCGCTCGTGCCGGGCTTTCGCGTCGTGCCGCGGGGCGACCTGTTCGACTCGGTCGGCGATCGCACCGCCGCGATCCTCATCGAGCCGATCCAGGGCGAGTCGGGGATCCACCCGCTGTCCGAGGAGACTCTCGCCGCCGCGCGCGCCGCCTGCGATCGCACGGGCGCGCTCCTGATCTTCGACGAGGTGCAGTGCGGGATGGGACGCACCGGCACGATGTGGGCCTACGAGCAGTACGGCGTGCGGCCCGACGTGATGACCCTCGCCAAGGGCCTCGGCGGCGGGCTCCCGATCGGCGCGTGCATCACCTCGCCGGACTACGCCGACGTGCTCCAGCCCGGCGACCACGGTTCCACCTTCGCCGGCGGCCCGATCGCGTGTGCGGCCGCGAACGCGGTGCTCGACGTGCTGCTCGAGGACGGCTTCCTCGACGAGGTGCGCAGCAGGGGCGACCGGCTGCTGCGCGGACTCGACGAGCTGTCCGGCGGACGGGCGCGCGGCCGTGGCCTGATGTGCGCGTACAGCACCGAGGACGCGCCCGGGCTGGTGCGGCGCGCCCTGGCGGAGGAGCGCCTCGTCCTCAACGCGACCGGACCGGACACGGTGCGGCTGCTGCCGCCGCTGACCGTCTCCGACGACGAGATCGACGAGGCGCTCGACCGCCTCGCACGCCTTGCTGCGTAGCGTCGATTTCCGCAAACAGCGGCAACTTTCTTAAGCGTCCTCTCACCCAAGCGGGCGAAATCGCATTGCAGAGCGGCCCGCGCCGGGCTACCACGGAGCGCGTCAAGTACGCAACTCGAGGGGACGACCGAGTGACTCGCAAAGGAATGCACGTGAAGCACCCGCGGCGGACGATCGCGGCTCTGGCCACGGGGCTCGTGGCGATCAGCGTCGCCGCCGGCTCCGGGGCCGACTTCAGCTCAGAGGCGGCCAACCCGGCCAACACGTTCACCGCCGGCAGCCTGTCGATCGACGACAGCCGCGACGGCGCCGCCATCTTCAGCCCGTCGAACATGAAGCCGGGCGCGGCGGCGCAGACCGGCATCGTCGACATCGCCAACAGCGGCTCGCTGCCCGGCGCCTTCACGCTCTCGCGCGACCGGCTGGCCAGCACGGACACCGGCACGCCGAACCCGGCGCCGTTCGCAGCCAAGGTGAACCTCACGGTCACCGACTGCGGTGATGCGTGCGGCGACGCCGGCGACCACGTCGTATATGACGGCACGCTCGCCGCGATGGACACCGACATCGCGCTCGGCACGTTCGCCGCGGGCGAGAAGCACCGCTTCCAGTTCGCGGCTGCGCTCGACTCGTCCACCGGCAACGAGTACGTGTCCGACTCCGCGTCGGCGCGCTTCGTCTGGGACGCGGTTCAGACCCAGTGAGGGCCGTGGCGCTCACACTGCTCGCCGTCCTCGGCGCCCTGATGCTGGTGCCCGCGGCACTCGGCTACGAGCGCTACGTGATCGGCGGCGGCTCGATGGGGAGCGCCGTGCCGCGCGGATCGATCGCCTACGAGGAGCGCGTGCCGGTGGCCGCGCTCCGCGTGGGCGACGTGATCACCTACAGGCCGCCCGGCCGCGCCGATCGCGTCACTCACCGGATCGTGTGGATCGGCCCAGCTCGCCAGATGCGCACGAAGGGCGACGCGAACAGCGCGCCCGACCCGTGGACCTTCACGTTGCGCGGTCAGGAGCAGGCGGTGCTGCGCTTCCACGTCCCGGTCGTGGGCTACGCGTTCGCGGCACTCGGCGTCCGCTGGGTGAGGATGCTCGTGATCGGGCTGCCCGCGCTGCTGGTCGCGATCGTGGTTCTCCGCGACGTCCGGCGCGAGCCCGTGGCGGCATGAGGCTGGTCCTCGCCACGGTCGTTGCGGTCCTGCTGTTCGCGGCGGCCGCGGACGCTGCCACGTACACGGTGAAGGCGTGCACGGGCGGCGCCGGCACCGGCGTGAACCGCCTGTTCGTGCCCTCGGGCGACGCGTCGGCGGGCTGCATCACGGGCGCCGGCCTTTACACGCGTTCCTACCCACCGCTCGCGCCGTACGTGGCGAGCCGCCAGACGATGACGGCTCCCGCCGGCACGACGATCGCCGGCTACTCGATGGGCTGGTCGGTGCAGTGGTCGACGCCGATCAACGGCGGCTACAACGCCTTCGTCGACGGCGACGGCGGCGCGCACCTCACGCTGCCGTGCACCTTCGCCGGCTGCGGCGGCCTGCCGCCGTCGGGGCCGGCAAGCACCGGCTGGAAGGAGGCGGGCCGCCACGACCTCGCGACGAAGACGTTGCACCTCGGCACCCTATGCGGCGGGTCGCCGTGCACGACCGGCTACGCCGAGGCCCTGTGGAGCGACATCTACGTCGACCTCACGGATCCGAGCGCGCCCTCCGTCACCACCGGGGGCCTCGACGGCTGGGCGAGCGGCGCGCGCAGCGTCAACTGGTCGGCGAGCGACAACTCGGGCATCCGCCGAACGCGGCTGTACCTCGACGGGACTCTCCAGTCGGACGACGCCCGGACGTGCGACTGGTCCCACGCCGTCCCGTGCCGCGACGGCTCCGGGAGCTTCGTGATCGACACCACCAGGCTGCCCGACGGCGCCCATAGCTTCGAGCTGCGCGCCCTCGACGCCACCGACTCCAACGCGGGGACCGGTGGTGAGGTGGCGTTCCGGGTCGACAATCACGCGCCCGAGCTGTGGGCAGACGGCCAAGACCGGGTGACGCTTGGCGCACGCGACGAGTTCTCCGGCGTCGCGTGGATCGAATGGGCGCTCGACGGCGGGGCCATCCACCGCGTGGAGGCGGACGACGCCGAGGTGGACGTGACCGGTGGCGGCACCCACACGATCACCTTCCGCGCGCGCGACGCCGCCGGCAACCTGTCAGCGGACCGCACGATCAGCACCGGCGTTCGCCCGGGCTTCTCCGACCGGGCGACGAACGGCATGTCCAGCTTCAGCGCCGCGCCGAGTTTCTGACGGTCTCTTAGTAGGGTCAGCGCCCGCTATGGCAGAACGGCGCGGCCCGACGATCCTCAAGAAGACCGCCTCCTACGAGGCCGAGCCCGGCGAGGTCGGGCGGGTGCTGCTGCTCTACTCGGGCGGCCTCGACACGAGCGTGATGCTCAAGTGGATCCAGGACGAGTACGAGGCCGAGATCGTCGCGCTCACCGTCAACCTCGGCCAGCCCGGCGAGGACTTCGACGTGGTGCGGGGCAAGGCGCTCCAGCTCGGCGCGCTCGACTGCGAGGTGCTCGACGCGCGCGAGGAGTTCGCCGAGCACTACGTGCTGCCCGCGATCAAGGCGAACGCGCTCTACGGCGGCGGCTACCCGCTCTTCACCGCGCTCGGCCGGCCGCTGATCGCGAAGCTCGCCGTGGAGGCCGCCCGCAAGCACGGCTGCGACACGATCGCGCACGGCTGCACCGGCAAGGGCAACGACCAGGTGCGGATCGAGGCCACCGTGGCCGCGCTCGCGCCCGAGCTCAAGATCATCGCCCCGGTGCGCGGCTGGCAGATGGGCCGCGAGGAGGAGATCGAGTACGCGCGCCAGAACGGCATCCCCGTCAAGGGCGGGACCGAGGCGCCGCCCTACTCGATCGACGACAACATCTGGGGCCGGTCGTCCGAGGGTGGCTCGATCGAGGACATCGCGCAGCCGCCGAAGGACGACGTCTTCCAGCTCGTCACGCGTCCCGAGGAGGCGCCGGACGAGCCGGAGATGCTCGACGTCGAGTTCGAGCGCGGCCGCCCGGTGGCGCTGAACGGCGACCGTCTCGGCCTCGTGGACCTGCTCGAGCGCGCCGGCGCGCTCGGCTGCAAGCACGGGGTGGGGATCGTGGACCACATCGAGGACCGGATCGTGGGCCTGAAGGTGCGCGACCTGTACGAGGTCCCGGCGGCCGCGATCGTCCTGACCGCCCACAAGGAGCTCGAGAAGCTCGTCGGCACGATCCACCAGAACCAGTTCAAGCCGCAGATGGACAACCAGTGGGCGTTCCTCGTCTACGCGGGCCTGTGGCATGAGCCGCTCCTGTCGGACCTGAACGCCTACATGGACGCGGTCAACGCACAGGTGACCGGCACGATCACGCTCAAGCTCTACAAGGGCTCGGCGCGGGCGGTGGCGCGGCGGTCGCCGAACGCGCTCTACGACCCGTCGCTGGCCGGATTCGGCGAGTCGGGCGGCCTGTTCTCGCAGCAGGCGTCGCCCGGTTTCATCGAGCTGTGGTCGCTCCAGTCCCGTATGGCATACGGCATCCGGAACCGGGGTAGGGACGACTCATGAACTCCAAGGGCTACACCGTCCTCGGCTGGATCGTCTGGCAGATCGCCACGCGGGTCGCCAAGCGCAAGGTCGCGCAGAACCGCGTCAAGCTCGGCGCGGCCGGCGTGGTCACGCTCGTGCTGATCGGCGGCGTGATCGCCGCGCGCGCGGGCGGCGACGACTAGCCGCCCTCGCCTACGACCGCGGCGGCGGCTCGAACTCCGGGATCTCGTCGTCGCGCACGGCGCGCTTCGCCTCGCGCCGCCTCCGCCGACCGGCCTCGGGCGCGTCCTCCTTGCGGTAGCGCGTGCCGATCGCGACCAGCAGCTGGATGATCCCGGCTGCGATGAAGACTGCCGTGGGCGTGCTCTCGTCGCTGAACGAGAACAGGAACGGCGATGCGATCAGGATCGCGGCGAGCGCGTAGTCGAGCAGGATGTGGACCGGCAGCGGGACCGAGTTGACGAGCGACGTGGTCCAGCTGGTGGTTGCTGTCAGGAAGATCACCAGCACGCCGAGGACGATCGAGACGGCGGTCGCGGAGCCCGAGTCATAGCCCAGGACAAGGGGCAGCACGATCAGCGCGATTCCGCCGATGTACTCGTAGAGACCGTGGACGAATGCCGGGATCGGACCCTGCTTGACCATGACCGCACGATACCCCGGAAAGAGCGGCATAGGTGCCGTGGATCTGTCGGAGGCGGAACCTAGACTGGCCTGGCCGCCATGCCTTCGTCCCCTGCCGTCCATCTGCACGTCCACAGCGAGTATTCGCTGCTCGACGGCGCGGCCAACATCGACTCGCTCGCCAGGCGGGCCGCCGAACTCGGCCAGCCGGCGCTCGGGCTGACCGACCACGGCGTCATGAACGGCGCCGTCGAGATGTACAAGGCGTGCAGGAAGCACGACGTCAAGCCGATCCTGGGGGTCGAGGCATACCTCTGCGACGACGTCCAGAGCGACGCCGTCCGCTTCGAGCGCAACCACCTGACGCTGCTCGCCGAGAACGACGAGGGGTTCCGCAACCTCGTCAAGCTCAGCTCGGCCGGTTTCCTCGAGGGCTACAAGCGCGGCAAGCCGAACGTCGACATGGGCATCCTCGAGCGCCACTCGGCCGGGGTCATCGCGCTCACCGGCTGCCTCCAGTCGCGCTTCTGCCGCCGCCTCGTCGAGGACAACCCGGCGGAGGCACGCGCTCACCTCGACGAGCTCATGAACGTCTTCGGGCGCGACAACGTCTACTTCGAGGTCCAGAAGAACGGGATCGCCGAGCAGGACAAGGCGAACGAGGGCATCGTGGGGTACGCGCGCGAGGTCGGGCGGCCGCTCGTCGGGACCGCCGACGTCCACTACCTGCGGCGCGAGGACTACCACCACCACTCGGCCCTGCTCTGCGTCCAGACCAAGTCGACGCTCGAAGAGCCGAAGATGCGCTTCGACACCATCGAGTTCTACTTGAAGGACTCGCAGGAGATGGCGGACTCGTTCGCGGAGTGGCCCGACGCCATCCCCACCACGCTCGAGATAGCGGAGCGCTGCAACGTCGAGATCGAGCTCGGGAAGATCCTGCTGCCGAAGTTCGACGTGCCGAACGGCGGCGACGCCTTCGAGTACCTCGTCGAGCTCTGCGAGAAGGGACTCGCGCGCCGCTACGACAAGGTGACGACGGAGCTGCGCGAACGGCTGCAGTTCGAGCTGAAGACGATCCGCGAGATGGGCTTCGCCGACTACTTCCTGATCGTCGCCGACTTCATCGGCTTCGCGCGGCGCGACGGCGTCAGCGTCGGCCCGGGTCGCGGCAGCGCCGCCGGCTCGCTCGTCGCCTACTGCCTCGAGATCACCGACCTCGACCCGATCCGCTACGACCTCCTCTTCGAGCGCTTCCTCAACCCGGGTCGCAAGTCGATGCCCGACATCGACATCGACTTCGCCGTCGAGGGCCGCGAGCGTGTCATCAACTACGTGCGCGAGAAGTACGGCAACGACCGCGTCGCGCAGATCATCACGTTCGGGACGATGGCGGCGCGCGCCGCCGTCCGCGACGCGGGCCGCGTGCTCGAGGTGCCGTACGGCGTCGTCGACCGGATCGCGAAGATGATCCCGGAAGGGCCGGGCCAGACGCTCGGCGAGTGCCTGAAGCCGGGCGCCGAGCTGAAGGCGGCCTACGACGCCGACCCGGTCGCGCGCGAGATCGTCGACCTCGCCAAGCCGCTCGAGGGGCTGACCCGGCAGGACGGCATCCACGCGGCTGCCGTCGTCGTCGGCGCCGAGCCGCTGATGAACAGCGTCCCGCTCCAGCGCAAGGGGGCGGACCAGGAGACCGTCACCCAGTTCGACGGCACGACGATCGAGAAGCTCGGCCTGCTGAAGATGGACTTCCTCGGCCTGCGCAACCTCGACGTGATCGAGAAGGCGTGCGCGCTCGCCGGCGGTCTCGACATCGGCGCGATCCCGATGGACGACAAGAAGACGTACGCGATGCTGCAGCGCGGCGAGGCGACAGGCGTCTTCCAGTTCGAGTCGTCCGGCATGCGCGAAGCGCTGCGCTCGATCAAGCCGACCGTCTTCGAGGACATCATCGCGCTCGGCGCGCTCTACCGGCCCGGTCCGATGGCGTACATCCCCGTCTACGCGCGGCGGAAGAACGGCCTCGAGCCGGTCGTCTACCCCGACGAGCGGCTGAAGGAGATCACGAGCTCCACGTACGGCATCTGTATCTATCAGGAGCAGTACATGGAGATCGCGAAAAAGGTCGCCGGCTTCTCCCCCGCGGAAGCCGACGACCTTCGCAAGGCCATCGGCAAGAAGATTCACGAGCTGATGGCCTCGTTGAAGGGGAAATTCCTCGAGGGGTGCGCGTCAAACGGTGTTTCAGCACAAACTGCGAATCAGCTCTGGGCAGACATGGAGCAGGCGCAGGACTACTCCTTCAACAAGTCGCACGCCGCGTGTTACGCGCTGATCTCGTACCGCACCGCCTGGCTGAAGGCGAACCATCCGAAGGAGTACATGGCCGCGCTCATCTCGTCGGTCATGAACACGAAGGACAAGGTGCCGTTCTACGTCGCCGCGTGCGACGAGGTCGGGATCGAAGTGCTGCCGCCCGACGTGAACACGTCGATGATCGACTTCGCCGTCGTCGAGGGGAAGATCCGCTTCGGCCTGAACGCGGTGAAGAACGTCGGCGAGTCCGCGTGCCGCGCGATCGTCCGCGCGCGCGACGAGGGCGGGACGTTCACGTCGATCTGGGACTTCACCGAGCGCGTCGACCCGCAGACGGTCAACAAGCGCGCGCTCGAGTCGCTCGTCAAGTGCGGGGCGCTCGACTCGACCGGAGCGACGCGGCGAGGGATGCTCGAGTGTCTCGAGCAGGCGCTCGCGTGGGGCCAGAAGCAGCAGGCCGACAAGTTACTGGGCCAGGGCTCGATCTTCGACCTCGGCGAACCGGCGGGCGGCGATGCCGCGCCCCGCCATCATCCGACGATCCCGGCGGGCATCGAGTTCGAGAAGGGCGA
>JAICJV010000112.1 GCA_025928265.1 Thermoleophilaceae bacterium
GCTACGTGGGCTACGACGAGGGCGGCCAGCTCACGGAGGCGGTGCGCCGGCGCCCGTACAGCGTCGTGCTGCTCGACGAGATCGAGAAGGCGCACTCCGACGTGTTCAACATCCTGCTCCAGGTGATGGACGACGGCCGCCTGACCGACGGCCAGGGCCGCACGGTCGACTTCAAGAACACCGTGCTGATCATGACCTCGAACATCCCCGGCGGCCGCGCCGGCGTGGAGGCTCACTTCAAGCCCGAGTTCGTGAACCGGCTGGACGACATCGTCGAGTTCCACGTCCTCGACCGCGAGCACATCACGCGGATCGTCGACCTCCAGGTGGACAAGCTGGTCGAGCGGGTGCGCGAGCGCGGCATCGAGGTCGAGCTCACCCCGGACGCGCTGGTGCTGCTGGGCAACCTCGGCTACGACCCGACCTACGGCGCCCGGCCGCTCAAGCGCGTGATCCAGAAGCGCCTGGTCGACAAGCTGGCGCTGGCGATCCTCGAGGGACGCTTCGCGTCCGGCGACACCGTGCGCGTGGAAGCGCGCGACGGCGAGCTGGTCTTCGAGAAGGCCGACCAGCCCGCCGCCGCTGCTGCCTAGCGGCCTAGCGGTGGATGCGGATGAACGCCTTGCGGTGTGAGACGTTCCCCGCCTTGTCCTTCGCGGCCACGATGAGCTTCACCTTGAAGCGCTTCTGAGGCTTCGCGAAGAGCGCCGCGGTGATGCGCTTTCGGCACACGTGCGTGCGCCTCTTCGACGGCGAGCCCGCGAGACACGGCTGCAGGTGCACCTTGCGTGAGCCGCTCTTGCGACCGATCTTCTTGTTCAGAAGCCGGAAGTTGTAGCCCGCGCTGTGCAGCGTCCCGGTCGGGGCGCTGGCGTACAGGCGGAACGTCATCGAGCACGGCTCGTTGCAGTTCACCCCGACGTTGAAGCCGCGGATGAGCTGCGCGATCGACAGCGACCTCGGCACCCGCAGCCTGATCCGCGGCGGGGTGTTGTCGCTGATGTTCACCACCTGCTGCGCCGGGGTCGGGACCACGACGTTCTGCGCCGGGTTCTGAACCTCGACCGCGCCGATGTCCGCGCCGTCGCCGCCGGCGGCGTTCGCGGCACTGCCGTCGACGATGCGGGCGAGGCTGCGCTGGTCGTCCAGCAGCCGCGCGGGCGCCTTGCCGCGGTCGATGACCGGGCTCGTGGTCGACGGCAGCTGCGTCTGAGTCGGACCGCCGTTGTCGCCGAGCGCGCCGAGCTGCGGGTCGATGCCCGTCAGGCTGCTCTGCGACGCGACGAACGGCACGTTCAGCGGGTTCTCGACGAGGCTGAACGCCGAGTCGATGCCGCCGGCGGTCGACCCGTCGGGCCGCTCCGCGTCGTTCGCCGCGCCCTTTGCCGAGTTGTCGGCCAGGATCGAGCTGGTCAGCTGGATCGTTGGGCTGACGAGGTTGGGCGACTCCGCCCCCGGGTCGTCCGCGTACTGGTTGAGGTACACGCCACCCCCGAACTGCGACGCCGAGTTCGACGCGATCGTCGAGTTCTGGAAGTCGATCGAGCCGTCCACCCCGACGATCGGCGAGTCCTCGTTCGAGGGCGAGCGTCCTGTCGCGGCCGCAGCGAGCGGGACCTTGGCGAGGAGGGCCGGCGGAAGCGGAGGCGCCTGCGAACGACCGCCGAGACTCACACCGCCGCCGACGTCTGCGTTGTTGCCCGAGATCGTCGTGTCGGAGGTCGAGAACTCGCCGTCGATCGGCCCGCCGTAGCCGCTGCTGTTGCTCGCCCGGTCGGTCCTCGCCGTCGGGATGTAGCTGCCGAAGTAGATGCCGCCGCCGAAGCCGGTTTCCCCCTCCGAAGCCGCACTGTTCCCTGACACGGTGCTGTGCGAGATGGTGAAGTGGTCACCATCGCCAAGGGCCAGTACACCCACGCCGCCGCCCGAGTAGTCCGCGCGGTTGCCGGCGATCGTCGTACGAGTGATGTCGCTCTTCACGGCGTGCTTCAGCGGTTCCGCGTTGCCGGAGTACTTGAACTCGACCGGGTTGGCCCCCGCGAGCTGCACGACGCTGATGCCGCCGCCGCTGCCGTGCGACGTGTTGCCCGAGATCGTGGTGTCGCTGATCTGGGTCTGCGCGTACTTGCCGAACGAGTCGATGCCGCCGCCGATGCCGTCGGCCGTGTTACCGCGGACGGTCGAGCCGCTGAGTGCCAGCAGGGCCGGCGCATCGATCGCGCCGCCCGAGTAGCCGGCGGTGTTGCCCACGAGGCTCGTCCCTGCGATGTCGAGGTCCGAGTGGAAGAACACGGTCGGGACCGGCGAGCAGGTGCTGTAGGAACAGTCGTACTTGGCGCCGGCGATGGCCCCGCCGCGTGTATTGGCGGTGTTCCCCGTCAGCGTCGAGGTGCGCATCGTCATCCCGTTCCGGGTGAAGATGGCGCCGCCCGCCTGGTCCGCGTGGTTCGTCTGGAACTGGCTGTCGCTGACGTCGAGCGAGCCGAGCGCGCCGATGGCACCGCCGTTGCCGCCGTCGCTGTCGCCCCCGCCGCCGATGCCGCCGCCGCCCGAGCTGCCGCCCTTGGCGTTGTTGCCGGTGAAGACGGAGTTCGAGACGGTGACGTCCGTCTTCGTGTCGGTGAAGAGCGCGCCGCCGTCGCTGTTGTCGGCGTAGCCGCCGGTCAGCGTGAGGCCGGAGATGTCCACGGCATGGCTGCCGGAGACGGAGAAGATGCGTGAGTCGCCCGAGGTCGGGGTGCCGCTGTCGTCCGCGTCGCCCGAGATCGTGACGTCGTGCGCTGACGGGCCCTGGATCGTGAGGGCGTGGTTCGACGCGTCGATCGCAAGCTGGCCGCTCGTCAGCCTGATCGTCTGACCGCTCAGGCTGCTGTCGAACGTGATCGTGTCGTCCTCGCTGTTGCCGTTGGCGTCGCTGATCGCCTGGCGCAGCGATCCGGCGCCGCTGTCGGCATTGGTGTCGACGGTGAAGTTGGCTGCCTGGGCGGCGGCGGGGCTCGCGAGTACGGCGGCGCCGATGGCCGCGCTGACCGCGAGTCCCGCGCGGCGCCTGCGAAGCATTTCCCGGCGGCGCGCGGCTGCCTGCCTGCGCTGCTGGGCACGTCTTATCGATCGCTGAGACACGTCCCGTGTTCCCCCTATGAAGTTCCTATGCGTCCGAAGCTGAAGCCTTTGTAACCCGAACGCGCCAAAATCGCCAGTAGCGGAGACGCGCGACCCTCGGGGGGCGGGGCTAACATCCGCGCGCCCCGTATGAGCGCTTCCTACGGCACCATCGAGGTCGTTCGCGGCCGCCTCAGCCAGGAGCGCGCCGACGAACTCGTGCGCTTCTGGAGCCGCGCAGGCGCCCTCGAGGAGGAGGCAGCGAGGGCCCGGCTCGCCCAGGTGGTCTGTGTTCTGCGCGGCCCCGACGGCGAGCTCGCAGGGGTCAATTCGGTCTACTCCGCGGAGCTCGGGCTCGTGGGCGGGCGGCGCTTCTGGATCTACCGCAACTACATGGCGGATGGGACCGGAGCGGCGCTCGGCGACATGGCCCAGCGCGCGTTCCTCGCGCTCCAGGCCGAGTTCGACCCGGCCGTCGAAGGGCCGATCGGCATCTGTTACCTCATGAGCTACGAGGCCGCGAAGGCCACGCTGCCGTTGGTCAACTCGGCCTATCCCGCGTCGCGCTACGTGGGCTACCTCGATGACGGACGGCAGGTCCGGATCCGCTACTTCGACGGCGCGCGAGTGGGCCGGCCGCGCGAGGTGATGATGCCGTCGCTGCCGGTGGACCACAGCTATCGCATCGTCCCGTTCGCCGAGCAGGACGCCGTCGGTGCCGACGACGTGATCGCGTTCTGGGAGCGCGAGGGGGCGATGCTCGACGAGGACGAGGCGGAGCGCCGCGTCGACGAGGTGCAGGTGGTGGGCACGCTGCCGGACGGTGAGCTGGTGGCCGTGGGAACGGCCTACCTGAAGCACAACGAGCAGCTGCTCCTCGACCTCTGGCACTACCGCGAGTTCGTGGCCGAGAAGCACCGGGCGAGCCGGCTCGGCTGGGCGATGTCGCTCGTCGGGCGCGACTACCTCCGCCAGCGCTACTCCGGCGGCGTCGACACGCGCGCGTCCGGCATCCTCTACGAGGTCGAGAACGAGGGCCTCAAGGAGTTCATGGACTACGGCGTGTGGCCGTCGGCCGACTTCCTCTTCATCGGCGAGAACTCGCGCGGCGACCACGTGCGGGTGCACTACTTCCCGGGCGTCGCGACGCCCGCGCCCGCCACGTGACCGAGGTCTTCGTCGTCGGGGTGCCGGACGGTGGCGGCGCCACGCTCCTCGCGTCGCTCGCGGCGGCCTCCGGCGTCTGGCACGCGCGCACGGATGCGGCGTCGTTTCTCGACACGTTGCCCGAGGTGGAGTCGCTCGCCCGCGAGCGCGAGACGCCGCGGCTCACCGCCGAGGATGCGGAAGCGCTCGGGGAGGCGGCGCGGACCGCGCTGCGTGAGGCGCTCCGCGATCGCGAGGGCCGCACGCTCGATGGTGCCGACGCCGAGGCGCTGGCGATCGCGGGCGGGCCGGGGCTCGCGTTGCGGGTGCCGTTCCTGGCGGCGGTGTTTCCCGGAGCGCGCTTCGTGTTCGTCGCATGGCCGGTGGAGGAATCGCTGCAGCGCATGGGCGGCGGGCGTCCTGCCGAGGAGGTCGTTGAGCAGTGGCGCTCCGTCACGGAGACGACGCTCGACGACCTCGAGAAGCTCGGCGCGGACCGCTGGATGGCGGCGGACCTGGCCGCGCTGGCGACGGATCCGCGCAACCGCCTGCGCTCGCTGTGCGAGGCCCTCGGGATCCGCTACGACCAGGCGCTGTTGGGTCCGCTCGAAGACGCCGCCCGGATACGCGCGGCCGGCGCGGCGAAGCTCGACCCCGCCACGGCGGCGGCTCTCCCGCGTGCCGACGGTGCCTTTGCCCGCGTCCGTGCCCTCCTGCCCGCGACCGCGCCAAGCGGGTCATCGGCGCCCGAGTCGCCGCTCCGCAGCGTCTACACGGCCTCGTTCGAGCGGGCGCTCGAGGCGCTCGAAAGCTCACTGCTCATATCGACCTACCAGACCGGCAAGCTCGTCTGCGCCCGCGCGCGGGAGGGCGACCTCAACACGCACTTTCGCAACTTCGACAAGCCGATGGGGCTGGCCGTGGGGCACGGCTCGTTCTTCCTCGGCACGCGTACCGAGATCTGGGACATGCGCGACATGCCCGCGGTGGCGGCGAAGATCGAGCCGCCGGGCACCCACGACGCCTGCTACCTGCCGCGCAACCGTCACGTGACGGGCGACATCGCGATCCACGAGCTCACGTTCGCGGAGAACCAGCTGTGGTTCGTGGCCACCGCGTTCTCGTGTCTCGCCACGCTGAGCCTGGATCACAGCTTCGTGCCGCGCTGGAAGCCGCCGTTCGTGAGCGAGCTCCAGCCCGGCGATCGCTGCCACCTGAACGGGCTGTGCGTCGTGGACGACCGTGTCAAGTACGTGACGGCGCTCGGGCAGACCGACGAGCCCGGCGGCTGGCGCGCGGGCAAGGCGTCGGGCGGCGTGATCCTCGACGTGCCGTCGTCGGAGGTGGTGGTGTCGGGGCTGTCGATGCCGCACTCGCCGCGTTGGCACGACGGTCGTCTGTGGGTACTCGAGTCCGGCCGCGGCGAGCTGTGCGTGGTCGACCTGGACAGCGGGCGCAGCGAGACCGTCGTGGAGCTGCCGGGATTCACGCGCGGCCTGACGTTCGCCGGCGAGTTCGCGTTCGTCGGCCTGTCGCAGATCCGCGAGTCCTCGACGTTCGGCGACCTCCCGCTGGTCGAGCGGCTCGAGGAGCGCCTCTGCGGCGTGTGGATCGTGGACCTGAAGGCGGGCGCTGTCGCCGGGTTCCTGCGCTTCGACGACCTCGTGCAGGAGGTGTTCGACGTGGCGCTTCTACCCGGCAAGCGCTATCCGGAGATCGCGGAGATGGGCAGCACGGCGGTCGCGAGCTCGTTCGAATTGCCCTAGCTCGATGGACAACGAACCCAAGGGCTGGGACGCTGGCGGCATGCTGGCCGGTGACGAGATCGAAGGGCCCAACGGCTATCGCCTGCGCTTCGTGAGCAACGACGGCGAGGTCCTGGAGATGGAGGCGACCTACTCTGGTCGCGGCGACCTTCCGCCCTCCCATCTGCATCCCAGCCAGGACGAGCACTTCGAGGTGCTCGAGGGCGCGGTCCGGCTGGTCCTCGCCGGCGAGGAGCGCCGCCACGCGGCGGGAGATGCATTCGACGTTCCAGCGGGCACGCCGCACCAGATGGCGGGCGATGGCCCCGCGCGCGTGCGCTGGGAGGTCCGTCCGGCCCTGCGCACCGAGGAGTTCTTCCGGCGGCTGTACGGCCCGCAGACCGACTACGCCGCGCTCTTCGCCGAGTTCGCGCCCGAGTTCCGGCTGGCGGAGTAGGGGGCCGCCGCCGCCTCGACCGCGCGCGCGAGCACCTCGACGACGTCCTCGGCTCCCAGGCCCTCCGCAACGGCGAGCTGCTCCCATGCCCTGAAGCTGGTGGCCAGGCCGATTGCGGCAAGCAACCGTCGGCGCCGCGCTCCGCGCGCGTTCCAGCCGGCGGCCAGGGTCTCTCGCACGGCGGCGTCCCGCGGTGCGCGACCCGCTGCCACCACGTCGCTCAGAGCCGGTAGCAGCGCCACGTCGCGCTCGATGTTCGTGAGCATCGGCCGCCGGCGGTGGAACCAGGCGTGCGTCTCGCGCAGGGCCGCGCGAACCCGCTGACCCGGGTCGTCGATGGAGGCCCACGGCCGCGGGTCCGGCGGCGGGTCCTGCGCGATGAAGTGCCCGGAGCACGCGCCGAACAGCGAGTGCTCGTCCGGGAAGTGGGTGTACACGGTGAGCCGCTGCACTCCGGCGCGGCGGGCGATCTCCGCGACCGTGGTGCGGGCGGGGCCGACCTCCTCGTGCAGGGCGACGGTGGCCTCCACGATCCGCCGCCGCGTCTCCTCCTGCTTCTTCGCGCGCTCCCTGAGCTCGTATGTCCGCTTCGTCGTGGTCATGAGATTTGACTGAACGCTGTGTTCAGTGTACCGTGCGCAGCAGATCGATGAACACCATGTTCACTGGAAATCGAGGAGAGGGAACGATGCAGGCGGAACAGCTCAAGATCGAGGCGAAGCAGGGTGAGCACGTGCGCTTCTGGAACGCGCTCGGCACGCGCCGGATGCTCGGTGGCGCGCAGACCGGCGGGACGTTCGGCCTGGTCGAGCACGACCTGCCGGCGCACCAGCTCGGCGCGCCGATGCACACGCACGAGCACGAGGACGAGTACTCGTTCGTCCTCAGCGGCCGGCTGTCGGCGCAGGTGGGCGACGAGATCGTCGAGGCCGGCCCCGGTGAGCTGCTCGTGAAGCCGCGCGGGATCCCGCACACGTTCTGGAACGACGGCGACGAGCCGGTCCGCTTCCTCGAGCTGATCTCGCCGGCCGGCTTCGAGGAGTACTTCTTCGACCTCGCCGGGCCGCTGAACTCAGGCGACGAGGCGGGGATGGGCGCGGTCGTGGACCGCTACGCGCTCGACCTGCGAATGGAGACGATCCCGGAGCTGCTCCAGAAGCACGGCCTTCAGCCGCCGTTCTGAGACTCGCGCCAGACCTCGAGCACCTCGCGGCAGTGCGCGGGGAACGAGATGTCGTCGAGCGGGAGCTCGTCCGGGGCGAACCAGCGCAGCTCGCTGACCTCCTCCGACTCGGGCTCCGGCTCGCCGTCGCCCGCCGGCTCCATCTCGTAGTAGATGTTCAGGCAGACCTCGTCACCGGCGTAGTCGTCGAGCCACATGCCCACGAGCCGCATGGCGCGGCCGCGCATCCCGGTCTCCTCGTAGAGCTCCCGCTCGGCGGCGTCGCGCGGGTGCTCGCGCTGGTCGCAGAAGCCGCCGGGGATGTCCCAGCGCCCGA
>JAICJV010000055.1 GCA_025928265.1 Thermoleophilaceae bacterium
ACCTTCGAGATGCGCGCGTCCTCGGCGTGGTTGGTCAGGTTCTCCTTGCGCTTGGCGCCGGAGATCTCGTCGATGCTGTCGAGGACCGCCTCGAGCGAGCCGAAGCGCTGCAGCAGGTCCGAGGCCGTCTTGTCGCCGATGCCGGGGACGCCCGGGATGTTGTCGCTCGTGTCGCCCTTCAGCCCGTAGAAGTCGGGGATCAGCTCGGGCCCGATCCCGTAGCGGTCCTTCACGGCCTCGGCGTCGTAGATCTTCGTCTCGGTGATGCCGCGGCTCGTCGCCATCACGCGGATGCCGTCGTGCGCGGTCATCTGGAACATGTCGCGGTCGCCCGTGACGATCATCACCTCGATCCCCGCCTCGCGCGCCTGGAGCGCGAGCGTCGAGATGACGTCGTCGGCCTCGTAGCCCTGGACCTTCACGTTCTGGTAGCCGAACGCCTCGACCAGCGGCTGAAGATGCGGCCACTGCTCCTGGAGCAGGTCGGGCCGCGGCCGGCGCTGCGCCTTGTAGTCCTCGGAGATGTCGCCGCGGCCGGACATCCCGGCGTCCCAGACGACCAGCGTCGCCTTGGGCCCGTACTCGGTGAGGATCTTCACGAGCATCGACGCGAACCCGAAGATCGCGTTGGTCGGAAAGCCCTTCGACGTGGCGATCGTCTCGGGCAGCGCGAAGAACGCCCGGTAGGCGAGGCTGTTTCCATCGATCAGGAAAAGCTCGCGGGAGGGTTCGGAAGGCACGAGCGTGAGCTTATTGACGGGGAAAGCGGAGGCGGAAAGCGGAAAGCGGGAAGGCCGCAATTCGCCCGCTTTCCGCTTTCCTTTTTCCGCTTTCCCTTCTATATGCTCAAGCGCCCGCACCCTGCGTCCGCGCAGGTCTGGCCTCTCCCATGTCCTCCCCATCCGCACAGTTCTCGCTGATCCTCCGCGTCGAGTTGGAGCGCGGGCTGGACGTGATCGGGCACGTGGCATCGGCGATCGGAGCCGCGGGCGGGTCGATCGGCGCGATCGACATCGTGGAGACCTCGGGGCGCGGCACCGTGCGCTCGTTCACCGTCGACACCGCCAACCGCGAGCACGGCGACACGATCGTGCGCGCGATCGACGCGACGCCCGGGGCGCACGTGGTGGAGGTCACCGACCGCACCTTCGAGCTCCACCGCGGCGGCAAGCTCTACACCGGCCTGAAGGCGCGGATCCAGACGCGCGACGACCTGTCGATGGCCTACACACCCGGCGTCGCGCGCGTGTGCATGGACATCCACGACGAGCGCGACAAGGCGTGGGAGTACACGATCAAGTCCAACAGCGTGGCCGTGGTCTCCGACGGGACAGCGGTCCTCGGCCTGGGTGACATCGGCCCGGAGGCCGCGATGCCGGTGATGGAGGGCAAGGCCGTCCTCTTCAAGGAGTTCGCGAACGTCGACGCGTTTCCGATCTGCCTCGACACGAAGGATCCCGACGAGATCGTGTCCGCGGTGAAGGCGATCGCCCCCACGTTCGGCGGCATCAACCTCGAGGACATCTCGTCACCGCGCTGCTTCGAGATCGAGAGCAGGCTCATGGACGAGCTCGACATTCCCGTGTTCCACGACGACCAGCACGGCACGGCGATCGTGGTGCTGGCCGCGCTGATCAACGCGTGCCGCCTCACGGGCCGCCGAATCGAGGACCTGAACGTGGCGATGGTGGGCGCCGGCGCCGCCGGGGTCGCGGTGGCCAAGATCCTGATGGGCGCGGGCGTGACGTCGATCGTCGCGTGTGACCGCTACGGCGCGATCAACACGGGCCGTCCCGACTACCAGGACGGTTCGATGAACACGCCGAAGACGTGGCTCGCCGAGCACACGAACTCGGAGCAGGTGCAGGGCCCGATCGTCGAGGTCCTGGGCGGGCGCGATCTGTTCGTCGGACTCTCGGGGCCCGGCCTGATCACCGCCGAGGCGCTCAAGCGGATGAACCCGGACCCGTTCGTGTTCGCCATGGCCAACCCGGATCCCGAGGTGCGGCCGGAGGACGCTGCACCCCACGTGCGCGTGATGGCCACGGGGCGGTCCGACTACCCGAACCAGATCAACAACGTCCTCGCGTTCCCCGGCATCTTCCGCGGCGCCCTCGACGTGCGGGCACCGAAGATCACCGAGGAGATGAAGTCGGCCGCCGCGCGAGGCATAGCCTCCGTCGTGTCGGACGAGGAGCTTTCGGAGGACTACATAGTGCCGAGCGTCTTCAACCGCGACGTGGGCATCGCGGTGGCGACGGCCGTGGCAAACGAGGCGGAGCGCAGCGGCATCGCGCGCGCGACGGGGCAGCTATCGCCAATCGTCTGAGGGGGGTCGGGCCGTGAAGGTCGTCGCCGTAACCGGAGCTACGGGAACAATCGGCCGCGCCGTGGTTCGCGCGCTGCTCGATCGCGGCGACGACGTGATCGCGCTTTCGCGCGACCCCGGCCGCGCTGTCTCGGTGCTCGGCGACGACGTCGAGGCGGTCGCCTGGAAGGACCCGAAGACGGAGCCGGCGCCGCCCGAGGCGTTCCGCGAGGCCGACGCGGTCATCCACCTCCTCGGCGAGCCCGTGTCGCAGCGCTGGAGCGAGTCGGCCAAGCAGGAGATCCGCGACTCGCGCGTGCTCGGCACGCGGAACCTGGTGGAGACGCTGAACGCCACCGGCGCGCGCCTGCAGACGCTGGTCTCGCAGTCCGCGACCGGCTGGTACGGCGCGCGCGGCGCGGAGGCGCTCGACGAGTCCGCATCCGCGGGCGACGACTTCCTCGCCGAGGTGGTGCGCGACTGGGAGGCCGAGGCGCAGCGTGCCGACGAGCAGAGCGGGCTGCGCGTGGTGTGCATGCGCACGGGCGTCGTGCTGTCGCCCGACGGCGGCGCGCTCGAGAAGATGCTGCCGTTCTTCAAGGCCGGCATCGGCGGGCCCGTCGCGGGCGGCAGACAGTACGTGCCGTGGATCCATCTCGACGACGTCGTGAGCGCCTTCCTCTTCGCGCTCGACGACGAGGGCCTCGAGGGTCCGGTGAACGTGACCGCGCCGCGGCCCGCGACCAACAGACAGCTGTCGAAGGCGCTCGGGAAGGTGCTCGGCCGCCCAGCGTTCGCTCCGGTCCCGGGCTTTGCGGTCAAGGCGCTCTACGGGCAGATGGGATCGATCGTGACGAGTGGCGCGCGCGTCGTCCCGAAGAAGCTCGAGGAGGCGGGGTACGAGTTCAGGCACCGCGACCTGGACGAGGCATTGCAGGCGGCCGTTCGCTG
This sequence comes from Thermoleophilaceae bacterium, assembly GCA_025928265.1. Taxonomy (GTDB): domain Bacteria; phylum Actinomycetota; class Thermoleophilia; order Solirubrobacterales; family Thermoleophilaceae; genus JAICJV01. The sequence continues at coordinate 3,260 of JAICJV010000055.1, forward strand.
AGGGAGCGGACGAACACCGCAGCGTATTCTGGCCACTACCGGGCGAAGGCGCCCGGGCGATCAGGAGGGAAAGTGAGACACAGCAGACTGCCCGTTCTGCTGCTCGTAATTGTGGGGCTCGCAGTAGCGCTCACGGCATGCGGCAGCAGCAACGACAACAACACCAACACGTCGAGCTCGAGCGGCTCGTCGGGCGGCGCTTCCACCACCGCCAGCAAGGACGCGGCGATCGCCGCACAGGTGCCGGCGGCCATCAAGAGCAAGGGGACGCTGACCATCGCGGCGGACGCGACGTACCCGCCGAACGAGTTCATCAAGCCGGGCAGCAAGACGGTCGTGGGCATGGACGCCGACCTCGCCGACGCGCTGGCATCGGTCATGGGCCTGAAGGCCAACGTCACGAATGCGTCGTTCGACGGCATCATCCCGGGCCTCGCCGCGGGCAAGTACGACCTCGGCATGTCCTCGTTCACGGACACCAAGGAGCGCGAGAAGACGGTCGACTTCGTGACCTACTTCAACGCCGGCACGTCGTTCTACACGAAGACGTCGGGCGGCCCGGCGATCAACACGCTCGCAGACCTCTGCGGGCACAAGGTCGCGGTCGAGAAGGGCACGACACAGCAGGACGACGCCCAGGCTCAGGCCAAGAAGTGCGGGTCGAAGAAGCTCAGCGTGCTCGTCTTCCCCGACCAGAACGGCGCGAACCTGGCGCTGTCGAGCGGCCGCGCGGATGTGGGCATGGCCGACTCGCCGGTGGCCGCCTACATCGCCAAGCAGTCGAGCGGCCAGTTCAAGGTCGTCGGCCAGACCTACGGCGAGGCGCCGTACGGCATCGCGGTCCCGAAGAAGAGCGGGCTGCAGAAGCCCGTTCAAGCCGCACTGAAGAAGCTGATCGCGGGCGGTCAGTACAAGGCGATCCTGGACAAGTGGGGTATCCAGGCGGGCGCGATCACGAATCCCGTGATCAACGGCGCCACCAGCTAGCAGCGTTCGTGTGACGTCTACGCAGGTCAGCGAGTCCGGGACGCCGGCGGGACGGCCGGAAGCGATCAAGGCCGTCCCGGTCCGGCACCCCGGGCGCTGGGTGGCCGCGGCGATCGTCGCGATCGTCGCGGTCGCCCTGATTCGCTCGGTGGCGACCAACCCGCGCTTCGAGTGGGACATCGTCCGCCAGTACTTCACCTCGAGCCAGGTCATGCACGGCCTGCTCGTGACCATCGAGCTCACCGCCATCTCGATGGTCATCGGGATCGTGCTCGGCGTGATCCTCGCGGTCATGCGGCTGTCGCCGAACCCGCTCGTGGCGGGCGCGTCGTGGCTCTACATCTGGCTGTTCCGCGGCACGCCGCTGCTCGTGCAGCTGCTGTTCTGGAACTTCATCTCGGCGCTCTATCCGAAGATCGCCCTCGGCATCCCGTTCGGGCCGTCGTTCTTCGACGTGAGCGCCAACTCGCTCATCACGCCGTTCGTCGCGGCGATCCTCGGGCTCGGGCTGAACGAGGGCGCCTACATGGCGGAGATCGTGCGCGCCGGGATCATCTCCGTGGACGAGGGCCAGACCGAGGCGGCGCACGCGCTCGGGATGACGCGGCTGAAGACGATGCGGCGGATCGTGCTGCCGCAGGCGATGCGGGTGATCATCCCGCCGACGGGCAACGAGGCGATCTCGATGCTCAAGAACACGTCGCTCGTGAGCGTGATCGCCTACACCGAGCTGCTCTACTCGGTGCAGCTCATCTACGCGGCCAACTACAAGCAGATCCCGCTCCTGATCGTCGCGTCGATCTGGTACCTGATCGTCACCACGATCCTGTCGATCGGGCAGTACTTCATCGAGCGCCGCTTCAGCCGCGGCTCGGGACGCGGCCGGCCCGTGCCCCTCGCCGAGCGAATGCGCCGGAACCTGTTCTTCGCGCGCTACGCCAACAGGGGCGCCGGGGGCGCGCCATGAGCGAGGCCATGCTCCGCGCCGAGGCCGTCCACAAGAGCTTCGGCAGGCTCGAGGTGCTGAAGGGCATCTCGCTCGAGGTCAAGCCGCGCGAGGTGATGTGCCTGCTCGGTCCGTCGGGCTCGGGCAAGTCGACGTTCCTGCGCTGCATCAACCACCTCGAGAAGATCGACGCCGGCCGGCTGTACGTGGACGGCGAGCTCGTGGGCTACCGCCAGCAGGGCGACAAGCTGTACGAGCTGAAGGACAAGGAGGTCGCCATGAAGCGCACGGAGATCGGGATGGTCTTCCAGCGCTTCAACCTGTTCCCCCACATGACGGCGCTCGAGAACGTGGTCGAGGCGCCCATGCACGTGAAGGGCACGCCGCGGCAGGCCGCCGTGCAGCGGGCGGTGGAGATGCTCGACCGCGTGGGGCTCGCGGACAAGCTGCAGAGCTATCCGTCGCAGCTCTCGGGCGGCCAGCAGCAGCGGGTGGCGATCGCCCGTGCGCTTGCCATGGATCCCAAGCTCATGCTGTTCGACGAGCCGACGTCGGCACTCGACCCTGAGCTCGTGGGCGACGTGCTCGACGTGATGCGCGGCCTCGCTCGCGACGGCATGACGATGGTGGTGGTCACGCACGAGATCGGCTTCGCGCGCGAGGCGGGCGACACGGTCGTCTTCATGGACGACGGCCTGGTCGTGGAGACCGGCGCGCCACGCGCGGTCTTCGAGAACCCGAAGCACGAGCGCACGCGCTCGTTCCTCTCGAAGGTTCTTTGACGCGGCCGGCTAACCCTCGATGTCGCAGCCGCTCGGCACCGGCACCGCCAGGCTCACGCTGCCCGGCATCGCCGACCCCTCCCCCGCCTGCGGGTTGAGCTTGCACCAGCGGTAGGTCAGCCGGCGGAAGTCGACGATGGCCCAGAACGGGTAGCCGAGCGCGCCCGCCCTCGCGCGGGTGCCGCGCAGGATCTCGTTGTTCACCGCCACGCAGCTGTACCTGCCCAGTGGCGGGCCGGCGGCGCCGGGGAGCGCCGTGCAGTCGGTCCGCAGGATCGGGCCCTGAATGCTGTGGGCGCGCACGCGCGCGCGGGCGTCCGCGGTGATCGCGGCCTCGAGCCCGGACTGCAGGCGCGCGGTGAGGGCGGCGGCCGGAAGGGCATGCAGGGCGGCGCGCGACCCCGGAGCGGCCGCCGTGTGGAGGCGCTGGTCGACCGCGAGGCGCCGGCGCTCGGCGGCGAACGCCGCGCGATCCTCAGCGCGCGAGCGTGCGTCGGCCTGCTTCTTGCTGTGCTGGACCGCCGGAACGATCAGGGCGCCCGCCGCGGCCAGCACGATGATCGCGGCCAGCGCGCCCAGCGCGAGGCGCCGCTTCGTGCGCCGTGACATGCCCGGGTCCTGCAGCTCGGCGTAGGGCGTGCCGCAGCGCGGACACGTGCGCGAGGCGGTGGCCTCTTCGTTGCCGCAGTTGCGGCACAGGCGTGGCCGCGGAGCGAAGGCCGCACGCACCTCCTCGCGCGTTCGGGCACGAGCGTCCGCCCAGGCGCCGTCGGAGTCCCACTCCTCGTTGCGAGTGTCGCTCGTGCTCATGAGCCGAGCGTACTCCCGTGTGCCTGCAGCGAGATGGAGATCGCGACGCGTGGCGGCCATCCTGCCAGTGGCAGGCCGAGCGCGATCGAACAGCTCGCCTCGGTTACCGGGCGGGGCCGCCGCGTCGCGGAAGCGGTCCCTGGAGCTTCCAGCGCGAGTCTGCGCGCGCGGGGATGAGCAGCCAGATCACAAAGCCGACGACCGTGAGCAGCAGCCCGAACGCGAGGCCAGGCTTGGACCCGTAGCCCTTGCGCTCCGACAGCCACGAGGCGCCCACCGCCGACAGCAGCCACAGGTATGTCAGGTACAGCGCCTTCGAGCCGAGCAGTGCGAATACGAGGGTCATGCGCCGAGGTATGCCCTCTGGACGTCGGGGTTCTCGCGCAGCGAACTGGACGGCGCGGTCATCGTCACGGTGCCGGTCTCGAGCACGTAGCCGCGCGAGCTCACCTCGAGCGCGTAGTTCGCGTTCTGCTCGACGAGGAGGATCGTGGTGCCCTGCCGGTTGATCTCCGCGACGGTCTCGTAGATCCGCTCCACGAGCACCGGGGCGAGGCCCATCGACGGCTCGTCCAGCAGCAGCAGCTTGGGGTTCGACATGAGCGCGCGCCCGATCGCGAGCATCTGCTGTTCGCCGCCGGACATCGTGCCCGCCTTCTGACGCTCGCGCTCCTCGAGCCGCGGGAACAGGTCGAACACGCGGCGGATGTCGGACTCGATCGAGTCGTCGCTGCGCAGGAACGCGCCGAGTTCGAGGTTCTCCCGCACGGTCATCCGCGGGAAGATGCGGCGTCCCTCGGGCGCCTGCGAGATGCCGAGCTTGACGATGTCCTGGGGCGGCGTGTCGCTGATCTCGTGACCGTCGAAGTTGATGCTGCCGGTGCGCGGTGGGGTGAGGCCGGAGATCGAGCGCAAGGTCGTGGACTTGCCGGCGCCGTTGGCCCCGATCAGGGTGACGACCTCGCCCTCCTCGACCGTGACCGAGATGCCCTTGAGGGCCTCGATCCCGCCGTAGAAGGTGTGGATGTCCTCGATGTCGAGCAGCGCCATTTCAGTCCTCGGCCTGGACGGCGCGTGCCTCGCGGCTGCCGAGGTAGGCCTCGACGACGCGCTCGTTGTGGCGGACCTCCTGCGGCGACCCCTCGGCGATCTTCTCGCCGTGGTCGAGCACCGTGATCTGCTCGGAGACGCCCATCACGACCTTCATGTCGTGCTCGATCAACAGGATCGTGAGCGCCCGCTCGTCGCGCAGCTTGCGCATGAAGGCCGTGAGCCGCGCGGACTCCTCGGGGTTCATACCCGCGGTGGGCTCGTCGAGAAGCAGCAGCTTCGGCTCCGACGCGAGCGCTCGCGCGATCTCGATCCGGCGCTGATCGCCGTACGAGAGGTTCACCGACATCTGATGCATCAGCGCCGGCCGCAGCCCGACGTACTTGAGCGTTTCCTCCGCCTTCTCGCGGACGTCGACCTCCTCGCGCCGCGTCCACGGCGGCCGGAAGATCGAGCCGAAGAGGCCGGACCTCATGCGCGCGTGCTGGCCGACCATCACGTTCTCGAGGGCGCTCATCGTTCCGAACAGCCGGATGTTCTGGAACGTGCGCGCCACCCCGAGCTTGGTGATGATGTCGGGGCGCTCGTTCGTGATGTTCACGCCGTCGAACTCGACGCGGCCGCGATCGGACTTGTAGAGCCCGGTGAGCATGTTGAAGAAGGTCGTCTTGCCCGCGCCGTTCGGGCCGATGATCGAGACGATGGCGCCGCGCGGAATCTTGAAGTCGACCGAGTCGACGGCCACGAGGCCACCGAAGATCTTCGAGACGCCGGTGGCGCTGAGGATCGCGTCGACCGCGTCGCCGGGGTCGGACGCGCTCGCAGCCGGCACCGGCTCGGTGCTCATGAGCGCACCTCGAACAGCGCCTCGTCGGTGCCGACGCCCTCGGTGAGCTCGATCTGGCGCCTTCGCTCGGGTATCAGGCCCTCGGGTCTCAGCACCATCATGATCACGAGCAGGAAGCCGAAGATCCCGAAGCTGAGCTCGGTGAGGTCGAAGTTCAGCCCGAGCTTGCTCGGCACGTCGTGCAGCACGTCGGGGATGAGCCAGACGTTGACGAACGAGAGGACGATGGCCCCGACCATCACGCCGACGATGTTGCCGATCCCGCCCAGGATGATCATCGCCAGCACGAAGATCGAGAACGAGAACTCGAACTGGTCGGCGTTCACGGTGTTCAGATATGAAGCGAGAAACGCGCCGGCGATCCCGCCGAACCCGGCGCCGGTCGCGTAGGCCATCAGCTTCGTCTTGACGAGCGGGACGCCCATGCTGGCGGCGGCGATCTCGTCCTCGCGGATCGCGATCCACGCGCGGCCGAGGCGCGAGTCGCGCAGGCGGAAGTTCACGAACACCACGATCAGCACGAGCACGAGCGCCGTGAAGTACCACGGCCTCAGGTCGAGCGGGCTGAACGCCGACATCCCGGGCAGCTCGGGCGAGTCGATCGGCGTGATGCCCTGACGGCCCGCAGTGAGCGTGTTGGTGCCGCCGAGATGGATGCTCTGTCCGTTGACCGCGACGACGCGCACGATCTCGCCGAATGCGAGCGTGACGATGGCGATGTAGTCGCCGCGCAGCCGCAGCGTCGGAAGGCCGATCAGGATGCCGGCTATCGCGGTGAGGATCACGGCGACGATGAGCACGAGGATGAAGTTGAGGTGGATGCCCGGCTGCGCGCCGGCGAGCGTGCCCGTGAGGATGTGGATTCCCTTGCCGCCGTTGACGGTTGCGAAGAACGCCGACGCGAACCAGCCGGCGGTGTAGGCGCCGATCGCGAAGAACGCCACGTAGCCGAGGTCGAGGAGGCCGGCGAACCCGACCACGATGTTGAGGCCGAGCGCCATGACGACGTATGCGAGCGCCGTCACGCAGTGGTCGACGAACGGGCTGGCAGGGTCGAACGCGTACGGCAGCAGGATCACGAGGACGAGCACAACGAGCGCGAGCGCCCATGCCAGCCGGCGATCGGAGCGGATGCGCTCGCGAATCGCGTGCGTGGTCTCCGCCACCGGGTTCCGCGCGCCGACTGGTCGTGCGGTGGCCATCGCTCAGCCCGCCTCGCGTGTCTCTTCGCCGAGCAGGCCCTGCGGCCGGAAGACCATGATCAGGACGAGGTAGGCGAATACGATCGCGGCCGTCCACGTGCCGCCGCCCATGCGGTCGTCGGCGATCTGCTGGATGCAGCCGATGATGACGCCGCCCAGCACGGCGCCCCAGATATTCCCGATCCCGCCCATGACCGCCGCGGTGAACGCGATCAGGCCGGCCTGGAACCCCTGGAAGAACCAGATCGTGGTCTGGTAGAGCGCGTAGATGAGCCCCGCGGCGCCGGCCATCAGGCCACCGATCAGGAACGTGGCGGAGATGGTGGTGTCGACGTTGATGCCCATCAGCCGCGCGGCCTCGGGATCCTGGGCGGTCGCGCGCATCGCCTTGCCGAGCCGGCTCTTGGTGATGAACCATGCAAGGAGCAGGACGAGCGGCGTGGTGACCGCCACCGCGAGCACGTCGGCATGCGTGATGTGGACGCCGCCGATGGTGAAGAAGTCGGTCTGGGCGCGGATCAGGTCGTCCACGCCCTTCTGGGATCCGCCGTACCACTCGAGGCCGACGTTCTGGAGGATGAACGAGAAGCCGACGGCCGTGATGAGCGGCGCGAGCTTGGGCGCGTTACGAAGCGGTTTGTACGCGACACGCTCGATGAGCACGTTCATCGAGCCGCTGGCGATCATCGCGACGAAGAGAGTGACGATCAGGCCGAAGACGACGCCGAGCGCGCCCGTGGTGAGCGTAAGCCCGATCGTGCTCCATACGCTGAACGAGACGAACGAGCCGATCATGAAGACCTCGCCGTGCGCGAAGTTGATCAGCTCGACGATGCCGTAGACGAGCGTGTACCCGATGGCGACGAGCGCCCAGATCGCGCCGTTCGACACCCCGTCCTTCAGGTTCTCGAAGATGTGCGTGAGGCTGTGCTGGTTGACCAGGTCGTGGATGCCGAAATAGACCGGCAGCGCGAGCAGCGCGATGATCAGCCCGTAGCGGTTCAGGAACTTCCTGATGGCCGTACCGACCGAGGACCTGAGGGCCCGTCGTACAGGTAGCGCGGCGGCTTCCATGCGAGTGGGTTCGAGTGTAAGCCGTCGGCGGGGCGGGCGCGACCGCCCGCCCCGCCTTGGCTCAGGCTTGGGAATTAGCTCCCGCTGGCCTTGATGACACGGTCGAACACCGGCTGGCCCTTCACGATCTTGTACAGACCGTAATCGGTGATGCTGGTGTCGCCGTTCTTATCGATCGAGTACGTACCGAGGACGCTCTGACGGTCCTTCGTGGCGAAGAGCGCGTTGATCACGTCCTGGCGGTTGTTCCCGTTGTCGCCCGCACGCTTGATCGCGTCAAGCAGCAGGCTCATCGACTCGTACCCGTAGATGGCATACGGATCCGGCTCAGTGCCGGGGAATGCCTTCTTGTACGCGGCGAAGAACTGCTTGCCCGCCGGCGGGTACTTGGCCGGGTCCAGCGTCGCCACGGTGCACTGCACCCGATTCGCGAGCGAGGCGGGGATGCCGCCCTGCTTCGGATCGGTGTACGTGGCCGTGCAGATGCCGTCCGGACCGAGGATCTTCGCGTTCGGCATCGCCGCCGCGAGGTCCTTGGTCAGCTGCACCGCGTTGTTGTTCACGATGCCGCTGATGAACACGCAGTCCGTGCCCTTGGCCTTGATCGACGAGGCAACCGAGCGGTAGTTCGGCGCCTTGGGATCCCAGCCGATGTTGCCGAGCGACGGAATGCCCTGTGCCTTCAGCGAGTCGACGACGTTGGTCGCGAGACCGGCGCCGTAGACCTCCTTGTCGTTGACGACGAACGGCTTCTTGCAGCCATCCGCCTTCAGGACGGACGCGCCTGCGGCACCCTGAACGGTGTCGCGCGGCACGACGCGCACAAAGTTGCGCTTGCCCGTCGGGTAGTACTTGTTCGGCTCGCCCGGCTCCGCACCCGCGTCGCTCGACGTCAGGCCGACCGCCGTGTTCGACGGGCTGACCTGCGCGATGCCGGCGCGGTTCAGGATCGGGATCGAGATCGCGCTCGCGCCCGAGTTGAATTCACCGATGACGCCGATGGTCGTCTTGTCACTCGCGGCCTTGCGAGCGTTGGTGGACGTCTGGCCCGGGTCCCACTTGCCGGCCTGAGCCGTGGAGTCGTCAAGCGACTTGTAGGTGATCTTGAACTTGCCGACCTTCCCACCGGCCTGCTGCAGCGCGAGCTTCGCGCCATTCACTGTCGCTGCGCCCTGGACGCGCGACGCGCCCTGGAGCGGCAGGCTCGAGTAGATCGTCAGGTTGTCTCCGCTGACGCTTCCACCATTACCGCCGCCGCCACTGCTGCCGCCGCAAGCCGCCAGGCCTGCCGCCAGAACCGCCGCCGTACAGCCGGCGACGGCAGTCCGTGTTACTCGCAAAAGTCCCCCTCCTCTTTCAAGGAAAATCCGGCGGCGCGATCCTACTCACGACGCCTATCTGCGCGCAATCTAACGGGAGCCGCCGACAGAGTGCTGTTAAGGACGCTTTATGGCGCCCGCGGGTGGCTCGCGCACGCCCGTAAACACTTGCCGGCGTCCGTCGAGGCGATAACCGCCGAAACGGGTCGTCGAGACGTCGCCGCGGCCGTCCGTGCCATAGCGGCCGATCACCGACCTGCGCGCACCGGCGGTCATCGCGGCGCGGACCACGGCCGCGCGCTCGGCGTCATGTCCGGCGGCCCGGATCGCGTCGATGACGAACTCCATCGCCTCGTAGCCGTAGAGCGCCTCGGGGCCTGCCTGCCCCTGCGAGCCGCGGTCGATGCGGCGGATCACGAGGCGTGAGCGTGGGCCGTCCTGCGCCGCCGGCAGCACGGGCGAGACCACCGAGACCGCGGGCAGGTCGGCCGGGCGCGGCCAGGAGGTGGCGAGGCTGCTGCCTCCGAACAGCGGAACGGCGGGCATCGCGCGCCGGACCGCGGCGAGCAGATCGGCGGCGTCGCGGTCACCCACGCCGGTGTAGATCACCGCGTCCGGCGAGGTCATCGCGACGCGGCGCGCGAGCGCGGGGTAGTTCGTGGGATCGCCGTGCGCCTCCTCGACGTCGACGACCTCGATGCCCATCCGCGCGGCGACGTAGTGCGCCTGGCTCGACAGCTCACGCCCCGAGAGGCGCTCGTCCTGGAGCAACGCGATGCGGCGCGCGCCGCGGTCGCGCACCCACGCGATCAGGGCCGCGGCCTGGTCGTAGTCGGTCGGGACGAGGCGCTGGAAGGTGCGCGTGCCCGAGGGGTAGTAGCGGGCGGGGCCGTTCGTCAAGGGGGTGCCCGGCTCGTCGCGGGTGAGGCTCGTGAGACCGTCGAGCGGCGACACCTGCAGGATCCCGGCGTCGTTCGTGACGGGCACCGAGATCGCCGAAGCGCCCTTGTCGAGCTCGCCGATGTAGGCGATCGCATCCGCGTCCGCGGCCGCCTGCTTCGCGTTCGCCTCGACGGCCGACGGGTCCCACGTCTCCTCGCCCGGCTTCGCGCTGTCGAGCTCGACCAACCGGATCTGACGCCCGTCCACTCGCCCGTGCGCGTCCGCGAGCGCGAGGCGCGCACCCGCGGCGACGTCGCCCGCCGCACGCGCCGCCACGCCGTGCAGCGGCATGCTCAGATACACCGTGAGAGTGTCGCCGGGCGGCTTCGCCGGCTCCGCTCCACCGCACCCCGCGAGGCACGCAGCGAGGATCGGCAGCACCAGGGCGTATAGGTATCTTGCGGACTTCGTCATGCGATTCGGTGTTCTAACGGGCGGTGGCGACTGCCCGGGGCTCAACGCGGTGATCCGGGCGATCGTCCGCAAGGGCGTCGATCACCACGGTCACGCGATCCTAGGGTTCCGCGACGGCTGGCGAGGTCCGATCGAAGACGATCACGTCGAACTGACGATCGAGGCGGTCCGCGGGATCCTTCCGCGCGGCGGCACGATCCTCGGCTCGTCGCGGACGAATCCGTTCCGCCGCGACGACGGGCCTGACCGCATCGGCGAGACGCTGGCCGCCAACCACCTCGACGGCCTGATCGCGATCGGCGGCGAGGACACGCTCGGCGCCGCCAACCGGCTGCACGGCGAGCACGGGCTGCCGATCCTCGGCGTGCCCAAGACGATCGACAACGACATCGGCGCCACCGACATGACGTTCGGGTTCGACACCGCCGTACAGGTGGCGACCGACGCGATCGACCGCCTGCATACGACCGCCGAGTCGCATCACCGCAACCTGGTCGTGGAGGTGATGGGCCGCCACGCTGGCTGGATCGCGCTGTACTCGGGGCTCGCCGGCGGCGCCGACGTGATCCTGATCCCGGAGCGCGAGTTCGACATCGAGGAGGTCTGCCGGCTCATCCAGCGCCGTCATGACCGCGGGCGCTACTTCTCGATCGTGGTGGTCGCCGAGGGCGCGCAGCCGATCGCCGGGACGATGGAGACGGTCGGCGGCGAGAAGGACGAGTTCGGACACGAGCGGCTCGGCGGCATCGGCCAGCGGCTCGAGGTGGAGATCGAGCGGCGGACCGGCTACGAGACCCGCACGACCGTGCTGGGGCACATCCAGCGCGGCGGCACCCCCACGGCGTTCGACCGGGTGCTGGCCACGCGCTTCGGCATGGCGGCGATCGACGCGGCGTCGAACGAGCGCTGGGGACTGATGCCCGCGCTGCGCGGCACCGACATCGAGCTGGTGCAGCTGGCGGACGCGGTCGCTGAGCTGCGCACGGTGCCGCAGGAGTTCTACGCCCAGGCGGAGGCGTTCTTCGGGTAATGCGGCGCGTGAAGTTGGATGACGCGCAGATCGAGTACGACTCGCGCGACCCGGATGGCTTTCGGGCCGGGATGTTCCGGCCGGGTTCGCGCGTCGGAGCAGAGAAGACCGGCGCGACGCTGTACGAGTTGCCGCCTGGCCAGTCGATCTGCCCCTACCACTACGAGTACGGCGAGGAGGAGTGGCTGATCGTCCTCGATGGCGAGGTGACCGTGCGCACGCCGGACGAGACGGCGGCGGTCGCGCCGATGGAGCTCGTCTTCTTCCCTGTCGGCCCGTCAGGCGCGCACGAGGTGCGCAACGACACCTCGTCGACGGTCCGCGTGCTGATGTTCTCGAACGTGGTCTATCCGACCGCGACCGCGTATCCGGACAGCGGCAAGGTCGGTGTGTACACGGGCGACAAGAGCGAGGACGGGATGTTCGAGCGGTCCTCGAACGTGGACTACTTCCACGGCGAGGGGCGCTAGCGCGCGGAGGGTCAGCCCAGCGGCGGCCGGCGGCCGGCCCACGGCCGCGCCTCCTCGAGCTGGGCGGCCAGGCGCAGCAGCGTCGGCTCGGAGCCGAGTCGCCCGACGAACTGGACGCCGAGGGGAAGCTCCGTCTCGGTCCAGTGCAGGGGCACGCTCATCGCCGGGCGCCCGGTCAGGTTGGCGAGCTGCGTGTAGGGAACCCAGGCGAGGCTCTGTTCGATGATCGCGTCCGTCACGCCCACATGCCGGAGCTGACCTGCGGTCCGCGTGCGCAGCAGGATCTCGGCGCCGAGCCGCGCCGGCCACGGCGTGTCGAGCGACCCGACCTCGATGGGCGGTTCGCCGAGCGCCGGCGTGAGCAGCAGGTCGTGCGTCTCGTGCAAGCTCGCGAGCGCGAGGACGTGGTCGTTGCGACGCTCCTGCGCCAAGTGGAAATCCGAGACCGCCGTGGCCCGGCCGAGCGCCGCGAGGATCAGCGTGTCCTGCTCGAATTCATCGTCGCCGGCGCCGGTCAGCCGCTTCACCCGATCGACCTGCCAGGCCTGGTGCACGCGCCAGATCGTGAGGAAGTCGCGCGCTGCCTGCGCGTCGTCGTGCGAGGGCTCGACCTCCTCGACCTCGTGTCCCACCTCCTCGAGCAGAGCGGCGGCGTCCTCCACGGCCCGGACCGCCTCGGCGTCGGGCTGATCGCGCAGCGCCGACGCCGCGCTGTAGCCGATGCGGAGCCGGCCCGGCTCGCGACCTACCTCCCCGGCGTAACCATCGGGTGCAACCGCGGGGTCGAAGGGGCTGACCGCCTCGCTGCCCGCGAGCACGTCGAGCATCGCGGCGCTGTCGCGGACCGAGCGCGAGACCACGCCCTGCGTCGCCATCCCGAGCAGCGGCTCGCTGGTGGCGGGGCCGTGCGGAATCAGTCCGCGACCGGCCTTCAGGCCGAAGAGTCCCGTACAGGCGGCGGGGATCCGGATCGAGCCGCCCCCGTCGCTTGCGCCGGCCACCGGGACGATCCCTGCGGCCACGGCGGCGGCCGAGCCGCCGGACGACCCGCCGGGCGTGCGCGAGGTGTCCCACGGGTTGCGGGTTGGGCCGAACAGCTCGGGCTCGGTCACGCCCTTCGCGCCGAACTCCGGCGTGCTCGTCTTGCCGAACACGACCAGGCCCGCGGCCAGCCAGCGCTCCACGACCGTCGACGTGAGCGGCGCGGGCCGCTCGGCAAGGGCGCGGCAACCGCTCGCCGTCGGCACGCCGGCCACATCCTGGTGGAGGTCCTTCAGGAGGAACGGCACGCCCGCGAACGGGCCACTTAGCACCTGCGCGGCACGGGCGTCGGCCTCAGGGTCCATCCGCCGGCAGATCGCGTTGATCTGCGGCTCGACCAGAGCGGCCCGGGCGCGCGCCGCGTCGAGCAACTCGGCGGGCGTGACCGAGCCGTCGGCCACGAGCCGCGCCAGGTCATGCGCGTCGTGGCGAAGGTACTCGTCGGGCTTCACGAGGCGAGGCGCTCAGGCAGGCGCCCGCGCCTTCGACCACTCGGCCTTGTGGACGCGCTTCGCAGCCTGGTAGTCGGCCAGGGCCTGGGGCGAGTCCACGTCGCCGAGCGTCGGATGCCAGGGGACGAGATCCCGCGCGGCGTCGACGCCGAAGCGCTTCGCGAGCACGGAGCCGAACGATTTGACCTTCATCGGGCCGAATCCGGGGAGCGCCTCGATGTTCTCGCGCAGTTCGGTCGCGTTTGCCGCGCCGGACCAGATGCGCGCCGCCTCGCCGTCGTAGTTGTCGCGGACGTGCACCGCGACGTCGTGCACGCGCTGCGCCATCGAACCCGGGAAGCGGTGGATCGCCGGCTTCTGGCGGAAGACCGGCTCGAGGTCGGTGGAGGCGAGCGTTTCCGCGTCGATCGAGCCGAGCCTCTCCTTCAGGACGAGCGGTCCGGCGAACGCCTTCTGCACCGTCACCTGCTGATCCAGGACGAACCCGACGAGCAGCGCCATCGGGTCGCTCGCGATCAGCGCGTTCGCCTCGTCGGAGTCGGTGAAGTAGAGGCGGTCGGGCACGAGGCGGATCGTACTGCGGCAGCCGCTAGCGCCGATACGACTGCGCGGCCAGCACCTGGTCGGCGCGGTCGATCTCGGCGAGCAGGTCGAACAGCGGGTCGATCAGCTCGCCCATCAGCGCGAGCCGTACGCGCTCCTCGGGCGACTGGTAGCTCTCGACATCGCGCTCGGAGCGGTAGCCCATCACCGCCTCGATGATCAGCCGCACGGCGTCGGCGTTCAATCGCACCTGCGCGCGACCCTCCACGCCTCGGAACTCGTCCAGCCGGTCGGCGAGGACGCCGGCCTTGCGCAGTTGAAGCACCTTCTCCGCCTCGAGCACGTCCGTCTGGAAGTGGCGCTGGACGTGGAAGCTGACGGCGTCCGCGAGCGCATCGCGGATGTTCGCCTCGGCGGTGAAGACCGCGACTGCGCGGCCGTCCTCGGGCGTCAGGTGAACGTCATCGAACACCCCACGAGGATAGGAAAGGGACTGTTCGGCCCCGCCCGGCCAGCCGGCCAGGGCGCGGACCAAGACGGAGGCGGAGCCTCCATTCCCAGGGGCTTCGGTCAGGGCTTCAGCAGGTTCCGGACATACGGCCCGGCCATCCACGCGACCGTCGCGCCGAGCACGATGACGATCGTCAGGAGGAAGCTGTCGATCGCCTTGACGTCGAACGCCCAGAGGACGATCCACACGACGAGGCCCACGAGCGTGGATACGAAGATGGTCATGCGGCGCGGGATGCTAGCGGGAGGCTCAGCCGAAGCGCTCCTTGAGCGCCCGTCGCGCCTTGGTGGCCACGTTGAACGCCTGCTTGAGCGCGCGCTCCGCCGGCGAGTCGAGCGGCGGCATCATCCCCAGCGAGCGCGCGAGCTCCATCCCGTCCTGGTAGGCCGTGTTGCGCGCGATCAGCCCGTCGGACACCTCGATCACGTCACAGCCGCGCTGCTCGAGCCAGCCGCCGGTGGCGTCGATGCCGAACAGCGGCGTGCCGGTGAAGTTGCCGCGAAGGCGCCACTGCACGACCGCCACGTCGTCGTTCGCCAGGACGCGCTCGGCCACCATCTCGGCGTCGGGGAGCGCGCCGAACAGCGACTCGAAGAACGCGCGCATCTCGGCGGGTCCGCGATAGATCCCCTGGCCGATCATGTCGACCACCATCTCGGGGCTGTAGTGCGAGGCGATCGCGTCGAGGTCGCGGCGCGCGATCGCGTCGAAGTAGGAGCGGGCTACGTCTTCGGCTGCCACGAGGCCAATCCTAAGCGGCGAGCGCCTCGGCCAGCCCGCGCACCACTTCTCCGACCGCCTCCGCCCCGCCCTCGCCGGCCGCGCGGACGATGCGGCTGCCCACGATCACGCCGTCCGCCACGTCGCCCACGGCACGCGCCTGCTCGGGCGTCGAGATCCCGAAGCCGACCGCGACCGGGACGTCCGTCGACGCGCGCACGCGCTCGACCGTGCGCTCGAGCTCGGGCGGCAGCGACTCGCGCTCGCCGGTCGTACCCGCGAGCGAGACGGTGTAGACGAACCCGCGCGCGTCGCGCCCGATCTCGCGCATGCGCTCGTCGGTGGTGGTGGGCGCCACCAGCGGGACCAGAGCGAGTCCGAGCGCGTCGCACTCGGCGCGCAGCTCGCCCGCCTCGTCGTGCGGGAGGTCGGGCACGATCAGCCCGGCCGCGCCGGCCGCCGCCGCCTTCTGCACGAAGCCGGCATGGCCGAGCAGCAGGTTGGCGTACGCCATCAGCACGACCGGCAGCCGCTCCGACAGCGCCGAGCAGACCTCCAGCACCCACAGCGGCGTGACGCCCGCCTCGAGCGCCGCGGTGCCGGCGGCGTGGATCACCGGGCCGTCGGCGAGCGGGTCGGAGAACGGCACGCCCAGCTCGACGAGGTCCGCGCCCGCGTCCGCGCAGGCAAGCCCGATCGCCCGCGACTCCTCAAGGGACGGGTAGCCGCCCATGAGGTAGGGCATCAGCGCCGCCCGCTTGCCGTTCTCCGCGAACGCGGCCGCTATGCGGTCAGGCACTGCCGAGTACCTCGGCGAGGTCCTTGTCGCCGCGGCCCGACAGCGTGATCAGATCGAGCTCGCTGCCGTCGGGGTTCGCGAGCGCCCACGCGAACGCGTGCGAGGTCTCGAGCGCCGGGATGATCCCCTCGAGGCGCGACAACTTCCGGAACGCGGCGAGCGCCTCGTCGTCGGTCACCGCCACGTAGCGCGCGCGGCCCTCGTCGCGCATGTACGCATGCTGCGGCCCGGCGCCGGGGTAGTCGAGACCCGCCGACACGGAGTGCGCCTCGAGGATCTGGCCCTCCTCGTCCTGGAGCACCGCCGACAGCGCACCGTGGAGGATGCCGCGCGCACCCGTCGTCAGCGGTGCGCCGTGGCGGCGCGTGGCGAGGCCCTCACCGCCCGCCTCGACGCCCACGATCTGCACGCCGGCATCGTCGGCGAACGGGACGAACGTGCCGATCGCGTTGGAGCCGCCGCCAACGCACGCGATCACGCGATCCGGGAGCCGGCCTGCCTGTTCGAGCAGCTGCGCGCGCGCCTCGTCGCCGATCACGCGCTGGAGGTCGCGCACGAGCGCGGGATAGGGCGCCGGCCCGACGGCGGAGCCGATCACGTAGTGCGTATTCCCCACGCTCGCCACCCAGTCGCGGATCGCCTCGCTGACCGCCTCCTTAAGCGTGCGGGCGCCCGACTCGACCGACACGACCTCGGCGCCCAGCAGCTTCATCCGGTCCACGTTCGGCTTCTGTCGGCGGATGTCCTCGGCGCCCATGTACACGACGCACTCGAGCCCGAGCAGCGCGCACGCGGTCGCGGTGCCCACGCCGTGCTGGCCGGCGCCGGTCTCGGCGATGATGCGCGTCTTGCCCATCCGCTGGGCGAGCAGGATCTGGCCGAGCGCGTTGTTGATCTTGTGGCTGCCCGTGTGGA
>JAICJV010000103.1 GCA_025928265.1 Thermoleophilaceae bacterium
CGCTCGGCCTCGCGGATCCGCTGGAGGATCACCTGCTTGGCGGTCTGCGCGGCGATCCGGCCGAAGTTGTCGGGCGTGACGTCGCGTTCGTCGATCTGATCGCTGTACTGCTCGAGCAGCTCGGGGTCGAGCTCGGGCTCGTCGGGCTCGCGCATCTCGCCGGTCTCCGGATCGACGGCGGGCTCCTCGACCTCGACCTGGGCGAGCAGCTCCTCCTCGAGCTCCTCGGGGACGAGCAGCTCGTAGACGATGAAGTCGCCCGTGTTGCGATCCATGTCGACGCGCGCGTAACGCGCGGCGCCGGGCTGCTTCTTGTAGGCCGACAGGAGGGCGTCCTCCCGAGCGGCCATGAGCCGCTCGGCGGAGATTCCCTTCTCGCGCTCCAGTACGTGGACGGCCTCGACGATCTCCTTGGACATGCTGTCAGCCCTCCAGCAGGTTGCTGCGGTTGATGTCGGTGTACGGGATCGAAACGACCCCGGTGTCGGCGGCGACGGTGACCTCGTCGTCGCTCGCGCCGACAAGCTCGCCGGTGAAGCTCTTGCGCCCGCCGTGCTCCTCACGGGTACGCACCCGTGCGCGCTTACCGATGTAGCGGCGGAAGTGATCGGGCTTCGTGAGTGGGCGCTCCGGGCCCGGCGAGCTGACTTCCAGTCCGGTCTCGAGAAGGACGTCGCGCAGGTGGTTGGTCACACGCTCGCACAGGTCGAGATCGACCCCGTCGGGCCGGTCGATCACGAGTCGCATCGTGCTCGCGTCCCCAGGCTCGAGCAGCAGCACTTCGACGTCGGGCTCGACGTCTCGAAGTCGCTGTTCGATCTGTTCCTGTGTGACTGCCATCACTCTCGTTTCAGGACGAAAAAAAGGTGGGCTGCGAAGCCCACCCCCAGGTGCGGCACTGCGGCCGCAGATGAAAGTCCTAGCGCCGCCGAGTATAGCCCTCTAGGTCTCCACGATCAGCGTCACCGGGCCGTCGTTTGCAAGCTCAACGACCATGCGCGCGCCGAACCGTCCGCCCTGCGCGCCGAGGCCCGCGCGCACCCGCTCGTACAGCGGTTCGGCCTCCCCGGGCGGCGCCGCGTCGGTGAAGCCGGGGCGGTTGCCCTTGCGCGCGTCGCCGTACAGCGTGAACTGGCTCACGCACAGGATCGCGCCATCGATGTCGGTGACGGAACGGTTCATGCGCCCCGCCTCGTCCTCGAAGATCCGCAGCGCGAGCAGCTTGCGCACGATCCAGTCGGCCTCGCGTTCGCCGTCGTCGCGCTTCACGCCGAGCAGAACGAGCAGGCCCGGCCCGATTGCCGCGACCCGTTCGCCGTCGACCGCCACCGACGCGCTGCTCACGCGCTGGACGAGTGCCCGCACGCGCGGAACCGTACCCTTGTCGCGTGTCCGCAATCGCCACCATCGACGCGTTCATAGAGGGCCTGCCGGGCGAGGCACGCCGGCTCGCTCAGGGCGAGTGGGGCATCACCGTCGCGGCCGAGCACGCCGTCGGCTGGCCGCTCGACGTGGGCGTTCGGATCGAGGATGGCATCCTCCGCGTGCAGGCCTTCGCGCTTGGCGCGAGCGACGACATCAACCCGTGGAACTTCCTCCACTGGAACCGCGGGACGCGCTACATCCGCTTCGCGTGCACGCGCGCGGGTGACATCTGGGTGCACGCGGACCTTCCGGTCGCAGACGTTGACGAACGGATGCTCGACCGTGTGCTCGGACTCGTGGTCGAGGGCGCCGTACTGGCGCGCGACACCATGCAGCGGATGCGCTAGGCAGCGCGCAGACGCTCGAGGTACTCGCGGTAGTCCTTGCGGTCGGGGCGCAGCCCGGCGGCCAGGCGGAGGTGACGGCGCGCCGCGGTGCGGTCGCCCGTCATCGTGAACGAGCGGCCGAGGCAGAAGTGCGCGAAGTCGTTCACCGGCGAGCGCTCGACGACCGCGGCGAACTCGTCGCGTGCGCGCTCGTAGCGGCCGGCCCGAAAGTAGGCCCTGCCGAGCGCCTCGCGGATCGATGTCTTGTCCGGCTCGAACTCACGTGCCTTCTCGAGCGGGATCGCAGCGGCGGAGTAGTCGCCGTTCTCGAGCAGCTCGCTGCCGCGCCGGAACAGGTCGTAGACGTGCTCGCCGCGCTCCTCGGGTGTCGTCGGCTCGTCGGTCATGCAGTCTCGATATCGGCCGTTCGGCGCAGACGCTCCACCACGTCGAGGACCGCACACGCCACCTCGGCCTTCGGCCCGAACGGGACCGGCTGATCGTCGCCGGCGGTCACGATCGTGACCTCGTTCGCGTCGGTGTCGAAGCCGATGTCGCTGCGCGAGATGTCGTTTACCACGATCGCATCGAGGCCCTTGCGCTGAAGCTTCTCCCGCGCGCTGGACACCGCTCCGGCACCGTGTTCCGCCGCGAACCCGACGAGCACCTGTCCCGGGCGCCGCTGTGCGGAGACCGACGCGAGCACGTCCACGGTCGGCTCGAGGTCGAGCTCGAGGCGGTCGCGGCCGGCCTTCTTGATCTTGGTGTCGGCGGCCGCCGACGGGCGGAAGTCCGCCACGGCCGCCGCCATCACCAGGACATCCGCGTGTTCGAACCCCTCCGTCGTGGCGCGCTCCATCTCGGCGGCGGTCTCGACGTCGACGTAGTGGATCGCGTGCGAGCGCGGCAGCGAGACGTTGGCGGCAACGACCGTGACGTCCGCGCCGCGCCGCGCCGCCTCCTCGGCCAGCGCGAATCCCATCCGCCCCGACGACCGGTTGCCCACGTAGCGCACCGAGTCGATCGGCTCGCGGGTGCCGCCCGCCGTGACGAGCACGTGCACGCCCCGCAGCGTCGGCGCCGCGATGGCGGCGTCGATGGCGGCAAGCACCTCGGGCGGCTCGGCGAGACGGCCCTCGCCCCACTCGCCCTTCGACGCCAGCATCCCCTCGCCCGGCGGGACGATCGTCGCGCCGCGGAGTCGCAGCGTCTCGACGTTGGCCTGGGTCGCAGGGTGGCGCCACATCTTGTCGTTCATCGCCGGCGCCACCACGAGCGGCGCCGTCGACGCCAGTGCCGCGCTCGTGAGCAGGTTGTCGGCCAGGCCGTTCGCGAGCTTGGCGATCGTGTTCGCGGACGCCGGCACGATCGCGTAGCAGTCGGCGCGCCGGACGAGCTCGAGGTGCGCGATCGGCGCGTGGTCGGGCGCCGGGTCGCCGGGGAACGCGCCGCGCGCGGGATCGGCCTCGAACTCGTCGCCGAGGACGGGCGCGCCGGTTATCCCCTCGAACGTCGCGGCGCCTACGAAGCGCGTGGCGCTGGGCGTCTGGACGACGCGCACCGAATGGCCGGCCTTGATCGCGAGCCGCGCCAGTTCGACGGCCTTGTATGCCGATATGCCGCCCGTTACCCCGAGGAGAATCCTCGCCATAACGGCCCTCTACCCGCTACCCCCGGTAGCGGTGCTTGATCTTGTCGGCCGCGATCTCCTCGAGCGCGATCTTGAGGTAGTTCTTCGACTCGGTCTCCACCATCGGCGGCGGGTACTCGTCGAACGTCCCCTCGCCGAGGTTGTGGTAGTACGAGTTGATCTGACGGGCCCGCTTGGCAGCGATGATGACGGCCGCGTAATGCGAATCCGTTCGTTCCAGCAGCTCGTCCAGGCGGGGCTTGATCACTCGTTGGCTCCTTCAGCGGGTTTCGGCGCCCCAATGGTAGCGGCGAGCTCGACCAGCTCTTCGGTGGCGCGGCCGAGGTCGTCGTTCACGATCACGCGCTTCCACTCGTCCGCCGCCGCCAGCTCCTCGCGCGCGCGCGTGAGACGCCGTTCGATCTCCTCGGGGGCGTCGGTGCTGCGACCGACGAGGCGCTCGCGCAGCGTGCCCTCGCTCGGCGGGGCGATGAACACCTGCGTGGCGTCGGGCAACGCCTCGGCCACCTGGCGGGCCCCCTGCACCTCGATCTCGAGGACCAGATCCCTGCCCTCACGCGCCGCGCGATCGAGCTCCGAGCGCGGCGTCCCGTACATGTTGCCGGCGTAGATCGCGTGCTCGAGGAAATCGCCGCGGGCGAGCCGCTGCTCGAACTCCTCGAGCGTGAGGAAGTGATAGTCGCGCCCGTCCTGCTCGCCGGGACGCGGCTTGCGGGTGGTGGCCGAGATCGAGAGGTCGAAGTTGGGCAGCCGCTCGCGCAGTCGCTTGATCAGCGTCCCCTTGCCGACTCCCGACGGCCCGGTTACTACTAGGAGGCTCAGACCTTCAGCGCCCTATCGGCGCAGATAAGAAACGAGCTCGCCGCGCTGCCGCTCGGACAGGCCGCCGATCGTCTTGCTCGGCGAGATGCGGCACTGCGTGAGGATCCGATTCACCTTCACGCGCCCGTACTTGGGGACTGCGAGAAGGAGGTCGAAGACCTTTGCCGTGAGGAGATACTCGGGCGGGTCCAGCAGCAACCCGTGGATCTGGGTGCGACCGGCCTTGAGGTCTCTCTTGAGGCTTGCGCGACGGGTACGGATCTCGTTGGCGCGCCTGAGCGCGTCCATACGCTGAGTAAGCGAACGTTCGGGAGCCGCACCCGCCTGCTGCTTGGTGGGCGACTGAGCGGCGGGCGGCATGCGGCCGCGATTGTACACACGTAGAAGTGCCGCGCAGCGTCGTCGGACCCATTTTTTGGCGAATTCGGCTGGACCTCAGCCTGAGCTTGACCCTGGTTGGGGGTACTTGAGCGTTTTTCTGGACGTTTGCAGGGATTTTCTGCTATAGCGCCGTGCGCTCACTGCTTGCGGCGGGCAAAAATCCCCGCTCATCGCGCAGAATCGCCTCGAGCTCGGCCGCGATGCGACGGCCGGCCGCCGGGTCGCGGAAGCTCTCGGTGCCGACGGCGACGGCGGCGGCGCCGGCCGCGAGAAAATCGGCCGCGTCGCGTCCGGTCGCGATGCCGCCCATGCCGATGGTCGGAATACCGACACGTCTTGACACCTCGGCGACCTGCGCGAGCGCGATCGCGCGGACCGCGGGACCCGACTGGCCGCCGGTGCCCGCCCCCAGCCACGGCCGGTTCGTGCCCGGCGCCAGCGCCATGCCACGCAGCGTGTTGATCAGCGAGACCGCATCCGCGCCGGCGTTCTCGGCGGCCTCCGCGACCGCCCCGGGGTCGGTTGCGTTCGGCGTGAGCTTCACGATCAACGGCTTCCGGGTCAGTGGCCGCAGCCGCTCGACCGACAGCGCCGTCTCGGCCGGATCGGCGCCCATGATCGTACCGGTCTCGACGTTCGGGCACGAGAAGTTGAGCTCGATCAGTTCGACCTCGTCGCGCTCCGCGACCGCCGCGACGAGCTCCGCCAGCTCGTCGCGGCTGAAGCCCATGACCGACACGCACAGGGGCACCGGCAGCTCGCCGAGCTGCGGCAGATCCTCGGCGAGGAAGCCGCGCAGACCCTTGTTGGGCAGGCCGATCGAGTTGACCAGGCCGGCGGGCGTCTCCCACAGCCGCGGCGGCGGGTTGCCCTGGCGCGGCGCGACGGTGATGGTCTTGCTGACGAAGAGGTCGAACGGGAACTCGTCGAGCAGTACGTCGCCGAAGGCCTTGCGGGCGGCGATCGCGTCGAAGGTGCCCGAGCCGTTCAGGATCGGCCCGCGCAGCTCCACTCCGCAGAGCTCGGCGCTCAATGCGGCGCTCCCGGTACGACGGCGGTCTCGAGCTCGTCGCCCGCCAGGACCGGCCCGTCCACGCACAGGCGCACGTAGCCGTTGCGGGTGGGCACGACGCAGCCGAAGCAGGCGCCGTAGCCGCACGCCATCCCCGACTCGAGGGCGAGCTGGACCGGCACGTCGCGCTCGGCGCATAGGGCCCTGACCGCCTCGAGCATCGGCGGCGGCCCGCAGGCGTACACGGTCGCGCGACCGCCCGCGTCGAGCTGCTCGCGCAAGAGCTCCGTGACGAAGCCGCGGCGCCCGACGGACCCGTCGTCGGTCGCCACCTGCACTTCGGCGAACAGACCGGCGCCGAGCGCGTGAACCGCGCTCCTGAATCCCAGCAGGACGCGCGCCTCCGGGCCGAGCTCGTCGGAGAGGCAGAGCAGCGGCGCCGCGCCGATCCCGCCGCCCACCAGCAGCGCCTCTCCCGCTGGTCCGGGGTCGAAGCCGATCCCCAGCGGGCCGACGAGGCCGATGCCCTCACCCGGCTCGAGCCGCGCCAGCCGATCCGTACCTGGCCCGATCGCCTCGAGGAAGAACTGCAGCGTGCCGTCCTCGTGCGCCCGCGCGTACGAGAACGCACGCGGCAGGTACGGCCGCTCGTCGGCGCCGCCGCCCCAGCAGTCCCTGGCGGACAGCATGTAGAACTGGCCGGGCCGCGGGTCGGGCGGGCCGTCGGAGTCGAGCACGCTGATCAGGCGGTAGGCGCCCACCGACTCGTTGCCGGTGACCTCGGCCATCCGGCGCCCGAACGGCGCCTGCGTGCGGGGCCCGTTCACGCCTCGACGCTGCGCCTGACCCGGTGGAGCTCCTGGAGCGAGCGCGGCCGGCTGCCGCCGGAGCGTTGCGCCTGGATCGCCCGCTGCGCCGCGCTCGCGCCGGTCATCGTGGTCACGCACGGGATCCCGCGCGCGATGGCCGCGCGGCGGATCTCGTAGCCGTCGGCGCGCGCGCCCGAGCCGGTGGGCGTGTTGATGACGATGTCCACGTCGCCGCGCTCGATCCGGTCGACCACGTTCGGGGAGCCCTCGCTGATCTTGGGGATCGCCTCGACCGGGATTCCCATCCTGCGGATGGCGCGTGCGGTGCCACCGGTGGCGAGGATGTCGAAGCCCATGTCGTGCAGCGAGGCGGCGAGCTGCGTCGCCCCCGCCTTGTCGCCGTCGGTGACGCTGATGAACGCCGCGCCCGAGGTGGGGAGCCGCGCGCCCGCCGCGGTCTGCGCCTTGGCGAACGCCGCTGGGTAGTCGCGCGCCACCCCCATCACCTCGCCGGTCGACTTCATCTCGGGGCCGAGCAGCGAGTCGGCCGCCGGGAAGCGGTCGAACGGCAGCACCGCCTCCTTCACCGAGACGTGCTCGGGGCCGCTGCCGTCCGGCAGATCGTCGCGCATGTCCGCGATCCGCTCGCCCAGCACCACCCGCGTGGCCAGCTTGGCGAGCGGCGTGCCGGTGGCCTTGGAGACGAACGGGACAGTGCGCGACGCGCGCGGATTGGCCTCGATCACGTAGAGCTCGTCGTCGCCGCCGATCGCGAACTGGATGTTGATCAGGCCGACCACGCCCAGCCGCAGCGCGAGTCGCCGAGTGGCCTCCTCCACGCGCGCGAGCATCTCCTCGCCGAGCGACATCGCCGGGATGACGCAGGCCGAGTCGCCCGAGTGGATGCCGGCCTCCTCGACGTGCTGCATGATGCCGCCGATCGCGACGTCCTCGCCGTCGGCCAGCGCGTCCACGTCGATCTCGATCGCGTCCTCGAGGAAGCGGTCGAGGTAGATGTAGCCGCCGCCGTTCGAGCCCGCGGTGCGGCGCAGGTAGTCGTCGAGCTGGTCGCGGTCGTAACAGATCTCCATGGCGCGACCGCCGAGCACGTAGCTCGGGCGCACGAGCAGCGGGTAGCCGACGCCGTCCGCGGCCGCCAGCGCCTCCTCACGCGAGGTGGCCGTGGCGTACGCCGGGCCCTTCAGCTCGAGCTCGCCCAGCAGCGCGCCGAAGCGGGCGCGGTCCTCGGCCAGGTCGATCGCGTCGAGCGGGGTGCCCAGGATCGGGACGCCCGCTTTCACCAGGCCGTCGGCGAGCTTGAGCGGCGTCTGGCCGCCGAACTGCACGATCACCCCCTCGGGCTGCTCGAGCTCGATCACGCCGAGCACGTCCTCGAGCGTTAGCGGCTCGAAGTAGAGGCGGTCGGACGTGTCGTAATCCGTCGAGACGGTCTCGGGGTTGCAGTTGACCATCACCGCGTCGCGGCCGGACTCGCGCACGGTCATCGCAGCGTGCACGCAGCAGTAGTCGAACTCGATGCCCTGGCCGATCCGATTGGGACCCGCGCCGAGGATGACGACCGACGGCCGGTCGCCCCGCTCGACCTCGTGACGCGCCGACCCGTCCGGGGCCGGTCGCTCCCAGCCCGAGTAGAAGTACGGCGTGGCGGCCTCGAACTCCGCGGCGCAGGTGTCCACAGCCTTGAAGGTGCGCACGAGCCCGGCCTGCGGGTCCTCCCCGCGCGCCAGCGCTCCCAGCTCCGCCAGATACCACGGGTCGATCATCGTGCGGCGGTGCAGCTCCTCCTCGGAGACGCCGCGGCGGAACGCCTCGAACAAGAGCTCGTAGCGGTCGTGGGCCGGCGTCTCGAGGCGTGTGAGCAGCTCCTCGGTGTCGTCGGGCGGCGGCGGGATCACGTCGAGCTCGCGCGAGCGCATCGCCTTGGCGAACGCCTGCTTGAACGTGCGGCCGATGGCCATCGCCTCGCCCACCGATTGCATGTGGGTGGAGAGGTGGCCGTCGGCGCCCGGGAACTTCTCGAATGCGAAGCGCGGCCACTTGACCACCACGTAGTCGATCGTGGGCTCGAAGCTCGCGGGCGTGCGCTTGGTGATGTCGTTGTCGATCTCCTCGAGCGCGTAACCCACCGCGAGCCGCGCGGCGATCTTCGCGATCGGGAAGCCGGTGGCCTTGGACGCGAGCGCCGAGCTGCGCGACACGCGCGGGTTCATCTCGATCACGACGATCTCGTCGGTCTCGGGGTTCACCGCGAACTGGATGTTCGACCCGCCGGTCTCGACGCCCACCGCGCGGATCACCGTGATCGCCTGGTCGCGCAGCTTCTGGAACTGCTTGTCGGTGAGCGTCTGCTGCGGCGCGACGGTGACGCTGTCGCCCGTGTGCACGCCCATCGGGTCGATGTTCTCGATCGAGCAGACGATCACGACGTTGTCGCGCGAGTCGCGCATCAGCTCGAGCTCGAACTCGCCCCAGCCGATCACCGACTCCTCCACCAGCACCTGGCCGATCGGCGATGCCGCAAGCCCCTCGGCGACGCGCTGGCGGAACTCGGCGTCGGTGTAGGCGATGCCGCCGCCCTGGCCTCCCATCGTGAAGCCCGGGCGGAAGATTGCCGGCAGCCCGACGTGTGTGAGTGCGCGCTCGCCGTCGGCCATGCTGCGCACGTCCATGCTCTTGGGCACGCGCAGGCCGGCGCGTTCCATGGTCTCGCGGAAGAGAAGACGGTCCTCGGCGCACGTGATGGCCTCGTAGTTCGCGCCGATCAGCTCGACGCCGTGGCGCTCGAGCGCGCCGCTCTCGTGCAGCTGGCGCGCGAGGTTGAGCGCGGTGCCGCCGCCGAGCGTGGGCAGCAGCGCGTCCGGCTTCTCCTGCTCGATCACGCGCTCGACGCTGTCGGGCGTGAGCGGCTCGATGTAGGTGGCGGTGGCGAACTCCGGGTCGGTCATGATCGTGGCCGGGTTGGA
>JAICJV010000048.1 GCA_025928265.1 Thermoleophilaceae bacterium
AACAGGTTGTTGACAACCGTTACAGCGAGATGGAGATCGCGACGCGAGCGGCCGTCCCGCCCGCCGCAGGCCGAGCGCGATCGAACAGCTCGCCCTCCCCTACGGCTGTGCGCCGACGCGGAAGCGAAGCTCCGCCACCGCCGGCCCGCCGAGCGCCCTGTTGAGGCGCTCCGCGAGCTCGCCGGCCATCATCGACAGCTCCTGCGACCAGACGGCCGATCGGCAGGCCACGGTCACGATCCCGTCGCGCTCCGAGACCGGAGTGCACTCGCCGGCAAGC
This sequence comes from Thermoleophilaceae bacterium, assembly GCA_025928265.1. GTDB lineage: Bacteria > Actinomycetota > Thermoleophilia > Solirubrobacterales > Thermoleophilaceae > JAICJV01. The sequence goes on from JAICJV010000048.1 coordinate 281, forward strand.
GCCTCGCCGACGACGTCGCCCCAGCAGCCCTGAACCCGCGCCAGCGTGGTGGGCGGCGCCAGCGTGGCCGTGAGGCCGGCCAATGCATACGACAGCGGCCGCGGCGCCAGCCGCCGGCTCATGCCGCCACGGGCGTGCCCTGCGTCGCCGTCCCGTCGAGCACCGACGTGACCATCACGTCGTCCGCGGTCGCGGCGCCGGGAACGTGCTCGACGTCCGTGGTCGTGACGAGCGACTGACCGCGCTCGCGCAGGAGATCCGACAGGCGCTCCCGGCGCGTGGCGTCGAGCTCCGACATGACGTCGTCCAGCAGCATCAGGGGCGGGCGGCGGCGGGCGGCCAGGACGTCGCGCTCGGCGAACAACAGCGCCAGCAGACCGACGCGCTGCTGGCCCTGCGACCCGAGCGTCCGCAGCAGCCGGCCGCCGTGCAGCAGCGACATGTCGTCGCGGTGCGGGCCATGCTGCGTGAAGCCGCGCTCGATGTCGGCCCCGCGCCGCTCGCCCAGCTCGCGGCGGAGAGCCTCCAGGTCGTCGGCCTTCGAGCGCGCGAGATAGCGCAGCTCGACGGGATCCGGCATGCCGAGATCGCGTCCGCGCTCGGCGAAGTGCGGCGCCACCGCGGCGACCGCGCGCGACCTGTCGGCCATCAGCTCGATTCCGTGCCGGGCGAGTTCGTAGTCCCACGGATCAAGGTGACGCTCGAGCGACGCGCCGGCGCGGATGCGCCCGATCAGCGCGTTGCGCTGGGAAAGCGCGCGGGAGTAGGCGGCCCGCGTTTCGGCCCGGGCAGGCCAGAGCGCTGCGACGAGCTGGTCGAGATGGCCGCGACGGTTGGCGGGAGCGCCCTTCACGAGCTCGAGCCGCTCGGGAAGGAACACGCACGCGAGCGGCCGCGGCGGCGGCGCTGCCCCGCGCTCGAGCGGCGCGCCGTCGATGCGCACACGCTTTTCCTCGCCGGGCGCGAAACCGACCTCGAGCGTATGCGCGCGGTCGTCGTCGGCCACGCTCGCCACCACGCGCGTCACCGACTCGCCGAGTCGCACCACCTCGCGTTCGTTGCTGGTGCGGCAGGAGCGCGCGGTGAGTGAGAAGTACAGCGCCTCCAGCAGGTTGGTCTTGCCGGCGCCGTTCGGCCCGCACACCACGTTCAGGCCGGGCCCGAGCTCGACATCGGCCCGGGCGTAGTTGCGGAAGTCGCGAAGGGTGAGCCGGGTTATGAACATGGTCGCCCTCAGACGTTGAGCCGGATCGGCATCACAAGGTAGATGAACCCGCCGTCGTCACCCGACTGGATCAAGCCGGGACGCAGCGGGCTGATGAGCTTCAGGATCAGATCGTCGGACTCCGCGCTCTCGAGACCCTCGCGCAGGAACTCCGGATTGAACCCGATCTCGAGCGCCTCACCGTCGAACGGGACCGGCAGCGACTCGCTCGCCTCGCCGATATCCGGCGTCTGAGCCGACACCTCGAGTGCCCCTTCGGCGAAGCGCATCCGCAGCGGCGCGTTCTTCTGGGCGAGGAGGCTGATGCGGCGCACGACCTCGAGTAACTCGGGACCGCTCACGTGCAGCTCGTGCTCGAACTGATCGGGCAGCAGCTGCTTGTAGTTCGGGAAGCGGCCCTCGACGAGGCGCGAGGACAGCGTCACGTCCCCCACACGGAAGATGACCTGGTGCTCGAGCGCCGCGATCTCGATCCGGTCGCCGCCGTCCGCGCTCGAGATGCGACTGAGCTCCTGCAACGTACGGGCCGGCACGTTCGCCTCGAGTGATCCCTCGAGCGGCTCGTCGAGCGTCGTTTCCTTCACGCTCAGCCGGTAGGAGTCGGTAGCCACCATCCGCAGCTCCTTCTCCGCCGCGGAGACGAGCACACCGGTGAGGTGCGGGCGCGTTTCGTCACGCGATGCCGCACGCGCGACGCGGCCCACCGTCTCGACGAACGCCTGCGAGGGCACCCGCATGACGCTCGCGTCGCCGACCTCGGGCAGCTTCGGGAACTCGTCGGCGGGCAGCGTGCGCAGGTGGAAGCGCGAGGGCCCGCTGACCAGCTCGACGTCGCCCTCCTGCGAGCGGTACTCGAGCGACAGGTCGTCCTTCGGCAGTGAGCGCACCACGTCAAGCAGCAGGCGCCCCGGCAGGACGACCACGCCGGCGCGGTCGACGGACGCCTCGGCGCCGACGCGGATGCCGAGCTCCATGTCGGTGGCCTGCAGCTCCACGCCGCCACCGTCGTTCGCCTCGAGCCTGACGCCGGCGAGCGTCTGGATGGCGCTGCGCGTGGAGACGCCGCGAACGGCGACGCCGAGACTACCGATGAACTTTTCTCTTGAGACCGAGAATTTCATGAGATCAATTTGGTGTTGGTAGGGGCTGTCGAGAAGTCGACAACGCGCTGGATTCCGCTCGTGAAGCGAATCGCGCAAGTGCGGAAGCTGTGGATTGTCCCATCACCGGCGGTCGGCATCGTTGTGGCCCAGGCGGCGGCGTAGGGATTCGACGGTGGCGAGCGTCTCGCGATCCTCCGCCATCTCTCGGGCGATCCGCTTGTGAGCATGCAGAACCGTAGTGTGGTTGCGCCCGCCGAACCGCCGACCGATGGCCGGCAGCGTCTCGGCTGTGAGCTCGCGCGCGAGGTACATGGCCACCTGGCGGGCGAAGGCGACGCGCGGGGTCCGGTCGCGCGCCAGGAGCTCCGCGCGGGTTATCCCGAAGGCCTCGGCGGCCGCCTCCTGGATGTCGTCGACGGTGTGAACACGCGGCGCGTCGGCGCGTGGATGGAGCCGGTCGAGGACCTCGCGCGCGAGGTCGGGGCTCGGATCCTGGCCACGCAGCGACGCATAGGCGACGACGCGGATGAGCGCGCCCTCGAGGATCCGGACGCTCGAAGTCACGTGACGGGCCACCTCCGCGAGCGTCTCGTCCGGGACGCCGTCGAGCTCGTCGAGGCGCGCCCGCTTGCGCAGGATCGCCATGCGGGCGTCGAGGCCCGGCGGCTCGAGCTCGGCGATGAGGCCGTGCTCGAAGCGCTCGCGCAGGCGCTGCTCGAGCTGCTCGATGTCGCGCGGCCGGCGGTCGCTGGTCACCACCAGCTGGCTACCGGCGTCGTAGAGCGCGTTGAAGGTGTGGAAGAACTCCTCCTCGGTCTTCAGCTTCTCGGCGAGGAACTGGACGTCGTCGACGAGCAGCACGTCGACGTCGCGGAAGCGCTCGCGGAAGGCCGCGGTGTCCCTGGTGCGCACCGCGCGGACGAAGGCGGCGGTGAACTCCTCAACGGTCGCATAACGCACGGTGAGCCCGCCGCCGTAGGCCTGGATGTAGTTGCCGATCGCGTGCAGGAGGTGCGTCTTGCCGAGACCGGGATGGCCGTGGATGAAGAGCGGGTTGTAGGCCTGGGCCGGCATCTCGGCGACGGAGAGCGCGGCGGCGTGCGCGAGGCGGTTGCCGTCCGAGATGACGAACTGGTCGAAGGTGTAACGCGGGTTGAGGCCGGCGCCGGGCTCGTGCGCAGGGGCGGTCGCGTGCGCCGGCGGATGCCAGTCGTGATCGACGACCTCGACGCGCGGAATGCCGGCGGCGCGCATGGCGGCGCCCGAGAGCAGCGGCGCGAAGCGTTCCTCGACCCAGGTGCGCACGTGCTCGGGCGCTCGGACGTACAGGACACCGGCACCGCGTGCGGCCGGCTCGAGTGGCTCGAGCCAGATATGGAAGGTGACCTCCGTGACCTCCGACCGAAGCTCGCGCCGGACCGCGTCCCAGACTTCGCCGAGCTCTGCGCTTGAGTCTGGATTCGCGTCGATCTCGGGCACGGGTAGTCGGCAGCCCTCCGGGCGGCGGTTCGGCAAACGTCTGGAGAAAGGGGCGAGGTGGGCGGCCAGTTGCCCAGCTCCCTGCCTCGGGGGCGGGAGCATAACGCGCCGGCCGCGGCGGTTCGCATGGCCGCACGCCCGGGTTGGAGGCAACCTACGCAAATGCCGAGAAAACGTCGGCGGATCTCGTTCGGCCCGTGCGCGACCTGCGTGTGGAGGGCGCTCGCGCGGCGGTCGGGCCTCCGATCTCCGTCCCGCAAGGAACACACTGTGCATGGACCACGACGAGATGCTCGATCCCCGCGGCCGCCTGTAGTCGGGCGAGTGCGCGGGGACCGGGATCTCCATTTCGCAGACGCTTAAGGCGCAGTAGATCGCCGCGCCTATACTCCGGGACCTCATGAAGCGGACCTACCAGCCGAAGAAGCGCAAGCGCGCACGCACCCACGGTTTCCGCGCGCGCATGCGCACGCGTGCCGGCCGCACCCTCATCAAGCGCCGCCGCGACAAGGGCCGCAAGCGGCTCACCCCGTAGGGATGGCGCTGACCGGGGAGCGCGGCGGCCGCCGGCGCGCCCGGCGACAGCGGCTCTCCCGGAGTGCCGAGTTCGATCGCGTGTACCGCGAGGGGAAGTCGCATGCCAACAGGTATCTGGTGCTCTACACGTTCCCGCGTGAGGAGGCCGATGACGAGCCGCGGCTCGGCGTATCGGTGGGCCGCAAGGTCGGTGGCGCCGTCGAGCGCAACCGTGTGAAGCGGCTCCTGCGCGAGGCGTTCTGGTCGCTCGCCGAATCGCTGCCCGATGGGCACGACTTCGTCGTGGTCGCGCGCCCGGACGTGGGCGAACTTGCGGGCAACGAGGGCGAGAGCGGCGTCGAGCGGGCCCTCGCTGAACTACTCGAGAAGGCGGGTTACACCGCCGGAACGCCGGCAGAATGAATGTATTTGCAGGCGTAATCCTCGCGCCGGTAAGGCTCTACCGGAGGTTGATATCTCCGCTCATGCCGGCTCGCTGCAAGTACCATCCGACGTGCTCGACATACGCAGTCGACGCGGTTCGCGCCTACGGGGTCCTCCGCGGCTCAGTGCTTGCCGCCTGGAGGCTGCTGCGCTGCAATCCGCTGAGCAACGGCGGCATCGACCCGGTTGAGCGCCAGCGACTGTTCCGCCACCGACCAGCCCACTGATCGTGTTCGTCCTCGCCAACGTCCTCCAGCCCCTCATTGACATCAACGAGGGCATCCTCAAGTTCTGGCACAACACCGTCGGAATCAGCTGGGGCGCTTCGATCATCGGCCTGACGCTGGTAATCCGCTTCGCGATCCTGCCGCTGACGTACAAGCAGGTCCGCGCCATGCAGGACATGCAGCGCTTCAGTCCGGAGATCCAGAAGATCCGGGATCGCTACAAGGAGGACAAGACGCGGCAGAACGAGGAGCTGATGAAGCTCTACCAGGAGCACGGGTTCAACCCGCTCGGCTCGTGTCTTCCGCTGGTGCTCCAACTGCCGTTCTTCTTCGGGCTGTACCAGACGCTGCGCAGCCAGCACTTCATCGACCAGGTGCACGCCACCACCGGCGGCCACTTCCTGATCATCCCGGACATCACGGAACCGCTGAAGGGTCATACCGGCGCCCTGATCGTGATGATCATCCTGTACGTCGGGTCGCAGCTCGGGTCGAGCTATGTGAGCTCGCTGAACGTCCAGGACAAGAACCAGCGACGGCTGCTGTTCGTCTTCCCATTCGTCTTCGTCCCTGTCGTGATCAACTTCGAGGCGGGCCTGCTCGTCTACTGGGTGACCACGAACTGCTTCACGATGTGTCAGCAGCTCGCCGTACGCAAGTTCCTGCCGTCCCCGCAGCTGCACCCGGGGACCGCGACCGCGCTGAAGGGCGACGAGGACGACGCCGGTGGTCCTGGGCAGAGCAGGAAGCGCCGGCGGCCGGCGAGCGCGGGCGACGCCGCCGCGGAGGCGCCCGCTGACGGCAAGAAGAAGAAGGGTGGGTTCTTCGCTCAGCTCGCCGCGGGCGCCCAGGCGAGCCGTGAAGATGACGCCAAACCGGCCGCCAAGGCGCCCAAACAGAAGCCCGCGAAGGCCTCTTCCGCCAGCAACGGGAAGGACGGTGGTGGCCCGCGCAAGGCTCCGCCTCCGTCGCCGCGCAAGAAGAAGAAGCGCACCGGGCGGCGGCGCTAGGCCTTCTCAGGCATGATTCCCGCCATGGAGCGGGACGATGTCGAGTCGGGCGCGACCGCGGAGGGCGAAGGCACCTCTGTCGGCGAGGCCAAGTGGAGCGCAATTCGCGCGCTCGAGCCGGAGTTTCCCGGCATCGACGCTGATGACGTGGAGTTCGAGGTCCTCGACGAGGGCGATCCTGGCGAGGGACGCCCGGCGCGCGTGCGGGCGATCGTCGATGAGTCCGAATGGGAGGAAGAGGACGGGCCCGTGGAAGACCCGGTTGAGCGCATCCGCGAAATGCTCACTCGTGTGACGCGCGGATTCGGGCTGCGGGCGAGCGTGGAGATCGAGGAGACCGGCGAGGAGATCCGCGCCACGGTGAACGGCGAGGATCTCGGACTGCTGATCGGCAAGCACGGCTCGACGATCGACGCGCTCCAGCACCTGGCGACGCGGATCGCCTTCCACGGCCGGGAGGACCGGAAGAACGTGGTGGTGGACGCCGCCGGCTACCGCGAGCGGCGCGAGGGTGCGCTGCGCCGCGCCGCGGACCAGGCAGTGTCCGATGCGCTGGCCTACGGGCGCCCGGTCGAGCTTGAGCCGATGAGCTCGCCCGAGCGGCGGATCGTTCACACGTACTTGCGCGATCGCACGGACGTGCAGACGCACAGCGAGGGCGACGAGCCGGATCGCCGGCTGGTCGTCACGCCTGTGCGTTCCACGTGAAACGGCCTGACGCCGCCGTTCCACGTGAAACGCTTGAGGCTCTAGCCGCGCGGTACGAGCTGCCGGCGTCGTTTGTCGAGACCGCAGCGGCCCTCCTCGAGGCCCTGGCCGCCGAAGCGGATCCGCCGACCACGGTGCGTGCGCCCGCGGAGGCTGTCGACATCCACATTGCCGACAGCCTGGAGGGGCTTGATGTCGGTGCGCTCCGGGCGGCGCGATCGATCGCCGACGTCGGCTCCGGTGCGGGATTTCCAGGCCTCGTCCTGGCGGCCGCAGTGCCGGCCGCGCGCGTCGATCTGATCGAGTCCGCCCGCCGCAAGTGCGAGATGATCGAGCGCCTCGCGGAGGCGGCCGGGATCGAGGTTCGCGCGCTGCCCGTACGGGCTGAGGAGTGGGCTCGCGACGAGGGGTCTGGCGCGTACGACGCGGTGACCGCGCGCGCGGTGGCGCCGCTGGCGGTCCTCCTCGAGTATGCGGCGCCGCTCCTCGCCCGCGATGGCACGTTCGTCGCCTGGAAGGGTGCTCGCGATCCGGTCGAGGAAGCCGCCGCGGCGACCGCGGCGACCGAACTTGGCATGGAACTGCGCGAAATCCGCCCGGTGACGCCCTATCCGGCCAGTAGAAACCGTCACCTGTACGTCTACTCGAAGGTGCGTCCTACGCCGGCGAAGTACCCGAGACGGCCCGGCGTGGCGGCGCGAAAACCCATCAGTTAGCGGATTCCCCGTAAGACTGACCCTGTGGTGGAAGGTGCGGAAGCGCTAGGTTCTCAGGCTCGCGCGTACGCGCGCGGGAAGGACAGCGCCGCCCGGCGCCGAAGCCTTCGAAGACCACGCTTCCGACCGCCGCCAGGAGTACGTTCGAACCCATGGGCACCGTCTACGCGATTGCCAACCAGAAGGGTGGCGTGGGCAAGACCACGACCGCCGTCAACGTCGCCGCCTGCGTCGCGGACGCCGGCTACGCCACGCTCCTCGTCGACCTCGACCCGCAGTGCAATGCCACCGTGGGCCTCCAGGTCGCGAAGGACCAGGAGCCCAACGTCTACGACGTCCTCTCCGGCGACGTGCCGCTGACCGAGGCGGCGGTCGAGACGCTCGTGCCCGGGCTGTCGCTGGTCCCGTCGAGCCCCGACCTCGCCGGCGCCAACGTCGAGCTGCCGCGAATGCCGGGGTCCGAGACCCGCCTTCGCGACGCCCTTGGCGACGTGCGCGACCGCTACCTGTTCACGATCCTCGACTGCCCGCCGTCGCTCGGGCCGCTGACGGTGAACGCGCTCGTGGCGGCGGATCGGGTGATCGTGCCTGTCCAGACGGAGTACTTCGCGCTCGAGGGCCTCGCCGGCCTGCTCGACACGCTGTCGCTGATCCAGCGCGAGCTCAACCCCAGGCTCACCGTTGCCGGCATGGTCCTGACGATGCACGACGGGCGCACCCGGTTGGCGCAGGATGTCGAGCGCGAGGTGCGCGAGCACTTCCCCGATCTCGTGTTCGACTCGGTGATCCCGCGGAACGTCCGCGTCGGCGAGGCGCCGAGCTACGGTGTACCGGTTATCCGTCACGACCCGCGCTGCTCGGGCTCCGTGGCATATCTGAAGCTGGCCAAGGAGGTGGCGGCGCGTGGCTGAGCCGAAGAACGGGACCGCGAACAGCGGGCGCGGGATGGGCCGCGGCCTGGCGGCGATCCTTTCCTCGGGCGCCCGGGAGGAGGCGGCAGACGCCGGCCTTCGTGAGATCGCCACCGAGCTGATCGCCCCGAACCCCAGCCAGCCGCGCCGCGACTTCGACGAGGAGGCGCTGCTCGCCCTGGCCGAGTCCGTGAAGGCGCGCGGCATCCTCCAGCCGCTTGTCGTGCGCCCGCTCGCGGGCGGCCGGTTCGAGCTGATCGCCGGCGAGCGCCGTCTCCGTGCCGCCAAGATCGCGGAGCTCGAGCGCGTGCCCGCCGTCGTGCGCGAGACCGAGGAGGGCGAGCGGCTCGAGCTGGCGCTGATCGAGAACATGGCGCGCCAGAACCTGAACGCCGTCGAGGAGGCGCGTGCGTGCGCGACCCTCGTCGAGGATCTCGGCCTCACGAAGGAGGAGGTCGGCCGCCGCGTCGGCCGCAGCCGAGTCGCGGTGTCGAACCTCGTACGCATGCTCGAGCTGCCCGACGACGTGCTCGCGATGATCGAGGGCGGCGAGCTCTCGGGCGGCCACGGCCGGGCGTTATTGCTCGCAAAGGAGCAATCGCAGCGCCTTCGGCTGGCCCGTGAGGCACGAACCGAGGGCTGGTCGGTCCGCGAGACAGAGCGGCGCGCGCGCGATCTGGAGGACGCACCGCGGCGACGCGACCGCGGCGCGCTCGTCATCCATCCCGACCTCGAGGACGCGATCGGCGCGGCTGAGGATGCCCTCGCCGCAGCCCTCGGACGCGAGGTGCGGATCAAGCCGCGCTCGTCCGGGTTCCGCGTCGAGTTCGAGGTCGAGCACCCCCGCGAGGGCGTCGAGATGGCGGAGCGGCTGCTGCGCCGGTCGGCAGCCGCGTAGCGGGCCGGACGGTCCCCCCGCCGCTGGCTAGACTCCGCCGTCGCAGGGGCGATTAGCTCAGTCGGTTAGAGCGCTTCTCTGATAAGGAAGAGGTCCCAGGTTCGAGTCCTGGATCGCCCACTCTGAGGCCCGCCCTGAGCGGGCCTTTTTTTCAGACCTCAGCGCAGCTGCACGCTGGTCGAGAACCACGCGATTTGCAGGTAGTTTGCGTCGAGGACGGCGCTCCACCTGGTTTGACCGCTCCGGGCCCGGGAATCAAGTCGGGGCCGGCCTGGGAAGCCGGCGATTGACAGGACGTCAAGCCACCGGGAGGAAGAAATATGTTCGGCCGTGAGAAGCGATTCGGGCGCGGAGCGCCCGACGACACGCGATCCGACGACGGCGGTGGAGTCGCGACCGCCGACCGACCCGCCGCGGATGGCGCGAACGGGAACGGGAACGCCACAGCCACGCGCGAGCCGGTGCGCCGCCGGCCGGTGGCGACGGGTGCCGTTGCGACGGATCGCGCTGCCCACCTGCGGGCGCGCGACCGCTTCGGCGGCTTCAACTGGGGCGCCGACTTCTTCGGCTGGCTCGTGGCCGTCGGCATGGGCGTGATCCTCACCGCGATCGTGGCCGCGGCGGGTACCGCCATCGGCCTCACGAGCAACACGTCCGCGAGCGACGCCGGCACGATCGGCATCGTCGGCGGCGCGCTGCTGATCGCGATCGCGTTCGTCGCCTACTACTGCGGTGGCTACGTCGCGGGTCGGATGTCGCGCTTCGACGGCGGGCGCCAGGGCTTCGGCGTCTGGCTGATCGGGCTCGTCATAACGCTGCTGGTGGCGGCCGCAGGGGCGATCTTCGGCGACCAGTACAACGTGTTCCAGAACCTGAACCTGCCGCGCATCCCGCTCGACGCGAGCCAGATCACGACCGGCGGCATCATCGCGCTCGCCGGAATCGTCGTGGCGTCGCTCATAGGAGCGCTGATCGGCGGCACGGTCGGCCGGCGCTACCACCGGCGCGTCGACCGGGTCGCGGTCGCGGACTACTGACCTTCGCGCAACACGGAACCCTCGACCGGGAGGCGGGCTCTGTCCCGCCTCTCGGCGTTTCTACGGGTTCCTTCCGCCGATCCCCGTGAGCAACTCGCGCAGCCGCAACGGCCCGCCGGCGTCCGCAGCCAGCGGTGGTGTGTCGGCGCCGGAGCACTCGCGCAGACCGCTCAGCAGGTCGCGCAGCGCCGTCGCCGCGCTGCGGCGCGGCTCCCAGCCCAGCTCGGTGCGTATGCGTGTGGTGTCCATGATCGGCACCGCCAGCGCCATGTCGAGCCAGCCCTCGGGTGTCGGCGTCAGCCGCGCGCGCCAGGCAGCCGCGGCCGCGGTGCGCAATGCGGCTGCGGGCAACGGCAGCTTCCGCGCACCGAGGATCTCCGCCAGCCGGTCGGGATCCAGCACCGGGTCCGCCGCGACGTTGTAGGCCCCGCGCGCGTTCTCGTTCACCACGGCCAGCCGGTACGCCTCGCCCACATCGAGCGAGTGCACCGCCTGGAAGCGGAGCCGCTCCACGTCGGGCACCACGGGGATCAGCGATCGCCGCACCAGTGGGCTCGGAAGGAACGGCCCGATGAAGTAGCGCCGGATCTCCTCCGCAGCCTCGGCCTTGAAGATCAGTCCTGGCCGCAGCCGGACCCAGCGCACGTCGGGGAACTCCTGCTCGAACGAGTCCAGCAGGCGCTCCACCTCGGCCTTGTGACTTGCGTAGAACGACGACTCGATCCCGTCGGTGGGCCAGCTCTCGTCGACGGCGCGGTCCTTCGGGCCCGGCGAGTACGCACCCACAGAGGACGCGTATACGAGTGAGCGCACTCCGGTCTGCCCGGCGGCGCGGAAGACCCGCGCGCTCCCGTCGACGTTCACCGACCGCAGCTCGGCCGAGTCGCGCGAGGGCTGGATCGCCCACGCCAGATGCACGACCGCGTCGGCGCCCTCGAAAAGCGAATCGAGGTCGTCGCGCCGGATGTCGGCCTGCACCCACTCGACCCCGGGGAAGCAGATCGCCGGCAACCGCCTCGCGACTCCGACGATCGACTCGACGCTCGTGTCGGCCGCGAGCGCATGCAACACGCTGGTGCCGACGTTGCCCGTCGCTCCTACGACGACGACTCGCATGGGCGACGCGCTACCCGAGTGCCGTTTCGCCTAACCGCTCTCGCAGTTCGGCGACGGACTCGAACACGCCTGCGGCACCCGCCTCGCGCAGCTCATCCACGCCGAAGCCCCCGGTCCGCACGGCAAGCGTCTCCACGCCCGCGCGCTTCGCGGCCTCGATGTCCCACGTCGTGTCGCCGACCATCACGGCGGTCTCGTCGTCGGACGCGCCCACCTTGTCGAGCGCCGCACGCACCAGGTCGGGCGCCGGCTTCGTCTGCTCGACGTCGTCGGACATGGTCCAGTTGTCGGCGATCTCACGCGCGTCGAGTTGGTCGAGGTAGTGGTCGACCTCGGTCTCCTTGGCGGAGCTCGCGAGCACGACCTTGTGGCCGCGGTCCTTGAGATCGGTGATGAGCTCGCGCGCGCCCTCCATCGGCTCGACCTCCTCGATGAAGACCATGTAGAGCGCCTTCTCCGCGTCGCGGATGTCGTCGCCCTTCTCCTCCTCGGTCTGGTCGTCGGTGAGCGCGGCCACGAGCTGGTCGCCGCCCATGCCGATGTGGCGATGGATGCGCCAGATCGGGAGCACGATCCCGTGCTGGCGGAACGCCCGGTACCAGGCCACGGCGTGGTGGTAGTTGGTGTCGACGAGCGTCCCGTCGATGTCGAGGATCGCGATGGCCACGTCCGCCACTCTCCCCGCGCGCGCGGCCTCGGAAACGTGGCCCGCCCTAGGCGACCTTCTCCAGCGCCGGCGACTCCTCGTCCCCCGCGATCAGGTCGAGCACGGCGTCCTCGACGGGGCCGTGGATCGCGCCACCCACGTCGCCCTCGTCACCGACCTCGCCCAAATCGATCACGCCCCCGATTGTGAGCCCGCCCTCGAAACGGTCGAAGACGCGCGGGTCGATGTACGACGCACGAGCGACGGCCGGCGTGTTGCCGAGGTACTTCGCCACCTCCTTCACGGCGCGGTTCCTCGCGCGCTTGCGCGCCGCCTTCGACGACTGCGCCACCTCGCCCGAAACCGCGAGCGCGACCGCCGCCAGGACGGTTGCGTTCCACGTGCGGAAGTCCTTGGCGGAGAAGTCGCCTCCACTGACCTCCTTGATGTAGGCGTTGATGTCGGCCGACTTGAGGTCGCGCCAGCGCCGCCCGTCGCGGTACGCGAGCAGCTCGGGACTGCCGCCACGGCGGCGCTTGAGCTCGGCGACGATCTCGTAGACGGCCGGGTCGACGATCGACTGGATCCGCCGCTGGCCGGACTTCGCCGGGTAGTCGAACACGAGCACGTCGTCACCCTCGAGCTTCACGTGCTTCTTTTGGATCGTCGCCAGGCCGTAGGTCTCGTTCTCGACGGCGTAGTCCTCGCCGCCCACGCGGAAGAAGCCGCGGTCGAGCAGTCGCACGGCGCATGCGAGCACGCGCTCACGGGTCATCCCGTCATGATCGAGCTCTTCCACGATGCGCTCTCGCATCGGCGGCAGCACGCGCGCGAAGTCGATCATCTCGTCGAACTTCTGAGCGTCGCGGCGCCGGCGCCAGCGGTCGGGGGAGCGGTACTGCATGCGTCCCCGCGCGTCGATGCCGGTCGCCTGGATGTGGCCCATCGGGTGCGGGCAGATCCAGACGTCGTTCCAGGCCGGAGGGATGGCGAGCTCGTTGATGCGGCCGAGGACCTCGGTGTCCTCGACCCGGCTGCCGTCCTCCTCGAGGTACTCGAAGCCGCGACCGCGGCGCCGGCGCGTTATCCCGGGATCCGAGCAGTCGACTCTGCGCAGTCGTGCCACCCGGAGAGTTTGCCCACGACGGTCACGGCCGAACCTTGTCGGCGGTCTCGACCAGCAACTCGAGGATCGGCTCGCTGCCCGCCGCCAGCATCCGCGACCGCATATCGAGCCCAAGCCCGGGCGCGACGCCGTCATAGCCCGCGTCCGGGAACGCGACGTGGCCGCCGGCCTCGCGCACGATCAGCTGTCCCGCCGCGATGTCCACCGATCGCAGTGGTCGCAGGCTGATCAGGCCGTCGAATCGCGCGCTTGCCACGTAGCAGAGCGACAGCGCGGCCGACCCGAGCATCCGCAGGCGGCCGGCCTCGGTGTCGGCGAGGGCCTCCGCATTGGCCGCCACGAGGCGCGGATGGGCGGATTCCACGCCGAGGATCTCGAGACGGATCTCACCGTCGGAGCCGAGCCGCAGCGGCTCGCCGCCGCACCAGGCGCCCTCGCCGTGGCGTGCCCACCACTCCTCGCCGGTCGCGAAGTCGGCGATGTAGCCGAACTGCACCGAGCTCATGTCGTCGCCGTCGGCGACCGCGATCGAGATGCTGTAGCCCGGCAGCCGGCGCTTCGCGTTCAGCGAGCCGTCGATCGGGTCGATCACCACCTGCACCGGGCCGCCACCCGCGACTTCCACCACGCCGCGCTCCTCCGACAGGACGCAGACGCCCACGCCGAAGCGCTCGAGCTCGGAGAGGATCGCCTCCTCGACCGCGGCGTCGATGGCCAGCGTCATGTCGCCGCCCTTGCCGCGGCTGCCCTCGCGGCGGAAGCGCTCGGCGGCGTCGGGAAACCGCGCGAGGGCAACTCGGCCGGCCTCCGTCGCGCGTCGCGAGAAGGCGAGCCAATCCGCTTCGAGGGCCCCGGCCGCTGGCATCCGGCGGCGTATCCTAAGGCCGATGCCGACCCGGGCGGACGTCCTCACCGAGCCCCAGCTCGAGGCCGTCACCCACCGTGGCGGCCCGCTGCTCCTGTTCGGAGGCGCGGGGAGCGGCAAGACGCGCGTCCTCTGCGAGCGATTCGAGGGCCTCGTGCGCGACGGCGCCGGGCCTGGAGCGATCCTGATGCTCGCGCGCGACGGGGTGGCCGCGGCCGCGATGCGCACGGCGGTCGAGTCGGCCATCGACACGCCGTTCGAGGAGCTGTGGATCGACACGTTCGCCGGCTTCTGCGCGCGCCTCCTGCGCGACGAATGCGTGGAGGCGGGGCTCGATCCGCTCTTCGCGCGGGTCACGCGGGCCGACCGGCTGGCTCTCCTGCTGGAGCGGATCGACGATCTCACGCTGCGCCGCCACGAGATCCGCGGCAATCCCGCGCCGCTGCTCGCCAGCCTGCTCGCGCGCATCGACCGGCTGAAGGACGAGATGATCGGCCCGGACGCCTACCGCAGCTACGCGGAGCGCCTCGACCGCGACGCCGTCGATGACGCCACTCGCGCGGGAGCGCGCCGCGAGGCGGAGTTCGCGCGCCTCTACGCCGACCACGAGTCGCTGTTGCGCGCGCGCGGCGCGGTCGACGCGGGCGGCCTCGTGCTTGCGGCGTTTGATCTGCTGCACCAGCGCCCGCACGTGCGAGCGCGTCTCGCGGAGCGTTTCACGGCGGTGCTGGTCGACGACTTCCAGGACGTGACGTTCGCCGAAGCCGCGCTGCTGCGCCTGGCGTGCGCCGAGCAACGTGAGGTGGCCATCGCGGCTGACCGCGAGGCGACCGACCTCGAGCGCGACTATGCCGGAGCGCGGGTCGTGCGCCTGGGCCACAGCGAGCGCTGCTCGCGCAAGGTCGCCCGCGCGGCGTCGGCGGTCGCAGGCAGGCGGCTGAGCGGCACGCGTGTCGCCGGCGACGTGCGCTTCTGGAACTGCACCTCCGAGCGCGCGCAGGCGCAGCAGGCAGCCGCCCACGTGGAACAGCTGATCGCGCGGGATCGCGTCGCACCGGAGCAGGTGTGCGTCCTCGTGCGGTCGCTACGTGACGACGTACGCGTGCTGGGCGCGGCGCTCGAGGAGCGCGCGCTCCCGTTCCGAGTGATCGGATCGACGGCGTACTTCGAGCGCGCTGAGGTACGCGACGCGCTGGCGTGGCTGCGGCTGCTCGCCGACCCCGGCGACTCGAGCGCGGTCGTGCGTGCGCTGTCGCGGCCGCCGATCGAGCTGCGGCCGGTGGACATCGCTCGCCTCACGCAGCTGTCGCGGCGGCGCAAGCTCGACATGGTCAGCGGCATAGTGGCGGCGCTGGAGTCGCCGCAGCTGTCGCCCGAGGGTCGCGACCGCGCGACACACTTCCTGCGCATCCATCGCGCGGCGTCGCGTGCCTTCGAGGAGATGCCGCCCGATCTGTTCGTCCACCGTCTGATCGAGCGGATCGGGCTGCGCCGCCAGCAGGTGTTCGCGGCCCAGGCCGACACCGTCGAGCGGCTCGTGAACATCGCGAAGCTGTCGGAGCTCGCCACCCGCTTCGTGCGGCGCGAGCCGGGTGCCACGACGCGCGACTTCACGCGCTACGCGACGGCCGTGGCGGAGGCCGGCCTGCCCGAGGAGGAGGCCGAGCCCGCGGTGGCGCCGAGCACGGTGCGGGTGATGGCGCTCGACGACGCAAAGGGGCACGAGTTCGAGCATGTCGTGGTGCTGGGTCTGTCGGCCGCGTCGATGCCGGGCCCGCCGCCGCCCGCGGGTGAGGCGCTGCCGCCCGCGCTGGCGCGCGAGCCCTCCGAGAGCCACGACGAGCGCATGCGCCGTCTGCTCTACGTGGCGATGACGCGCGCGCGGCGTGGCCTGGTGCTGGCGTGGGCGGCGACCGCCGAGCACGGGCCGGGATCGCGCCCGTCGGCGTTCCTCGAGGACGCGCGCGAGGCGACCGGCGGCGAGGAGGAGCTGCACGAGGAGCAGCTGTTCGGTCCGGCGGAGGGTCTCCACTCCACCTTCCGGATCCTGCGCGACGAGCTGCTCGACACCGTGTCGCAGGTGGGCGGGCGGCTCGCGGAGATGCGGCTCGACACCTACATCGACGTCTCCCAGGCAGTGGTGCGGTATCTCGAGCTGCTCAAGCTCGCGGCGCTGATCGAGCGCGCGAAGGACGGCCAGGCGCTCGACCAGGCGCTGGCCGAGGTGAACGACCTGCTGCTCCAGGTGGCCACCCCTGAGCAGGCCGAGATGTTCCGCATCTCCGCGCTCGACGACTACCTGCGTGATGCCGAGCGCGATGAGCGTCGCCGCCGGACGGCCCTGGACGCCGACCCCGAGGGCGAGACGCTCGAGCCGTTCATCCCGCGCCGCGGCGAGGGTCTGATGCTGTCGGCCTCGGACATCGAGACCTATCGCCTCTGCCCGCTCAAGTACAAGTTCGCGCGCGTGTTCCGCATCCCGCAGGAGCCGACGATCAACCAGCGCTTCGGCATCGTCCTGCACCAGGTGCTCGAGCGCTTCCACGGCGGGGGCGGCGGGTCCCTCGAGCACCTCATGCAGCTGTTCGAGGCGTCGTGGCGGCGCAACGGATTCGGCGACTCGAACGACGACATGCAGTTCCGCCGCAAGGCGGTCGCTGCGCTGCGGCGCTACTGGGACGAGGAGGCGGCGGTCAAGCCGGCGTGGATCGAGCGCTCATTCTCGTTCAAGATCGGGCCGCACCTGCTGCGCGGTCGCGTCGATCGCGTGGACCGTGTCGAGAACGGCACGTACGAGCTGATCGACTACAAGACCGGCCGCGCGAAGACGCCTGAGCAGCTCGCGCAGGACGTGCAGCTGTCGATCTACCAGATGGGTGCGCGCGAGGCGTGGAACGTGGAGACGAGCGCGCAGTCGTACTGGTACGTGCTCGACGGCGAGAAGGTGCCGGTGCGCCACTCCGAGGACGAGCTCGAGCGCGTGCGGTCGACCGTGGCGGAGATCGGCGACGGGATCATGCGGCACGACTTCGAGCCGAAGCCGTCGCCCGACCTGTGCCCGTTCTGCGACTACCGGATCGTGTGTCCGGCCGCAGAAAAGTGAGGTTCAGTCCTCGGCGCGCTTCTGCCGCAGGAACCTCTGGAAGTCGCGGGCGATCGAGTCCGCTGACGGCAGCTGATCCGGGTCCGGCGCGAGCTCGTCGCTCACCTCGTCGAGCGTCTGCTCGAGCCGCTCGACGAACTGCTTGACGTCCGGGTCGGTGGCCACGGCGGCGTCGACCTGGCGCTGGTAGTCCTCCGCCGACTCCTCGAGGTCGGTCGCATCGACCGCCACGCCGGCCACTCCCTCGAAGCTGCGGATGAGCGCGAGCGCGGCCTTCGGGTTCGGCGCGGCCGCGACGTAGTGGGGCACCGACGCCCACAGGCTCACGGCCGGCATCCCGGCCTGCGTGAACTCGTGGTGCAGCACGCCGACCATTCCCGTCGGTCCCTCGTAGGTCGACTGCTGGAAGCCGAGTCGCTCGACGAGGTCGGCGTCGGAGCAGATGCCCGTCATCGGGATGTCGCGCGTGTGCGGCACGTCGGCGAGCAGCGCGCCGAGCGTCACGACGGTCTCCGCGCCGAGCTGGCGCGCCATGTCCATCACGGTGCTCGTGAAGGTGCGCCAGCGCAGCGACGGCTCGACGCCCTGGAACAGCAGCAGGTCGCGGTCCGTGCCGGGCACGCGCGCGGCGTGCAGGACGTTCGCCGGCCACTCGATCGTCCGCGACCGGCCCTCGCTCATCTGGACCGTCGGGCGAACCGACGTGAAGTCGTAGAACTCCTCGGGATCGATTCGCGCCACCTCGCGCGCGTCGAAGCTCTCGACCAGGAAGCCGAGCGCGGCCGACGCTGCCTCGCCCGCGTCGTTCCATCCCTTGAAGGCGCAGATGAGGGCCGGATTCCGGAGTTGCGGCCGCTCGCGCCACTCGACGTGATCCATATGGGTTCACGGTACCGGGGCGACCCCATGAGCACACCCAATTGTCCGACGCGATCCCGAAGATGGGCGCGTGTCGACAGTTGCCGAGGACAGAGTCCCGGTTGCCCGCCTGCGCGCGGGCAGCCCCATCGAGGGCGTGTTCGCCTGCACGCGAAAGGACCGGATGACCGCCCGCACCGGGACGTCGTATCTGGCGCTCGAGCTGCGCGATCGCACCGGGTCGATCCCCGCGCGCGCGTTCCGCGACGCCGACTTCCTCGCGGGCCGCTTCGAGCGTGGCGACCTGGTACGGGTGACCGGCCGCGTCGAGCGGTTCCGCGACGAGCTGCAGGCGGAGCTGCGCGACATCCAGCGGGTGGAAGATGGCGCGTTCGACCCGCGCGAATTCCTGCCGGCGGCCTACCGCGACATCGACGAGCTCGACGGGTTCCTCGAGCATCTCGCACGTGAGGTCCACGATCCGGAGCTGGCGCGGGTCGTGCAGCGCTTCATGGCCGACGATGCGTTCCGCGAGCAGCTCCGGAGCGCGCCCTGCACGCGGGCCGGCCACCACTCCTACCTCGGCGGGCTGCTCGAGCACACCGTCGCGGTCGCGACGCTCGTGCAGGAGACTTGCATCCTGCACCCGCGCCTCAACTCGGACCTAACGATGGCCGCTGCGATCCTCCACGACATCGGCAAGACACGCGAGTTCCGGCTCGGCGCGGAGATCGAGCTGACCGACGAGGGCCGGCTGCTGGGCCACATCGAGCTTGGGCTGCGCATGCTGACGGACGCCCCGCTCGCGCTTCAGCACTGCGTGGCGGCCCACCACGGCGACCTGCGCTTCGGCTCTCCCGAGGCGCTCGCGCTCCACCGCCTCAACGCACTCGACGCGTCGGTCAAGGGCGCGCTCGAGCACGGGTTGCCGGGCACATGAGGATCCGGGCGGCGCGCCGCGACGACTTCGGCGCGATCACGCGCCTGCTCGAGGAGCTCGGCCGCCCGACGGTGGGCCCCGACACGGAGCCCGACTGCCACGCGATCTGGGACGAGCAGGTTGTCGACCCGAACGCGCACCATCTCGTTGCCGAGGACGACTCCGGCGTCGTCGCGTTCTGCTCGATGCATTTCCGCACGCGGCTCAACCACCCGACGGAAGAGGCCTGGATCCCCGATCTGATCGTGGCCGAGGACGCACGCCGGAAGGGCATCGGCCGCGCACTGCTCGAGGAGGCGGAGCACCGGGCTCGTGAGCGCGGCTGCCACGCGCTTGCGCTCGAGTCGGCGTATCACCGCGCCGAGGCGCACCACCTGTACCGCACGTTCAGGATGCGCGACACGGGCAAGGCGTTCTACAAGCTGCTGCGTCCTTAGGATCCGCCGCGGAGCGGCAGGGGTCTGGTGGCCCATCCGGTCTTCAAAACCGGCAGGCCGTGGCAGCCCCACGGTTGGAAGGTTCGATTCCTTCGCCGCTCCGTCGCGCCGTCGCCATCAGCTCGGCGGCCGCGTCCGGAAGCGAGTCCAGGGCGCGTGGGCGTGTGAGCTCGTAGCCCGGCAGGCGCAGCAGGTCCAGCAGGCGCACGCCGTTGGCCGTGCGGCCGGGGTGCAGGTGGCCGAGCAGGGCCGCCAGGCGCTCACCCGGGGCGAGCGGGCGGGCCTCGACACGGTCCCCCCAGCTCAGCGCGAACCAGCCGCGAAGGGGTTGCTCCAGCGCGCCTGAGTCGAGACTCAGGCGGCGGCGGGCTCCGTCGCGCACCATGTGGCCGGCCGCGTCGAGGAAAGGGGCGGCGCCGGCGCGCAGGTCGAGCGTTCGCGGCCCGGCGAAGACCGTGCCGCAGGCGATCGCGAGCATGTCGTCGGCCAGGATCGAGACGCCCGCCTCGGCGAGCCAGGCGAGCGTGGTGCTCTTGCCGTCGCCGTGGCCGCCGAGCACTCCCCACGCTCCGCCGCCGGCAACGAACGCGCCGCCGTGCAGCGAGTGGCGGCCGTGCCAGCGCGAGAAGACGGCCGCCAGGTACGCGAGCGCCGGGTGGACGACCCAGCCGGGGTCCACGGGGCCGAGCGGGTGCAGCACCGCCGTGGCGCTCCGGCGGTCGAGCGCCGCCTGACCGCCGTCGGGCAGGGCGAGGACGGCCCGCTCGTCACCAACGACCGCGGCCGCCGGCGCCGCCGCGCCGGCGATCGTCACGCTCACCTCCGGCCAGCTCACGGGCGCGTCGACCAGGCCGGGCAGGTCGACGCCCGTGAAGCGGAATCCGTACGCGCCCTTCACGGCGCGCTCACGTGACCGCGAGCAGGCCCTGGCCGCGTACGGCCTCCACGAAGGCGTCCACGTCCGCGGCCGCCACCCCGGCCTCGACCTCGAACAGCTCGCAGAGCCGCTCGATCAGCCGCTCGCGCGTGGTTCCGGCGACCAGCTCGGGCCAGATGGCCGTCCCGGTTCCGTTCACCCCCAGGTAGTTCGACGTTCGCAGGTCCAGTGCGACGATCTCATCGTCGATCTCGCGCCATTCGAGCTCCTCGGAGCGCAGTTTCAGCTGAACGCTCATACCGCTGAAACGTGCGTGCGTGCTTCGGGCTTCCGACGCGCATCGGAAGCTCCCTGCAATTGGGCCGTTGACTACGTATGTCCGCGCGCGCGGCGTATGCACCGGACGAGCGTCAGGCGCTGCTGCTGCATGCAGCGTTGGACGCCCCCGCCGACGCGCTCCGCGCATGGGCCCCGGCCTACGACGCCCTCGAGCGTGATCTGCGCCACGCCGACCAGCACGCCCGCACGCTTCTGCCGCTCGTCTACGCCAACCTGTGCGCCGCCGGCGCCGAGCACGAGGCGATGCCCGAGCTCCGCACGCTGCATCGCGTGTCGGCGTTTCGCAACGAGCGCCAGCTCAGGACAGCCGGTCGTGCCGTGAGCGAGCTCGCAGACGCCGGCATCGAAGCCGTCCTCTTCAAGGGCGCGGCGATGTGCGCGCTCTACTACGCGCATCCTGGCGACCGCATGATGGCGGACGTGGACGTGCTCGTACGCCCGGACGACGCGCCGCGTGCCGCCCAGGTGCTCGAGCGCGCGGGCTGGGAGTCGACGGCGCGGCCCGGCATCGGGCTGCGGCACGCTCTCGGCTTCGGCATCCCCCCGGACGCGGGCCTGGACCTGCACGGGCGGCCGGTGCACGAGCCGGTCGATCCCGAGCCCTTCTGGCAGGCTGCCGGCGCGGCCTCGATCGGTGGCGCGGAGGTACGCGTCCTGCACCCGTCGGACGAGCTGCTGGTCATGTGCGTGCACGCGCAGTACCCGAACGCTCGCGGGACACGCTGGGTCGCCGACGTGGCGGTGCTGGTGCGAGCGGCGGGCAAACGCCTGGACTGGCAGCGACTGGTCGCCCGCGCCGAGGAGCTGCAGGTGACTGCGGCGGTGGAGCGCGCCCTGCGCATAGCGCGCGAGGACTTCGGCGTGCCGGTGCCGGATGCGGCGCTGACGCGACTGGCGGCCGCGAAGCGGCCGCTGTTCGAGCGTGTCGGCCACACGGTGCGCGCCCGCAGGCCACCGCGCGGCGCGGTCATCGCCGTGCAGTGGTCGGACTACCGCCGGCTGCGGCGGGTCATGCCCGCAGCGTCCGCGAGCGGCTTCCCGCGCTACCTGCGCGACGTCTCCGGCACCACGTCCTGGCGAGAGCTCGCGCGCCTGTACACGCGACGTTCGCGGCCACGGACATGAGGGCCGCCACGCAACCGCGCCAACCAACGACGGAAGGGGGGATCGATGCAGACAAGAGCAACGCCGTACGCGGCGCCGAAGCTCACCGTGCTGGGGTCGCTGGAGCAGCTCACGCTGATCATCAGCGGGAGCTTCTGAGAACGATTGCGGCGTCGGGGGGGCGCGGCCAGGGGGCCGCGCCCGCCCCGCGTAAAGCCGAAGCCAGCACCAGCGCCGGGGCCCCCCTAGGGGGGGGTGGGCCCGCAACCCCCCCCCCCCAAAACGCGC
>JAICJV010000075.1 GCA_025928265.1 Thermoleophilaceae bacterium
CGAGGATCGTGAACGCACCGAGGAGCGCCAGGTGTGCGTGGGCGACGACGAAGTTCGTGAAGTGCTGCAGCTTGTTGAACGGCTGCAGCGCCTCGAAGGCACCCTGGACGTTGACCAGGAAGTAGAAGAAGAAGGCCGTCATGGTGAAGCGCATGGTCAGGTTCGTGAAGAACTTGTCCCAGTTGCCTTTCATCGTCCCGAGGATGTTGATCGTGAAGGCGAATACCGGGATGAGCAGCGCCCACGACGAGATCTCGGCGATCGTCTTCAGCCACGACGGTGTCGGCGACTGCAGGATGTGGTGGTCGCCGACGCCGGTGTACAGGAACGCCATCCCCCAGAAGCTGACGAGCGACAGCGTGTAGCTGTACAGCGGCGTGTTCGTGATGCGCGGGACGATGTAGTACGTCAGCGCGATCAGCATCGGCGTGAGCCACAGGCCGAACAGGTTGTGGGCGTACCACCAGTTCAGGATCGCGTCGTCGAGGCTGTTCGAGAGCGCTCCGGACGGCGCGCCCATGACGTGGCCGGGCGACCAGATCACGTTGCCGATCGCGTAGTCCACCGCGAGCCAGATCGGGCTGGCTATGAAGAACCAGACCGACACATAGATCGGCCTGATGGTGCGCATCGCGACCGTCGCGAGGATGTTCACGATGTTGGCCGCCCAGATGATCAGCAGGACGATGTCGATCGGCCAGATCAGCTCGGCGTACTCACGTCCCTCACTGTGGCCCGTGAGCAGGAAGATCACGCCGACGAGGAACATCGCGTTCCAGGCCCACGCGGTGATCACGCCGAGTCGCTCGCTCCACATCCCGCGCGTGCCGCAGAGGCGCGGCAGCATGTAGAAGAGCGCGCCGAAGTACATCATTGTGAGCCACGCGAGGATCACCCCGTTTACGTGCGAAGGGCGGATGCGGCTGAACGCGAGCCACGAGACGTTGCCGAACGCCTCGGGCGTGACGAACTGAGTCGCGAGCACGAGGCCGAAGAGATCGACGACGGTCAGCCAGACGACGGACGCGAGCAGCCAGTGCCGCGCTGCGCGATCCGGATACGGAAGCGCGCGCGGCCTGGGCGGCCCAAGACGCGGATGCGGCGCCTCCAGGACTGCCGAGTCGGCACTGGTATCGGGCGTGGTCTCCCCCATCCAGACTCCGGCGCCGGACGCTACGCCCACCGGGCGGAGGAGACGGCGCAGATGACAGCAAAGTCATCTGCTTGTCATCCGATCTTCATCTGGCTTAGAGTCGCCCCGACCAAGGGGGAGAGCGGGTTGCACATCCTGGTGATCGAGGACGAGCCTCGGATCAGGGCGTTCCTGGGACGCGCGCTCGAAGCGGAGGGTTTTGCAGTCGACGGCGCTGCCGATGGGCTCGAGGGCCTGCGGCGCGCGCTCGAGCACCCGTACGACCTGGTCGTGCTCGACCTTCTGCTGCCGCGCGTCGACGGGCTCACGGTGCTGCGCGAGCTCACGCGGCGCTGTCCGGGGACACCGGTGGTGGTGGTCTCGGCCCGCTCAGACCTGGCCACGAAGCTGCGCGGCTTCGAGCTCGGGGCCTGCGACTACGTTCCCAAGCCGTTCGCCTGCGACGAGCTCGTCGCGCGCGTGCGGGTCAGGCTGCAGGCGCGCTCCGGCGGCGGAGCCGTGCTTCACGCGGGCGGGATGTCGCTTGACCTGACGGCGCGCGAGGTGACGGTGAAGGGGCGCGCCACCGCGCTGTCGGACCGTGAGTTCCGGGTGCTGCGCTACCTCATCGAGCATGCCGGCGAGGTGGTCAGCCGCGAGAGCATCCTGTCCGCGGTCTGGGGCTACTACTTCGACCCGCGCTCGAACGTGGTCGACGTCTGCGTACGCCGCCTGCGGCGCAAGCTCGGCACGGACGCCTCGATCGAGACGGTGCGACATGCCGGCTACCGGATCAGCGCGGCTTAGGCAGCTCGAGCTCGCATGGGCGGCGTTCGCCGGCCTGAACCTGGCCGCCATGGCCGCGTTCCCGCAGTGGGAGACGATCCCGTTCCACCTGATCTGGTTCACGCTCACGGTGCTGTACGGGTTCGCCGTCTGGGAGCTGCGCTCGACCGGGCTCGTGCTCGGCGGCGTCGCCATCCTCACCGGCACGCTGATCTTCCAGGACGCGCTCCACCAGAGGCAGGAGTGGGGCGAGCTGTTCGAGGTGCCGCTCATGTCGGCCATGTTCCTCGCGATGGTCTGGCACGCTCGGCAGCGCAAGCAGGCGATGACCGACCTGGCTGACCTGCTCGACCGGCAGGAGTCGTTCCTGCACGACGTCTCGCACGCGCTGCGCACGCCGATCACGATCGCGCGCGGCCACGTCGAACTGGCCGGTGGACGGCACGAGGCGCGTGTGGCGATCGACGAGCTCGACCGCATGGAGCGCATCGTCCAGCAGCTCCTGATGATCGCGAAGGCGCAGGCCGCGACGCTGTCCGAGCGCTGCGTGGAGCTCGACGAGCTGCTCGAGGACGTGACCATGCGCTGGTCGGAGATCTCGCCGCGGGTCTGGCGCGTCGGCGAGCTCGCTCATGGCACGCTGCGGGCCGACCCTGATGCGCTGCGCGCGGCGGTCGACGCGCTGCTGGAGAACGCGGTGCAGCACACCGACGCGAGCGCCGTGATCGAGGTGAGCAGCCGGGCGACGGGCGACACCGTCACCATCTCCGTCGCCGACGAGGGCAGCGGGATCTCCGACGAGGCGCTCGGCCTGATCTTCGGCCGCTTCGAGCGCGGCGGCGACACGGCCGACGGTGGCATCGGGCTCGGCCTCTCGATCGTCGACGCGATCGCGCGCGCGCACGGCGGCCGCTGCACGGTGCAGTCCTCGCCACGTGGATCTACGTTCAACCTGACGCTGGCGGGCTACACGCCGCGCGTAGAGACGCTCACGGGGGTCGCGGATGAGCCCTGACGAGTTGCGCGCCTACGGCGACCGCGTGGTCGACCGGCTCCTGCGCGAGAACGAGCACCGCTGGACGGCGCTCGCGCCGGACGACAGGCTGCGCGTGGAGGCCGTCGCGCGCGAGGTTGCCGCGCGCCTGCTGGCGGAGCCCGCGCGCCGGCTGGATCCGGCGCACGAGCAGTGGGTGAACGACCTGTTCGCGCTGGGTCAGTCGCGCGGGACGCTATCGCGCCGCACGCGCGTGAGCAGCTGAAGGATCCCGCGCCGCTCCCACTCGACACTCTCGATCGCCTCGGCGATGTGCATCTCGTCGGCGGCGACCGCCGCCCGCGAGGTCTCGTGCAGGATCTCGCGCGTGCGCTCCGGATCGTGAACAGTCATCTCGACTCTCCTTCGCTGGCTCTGGCAGCCGAGCTAACCAAGGTCCGCTGAGAGAGACGTCAAAAAGAGTTCAAAGACTGTTGAAAGGATTCGACCGGCAGCCCGGCAGCCCGCCACGCCTGGAAGCCGCCGTCGAGGTCGGTGGCCTTCTCGAGGCCGATGTCCTGCAGGGTCGCCGCCGCCAGGCTCGACTGGTAGCCGCTGTCGCACATGACGATCACGCGCGCGTCCGGCCGGGCCACCCGCGGGTCGCGATGCTCGCCGTCCGGGTCACAGCGCCACTCCAGCACGTTGCGCGGGAAATACAGCGCGCCGGGCACGACGCCGTCGCGCTCGCGCTGCGACTCGCTGCGCACGTCGATCAGGACGGCGCCATCCTCGATCTCCCGGGCCGCACGCTCGGGGTCCACGCGGTCGAGCCGGATGCGCGCCGCTTCGAGCAGATCGTCGAGCCGGGTCATGCGCGAACGCTACCCGGGCGGAAGTAGTTGCGCGCGCAACCACAGGCTACACTCACAACCATGGAACTCGGGATCTACACCTTCGCGGACGTCGACGGCGGGATCAGCCCGACGCAGCGCCTCAGGAATCTCGTCGAGGAGATCGAGCTGGCCGACCAGGTCGGGCTCGAGGTCTTCGGCGTAGGGGAGCACCACCGCCCCGACTACGCCGTCTCCTCACCGGCGGTCGCTCTCGCCGCGGGCGCCGCACGCACGGAGGACATCCGCCTGACGAGCGCGGTGAGCATCCTCTCGAGCGACGACCCGATCCGCGTGTTCCAGCAGTTCTCCGAGCTCGACCTGCTGTCCGGCGGCCGCGCCGAGATCATGGCCGGCCGGGGCTCGTTCATCGAGTCGTTCCCCCTGTTCGGCTACGACCTCGACGACTACGACCGGCTGTTCTCCGAGAAGCTCGAGCTCCTCCTGAAGGTGCGCGAGGGCGAGCCGGTGAACGGCGCGCACGTCTACCCGAAGCCGCTCCAGGACCCGCTGCCGGTGTGGATCGCCGTGGGCGGCAACCCGCAGTCGGTGATCCGCGCCGGCGTGCTGGGCCTGCCGATGGCGCTGGCCATCATCGGCGGCGAGCCGGCGCGCTTCGCGCCGCTGGTGGATCTCCACCGCGAGGCCGTCTCGCAGGCCGGGCACGACCCGGTGCCGGTGAGCATCAACTCGCACACCTACGTCGCCGAGACCTCGCAGCAGGCCGCCGACGAGTTCTTCCCCGCCTACGCGGGCGTCATGAGCCGCATCGGCAGGGAGCGGGGCTGGCCGCCGGTCTCCCGCGCGCAGTTCGACGCCGGCCGCTCACCGCGTGGCCACCTCCTGGTCGGGAGCCCGCAGGAGGTGGCCGAGAAGATCATCGCCGAGCACGAGCTGTTCGGGCACGAGCGCTTCATGGCTCAGATGAGCATGGGCAGCCTGGCGCACGACAGGGCGATGCGCTCGATCGAGCTGTTCGGTACCGAGGTGGCGCCGGTCGTGCGCCGCTCAGTAGGCGTAGCCGCCTGACGGCGACGGTGCCGGCGCGGGAGCGGACTGCGCAGCGGGCTTCTTGGCGGCCGTGCCCGACCTGTTGACGGCGTGCCACGTCCCGCCGAAGGCCACCACGCCCTCGCCGTTCACGTCGCCCGGCTTCGAGTCGCCGATGAACTCATAGAGCGGGTGGCCGGCGTAGGCGAGCTGCTTGCTGCCGTCGCTCCGCGTGATCACCTTGAGCTTGCCCTTCTTGAGGCCCGTGCCGAGCCTGGGGTTCTTCGGCGCCTTGGCGGGCGGCCAGTTCGACGCGCACGGCCCTGAGCAGGTGCTCTTGTTCTTGCCGTCCGAGCTGAGCATGTAGAGCGTCCGCTTCTTCTTGTCCACGATCACCTTGCCGAGGCTGGTCGACCGGAGCGACAGTGCTTTCGGCTTCGACTTGGCGGCATCGGCCCCGACGCTGGCGACGAGCGCGACGATCAGGGCGGGGACGACCAACAGGGCGATTAGGGCACGGCGTGAGCGGATCATGCCCCTGTATACGCGGAGCCCGGCAGCTCGGTTCGGGCGCTCAGCGCGTCGCGCGCGCCAACAGCGTCCGGTGCTGTACCGCGATCGACTCGACGTCGAAGCCCTGATCGTCGAGGAGCTTCTGGAGCGAGCGGCGCGTGAAGAAGCGGAGGTGTGGCGAGAGCGGCTCGAATTCGCTCTCCCAGCCGCGCAGAAAGACGCTCAGCGCCGTGCGCCGCGAATGCACCGGCGTGGTGAGCGCGAGCCGCCCCCTCGGCTGAAGCACGCGCCGCATCTCCGACAGAAACAGCTGCACGTCGCGCACATGCTCGACGGTCTCAGTGCACAGCACGAGGTCGAAGCAGGAGTCGTCGAACGGCAGCGGCTCATCCGGGCGGACGCGCACCGCCCTCATGCCGCGAACGCGCCGCGCGGCTCGCTCCAGCGCGACCACCGACGTGTCCGCACCCACGACCGACCGCGCCCGCAGGAAGCGCGTCAGGCGCCCGTCGCCGCAGCCGAGGTCCAGCGCCTCCTCGGCCTCCGGCAGGGAGCGCACGAAGTCCACGAGATGCGCGTCCGGCTCGGGCGCGTCCTCCGGGACAAGCTCCCAGATCTCGTCGTCGAAGCGGGTTACCAGGCTCCCCTGGCGCGCAGGACGGCGGGGATCGTCTTGAGCATGATCGACAGGTCGAGGAACACGGACCAGCGTTCCAGGTAGAGGAAGTCGAGCCGGACCAGCTCGTCGAAGTCGAGTTCAGAGCGTCCCGAGACCTGCCAGAGCCCGGTCATCCCGGGCAGCACGAGGTAGCGCTTGCGGTGCCAGTCCTCGAGGCGCTGATAGTCGCGCTCGGGAAGCGGCCGCGGCCCCACGAGCGACATCTCGCCGCGGAGCACGTTGAAGAGCTGCGGGAACTCGTCGATCGACCAGCGCCGCAGGAAGCGCCCGATCGGCGTGACGCGCGGGTCGTTGCGCATCTTGAAGATCGCTCCGCCCATCTCGTTGGCCTTCTCGAGCTCCGCCTGGCGCGCGTCGGCGTCCTCGTACATCGTGCGGAACTTGAAGCAGTGGAACTGCTCGCCGCCCAGGCCGCGGCGCTGCGAGCGGTAGATCATCGGACCGCGCGAGCTGAGCTTGACGGCGACCGCGGCGAACAGCAGCAGCGGCGAGAGGAACAGGACGAGCAGACCGGCCATGACCAGGTCGAACGAGCGCTTGACCACGAAGTCGATGCCCTCGAACACCGGCGGCTTGAGCTCGAAGAGCGGAACCGTCTGGCCGGGGATGAACTCGACCCGGTCCATGAGGATCTCCATCGTCGACGGCGCCACGCGCACGCGCACGCCGTTGCGGTGACAGAGGTCGACGAGGTCGACCGCCTGCGACTGGGGGAAGTCCGGGTCGGCGATCAGCACCTCGTCGATGTCGCCGAAGTAGTCGGGCAGCTGGTCGAGCGTGCCGAGGTTGCGCATGCCGTTCTCCGGGCGCGGCGTGAGCGAGATGAAGCCGACCGGGTCGAGCGGGGGGTCGGCGCCGCCACCGAGCGCGTGCGCGACGGCGTCGATCTGCTCGCCCTTGCCGACGATGACCGCCCGGCGCCGGTAGCCGGCCGCACGCAGCGCCCAGCCGCTCGCGCGATCGAACGCCCAGCGGAACGCGGAGATGTAGGCGAGCGCGAAGAAGAGGCTGCCGTAGAAGATGTAGTACGACGAGAAGTGCTGGCCCTCGACGACGGCGTACACGAGGATGACCAGCGTGACCTGGAACATCGACGCGACGATGCGCGTGAAGCCGGGGCGCACCGCGCGGTCGGCGTAGAGGTCCGAGCGCGCGAAGAGCATCAACGTGACGAGGATCGCGAGCGGCGCAACGCTCTGGGTCTGCTCGAACGACAGGTGGATGTTGGACTTGTCGTTGCCGATCGCCTTGAGCTCGAGCGCGGTCCAGATGGCGAGGAAGACCCCACTGGCGTCCAGCACGGCCAGCGTGATCACGCGCGTGAGACGGCGGAACATCTCCCAGCGCAGCAGGACGTGGCGCAGCGGAGCCTTCCGGGCGCGGACATCGCGAGGCGAGAGCACCGCGGTGGTCCGCGGCTCCGCTTCCTTCAACTCGTTCAGAAGTCCGTTCGCCATTTGTTTCCGGCTTACTTCCCAACCCCAGAGCAGGCCGAATGTACCGGTCCGCACGTGATCGTTGCCGGGAAACCCCCCACTCCCAGGCCGAGCCCGCAGGCGGCGTGAGCCGCATTAGCGCGCGCTGAGAATCGAGGATAGCGACGCTCTCTGTCAGCGTGTCCGCCCGTGGCAGGGACGCGACGCCCCTCATCTCGGCGCAATCGCGCTGTGCTCGCGGTCGTCGCTGTCTTCGTCGCCGGCGTGCTGATCGGAGTGTTGCTCTCGGGCGGCGGGAAGAAGCCGCTGGCGCCCGCGCGCGGGCCGGAGGGAGACCCCCTGGCGTGGCGTCCGGGGGAGGACGCGAAGCTGGCCGCCCGCGCCGCCGCCGGGGAGAGCCACGTGCTGTACGCGAAGAGCCCGGGCGGGGCGATGGCGACGGCGCGGCGTGTCGAGCGCTGGCGGCCGCAGGTGGAGGCGGCCGCGCGGCGGCACGGCGTGTCGCCCGACGACCTCGAGGCGCTCGTGTTCCTCGAGAGCGCCGGACGCCCCGAGGTGTGCGCCTCCAGCAACGTGTCGGGCGCTTGCGGACTCACGCAGATCCTCGCGGGTACCGCCACGGGCCTGCTCGGCATGCGCGTGGACCTGCGCGCCAGCCGCCGTCTGGCCAAGCAGATCGCGCGCCACCCGCACAACCGCAGGCTGCGGGCGCGTCGCCGGCGGGTGGACCAGCGCTTCAACCCCGCCAAGGCGATCGAGGGCGCGGCCGAGTACCTCCAGATCGCGCGTGGGCACCTGCGCCGCCCCGACCTCGCGCTCGAGTCGTACCACATGGGGATCGGCAACCTTCAGAACGCCCTCCGCGCGTACGGGCCGGGCGAGGTCCCGTACGCGCAGCTCTACTTCGACTCCACGCCGCTGCGTCATCCGCGCGCGTACTCGGTGCTCGCCTCCCTCGGCGACGACTCGGCCACGTATCTCTGGCGCCTCTACGGCGCCCGCGAGATCATGCGCCTCGCGCGCAGCGCTCCCGCCGGCCTCGCGCGGCTCCAGTTCCTGCACGGCCGCAAGGCGACCGCCGAGGAGGTGCTCCACCCGCGCGGGAGCACGCAGGTCTTCGCCACGCCGCTCGCGATCAAGGCGGCGAACCTGCTGAAACTGCCCGACGATCCCGCCAAGCTGCACTTCACCGTCGACCGCGGGATGGGGAGCCTGTCGAAGACGCCGGGCGTGTATCGCGCGCTGCGGCCGCCGGCGATGGCGATGCTCGTGTACATCGCGGCGGGCGTGCACGAGATCGGCGGCGGGGGCGCGCTGAACGTGACCAGCACGGTGCGCGACCTCACCTACCAGCGCAAGCTCGTCGAGAGCAACATCCAGGCCACGCGCGCGTACTCGCTCCACACGACCGGCTACGCGTTCGACATCGAGCGCCGCTACAGCAGCCGCCGTCAGGCGCTGGCGTTCCAGTTCATGCTGGATCGCCTCCAGGCCCTCGACATGATCACCTACGCGCGCGAGCCCGACGCGATCCACGTCACGGTGTCGAGCGACGCGAAGGTGCTCGAGCCGCTGCTCGAGAATCGCGTTCCGTAGGCTCCCGCCGGATGGCCGAGCAGCAGAAGGTCGGACGCGGCCCCACGGCCGTCACGATGGAGGTGGCGGCACCCGGCGTGTGGGTCATGCGCGGCGGCTTCCCGCACCGGACGATGAACGTGTACTTCATCGAGGAGCCGGGCGGCGGGGTGACGCTGTTCGACGCGGGCATCAAGGCGATGAGCAAGCACGTGGTGAACGTGGGCCGGATCATGGGCGGCATCAACCGCGTGGTGCTGGGCCACGCGCACTCGGACCACCGCGGCGCCGCGCCCGCCGCCGGCGCGCCGGTGTGGTGCCACGTCGACGAGGCGCAGTACGCGGAGGCCGAGAACCCGCAGCCCTACTTCGACTTCAGCGACCTGCCGACGTTGACCAAGGCCGGGCCGACGAAGGCGATCTACCCGTCGCTCCTGCGGATATGGGACGGCGGTCCCGTGCGGATAGACAAGACGTTGCGCGAGGGCGACAGCGTGGCGGGCTTCGAGGTCGTGCACTTCCCGGGCCACGCTCCGGGGCAGATCGGTCTCTGGCGCGCGAGCGACCGCCTGGCCCTGGCAAGCGACACCTTCTACACGCTCGACGCCACCACCGGCGACTTCGGCACCCCGCGGCCGCCGTGGGCGGGCTTCAACCTCGACCTCGAGCAGGCGCGTGCGAGCATCCGCAAGCTCGCCGCGATGGAACCGGCGCTGGCATGGGCGGGCCACGCGGACCCGCTCCACGGCGACGTGCGCGCGCAGCTGGAGCAGGCCGCTACGGCGGCGGCGGCGTAGCAGCCATCCACGCGATCACCATCGTGGTGGCGGCGTGCGTCTGCAAGCGGTTCGGCGGCGTGTTGTCCACCACCCGGATCGAGCGGCCGTCCCAGTTCCTCGAGTAGATGCCGTCCGAGTCGCGCGCGTTCATCATCGCACGCTGCACCTCGCGGGCGGCGATGTCGTACCAGCGCCGGTTGTGGTCGTAGCGGTACAGCTCGAGCAGTGCGCGGATGTACATCGCGTCGTACTGCGGTCCCATCGTGAGCGTGGGGAAGCGCTTGGCCGCCACGTCGGCGAGCGTCTCCGCCTTGGTGCACCAGCTGCGGTTCTTCGTCGCGTCGCACAGGAGGATGAATGCGTTCGAGATCGGCCCCTGCACGTACGGCATCGGCGTGTCGTCGGTGTCGTGGCGGTCATAGAGGCCATCCATGCCCTTCACGTTCCTGTTCGCCCAGCGCAGGTACTTGTTGACCATCGCCAGGTAGGTGCGCGAGTGCGTCTCGTGGTAGAGCGAGGCGGCGAGGAGCACGCCGGTCGCCAGGCTCTCGCCGGCGTGGAAGGAGTGCCGCGTGTCCCACCAGATGCCGCCGTGCCTTTGGTCCCAGCCGGCCCTGTCCATGTACATGAGCGCGCGCTTGGCCGAGCTCAGATAGCGGGAGTCGCCGGTCGCCCGATATGCGTCATAGAAGGCGATGCCCCACCAGCCGTTGTCGTCGAACCAGGCCCGGGACTTCGACCAGCGCGAGCCGGGTGTCGGCGTGTAGCCGCCCGACGGAGGCAGGTTCGGGTTCCAGTAGCGCTCGGCGTTGCGGGCGAACCAGCGCACCTTGTTCTTCCGCACGCGCGTGGGGTCGGCGATGGCCAGCGCGTTCTCGACCTCGAACATGTGCACGGCGCCGCCCCAGATCGTCGCGGGGCCGGACTTGCCGAGCTGAAGTTTGTACAGCGCGGTGCGCCGGTCCCACCACTTGTCGGCGAGCGACTCGGCGGTGCTCGCGGCCTTCAGGTACTGCTGGCGGCCCATCGGGTCGGCAGTGGCCGTGGGCTCCACGGCCAGCACGAGGAAGGCCACGGCGAGCAACGCCGCGATTACGGGCGGGGGGTACTTCATAGGTCGGCGATTATGGTGGTCGTGTGAGCGAGCGACTATTAGAACTGCGGGCCGCCGGCAGAGTTGTGGCCGAGACGCTCGATCTCATGGAGGCCGCCGTCCGGCCGGGCGTGACGACCGCCGAGCTCGACGCGATCGCCGCCGACGTGTTCCGCCGCCACGGCGCCCGCTCCGCGCCGATGCTCGACTACGACTTCCCCGGCACCACCTGCATCAGCGTGAACGAGGAGGCCGTGCACGGCATTCCCGGACCGCGCCGCATCGCCGACGGCGACCTGGTCAAGCTCGACGTGACCGCCGAGCTGAACGGGTGGTACGCCGATGCGTGCCGCACCGCATTCGCGGGGAAGCCGAGCGGCCAGGCGGAGCGGCTCGCGAACGTGGCCCGCGAGGCGCTCGACCGGGCACTCGCCATCGCCCGCGCGGGCACGCCGCTGAACGAGATCGGCAGGGTCGTGGAGAGCACCGTGAAGACACACGGGTTCGCGGTTTGCGATGCGCTCAGCGGCCACGGCATCGGCCGCCGTATCCACGAGCCGCCCGACGTCCTGAACTACTTCGATCCCGACATGGGCGAACCGCTTGTCGAGGGTCAGGTCTTCACGATCGAGCCGATCATCGCGGCGCGCGACGGCGAGGTGGTGGACGCCGGCGACGGGTGGACGGTGCGCACCGCGGACGGCTCGCTCTCCGCGCACTCCGAGCACACGATCGCGGTCACGACGGGCGCGCCGATCGTCCTGACGGCGTAGGCAGATCTCCTCCGCACGAGGGACGACAGCGCCGCGGGGGCGCCCATACGTTCGGTGCCACGACGTATCCCCGTGCGCAAGTTCAAGGAGCATCGATGCTTACCGTCCAGACCCTCGAAGCACACGCACAGGCACTCCGCGCGCGCCTGACCGGCGAGCTCGTACTGCCCGGCGACCCCGGCTGGGACGAAGCGCGCCAGGCATGGAACCTCGCGGTCGATCAGCAGCCCGGCGCCGTCGTGCTCGCCGAGACCACCGGCGACGTGGTCGCGGTCGTCGAGTTCGCGCGCGACAACGACATGCGCGTGGCGGTTCAGGGCACGGGTCACAACGCCTCTCCGCTGACCCTGCTCGCCGACACGATCCTGCTCAAGACGCAGCGCATGCGCGCGATCGACCTCGACCCGGTCACCCGCATCGTGCGCGCCGAGGCCGGCGCGCTGTGGGGCGAGGTGACCGCCGCGGTCACCCAGCACGGCCTGTTCGGGCTGGCCGGCTCGTCGCACGACGTGGGCGTGGTCGGCTACACGCTCGGCGGCGGACTCAGCTTCCTCTCGCGCAATCACGGCCTTGCCGCCAGCAGCGTGACGGCCATCGAGCTCGTCACCGCCGACGGCCAGTTCCGCCGCGTCGACGCCGAGAACGAGCCGGACCTGTTCTGGGCGCTGCGCGGCGGCGGCGGCAGCTTCGCCGCCGTCACGGCCATCGAGTTCCGCGCGTACGAGGTCGCCGAGGTGTATGCCGGCATGCTGGTGTACCCGTGGGAGCGCGCGGGCGAGGTGCTCGAGACCTGGCGCGCGATGGACCCCACGCGCCTGCCCGACGAGACCACCGTGCTCGGACGCATCCTGCAGGTGCCGCCGCTCCCGGACATCCCGGAGGCGTTCCGCGGGCGCCGGCTCGTGGTGATCGAGGCCGTGCATCTCGGCGACGAGCAGAGCGGCGCCGAGCTGCTCGAGCCGCTGCGCGCGCTCGGTCCCGAGATCGACACGGTGGCGATGTCGCCTGCCGCGTCGCTTCAGATGCTGCACATGGACCCGCCGCAGCCGGTCCCGGGCGCCAGCGACTACGCGATGCTCGGCGATCTCACGCCGGATGCGATCGACACGCTGGTGGCGCACGCGGGCCCCGGCTCGGACTCACCGCTGCTGTCGGTGGAGCTGCGTCCGCTCGGCGGCGCGCTCGAGCGGCCCGAGGCGCATCACGGCGCGCGTGGGACGTTCGACGCCCGCTACGTGATGTTCGCTGTGGGCATGGCGATCACGCCGGAGATGAAGGCGGCCGTCGAGGCGCACTCGGGTCGCGTCGTGGAGGCGATGGACGCCTACCGCGCCGACGAGGGCTACAGCAACTTCGCGGAGCGCTCCGGTGACGCCGCGGAGCTGTTCGCCGACGAGGATGTCTACGGGCGCCTGCGCGCGATCAAGGCCGGTTACGACCCGGAGGATCTGTTCCGGGCGAACCATCCGATCCCGTCTGCGCGCTAGCCCGGCACCTGAGCCTGCGCTTACGATCCGCGTCGTGAGCGATCTCCTCGAGCGCGAAGGAGAGCTGGCCGAGATCGAGGCCCTGGTCGCCGGCGTCAGCGACGGCCAGGGCCGCATGGCGCTCATCGCCGGGCCGGCGGGGATCGGCAAGACGCGGCTGCTCGATGCCGTCGCCGACGTGGCCTCGCGTGCCGGTGCGCGCACGATCCGCGCACGCGGGAGCGAGCTCGAGCGCGAGTTCCCGTTCGGCGTCGTGCGGCAGCTGTTCGAGCCGCTCCTCGCCGACGAAGTCGAGCGCGAGCGCGTGCTGGGCGGCGGGGCCGCACCCGCGCGCCCGGTCTTCGAGCCGCTCGAGGACGCGATGGCGGACCCGTCGTTCGCCGTGCTGCACGGGCTCTACTGGACCGCGGTGAACCTCGCGGCCGAGCGACCGCTTGTCCTGGTGGTCGACGACCTGCATTGGTGCGACCGCTCGTCGCTTCGCTTCATCGCCTACCTCGTCCGGCGGCTTGCCGGGCTGCCGGTGCTGGTCGCGGCTGCGCAGCGCCCGGCCGAGCCCGGCACCGACGCGGTGCTGATGGCGGAGATCGCGGGCGACCCGCAGACCGCGCTGCTTCGCCCGGAAGCTCTGACCGGGCGAGCCGTCGCCGAGCTCGTGCGCGAGCGGCTGGGCGCGGATGCCGACGAACGCTTCTGCGCCGCGGGCCACGAGGCAACCGGCGGCAACCCGCTGCTCCTGCGCGAGATGCTTGCCGCGCTTGCCGAGCAGCGCGTCGAGCCGCGCGCGGCGAATGCGGGCGCGGTGCGCGAGCTTGGGCCGCGCGCCGTGTCGCGTGCGGTGCTGCTGCGGATCGCGCGGCTGCCGGACGATGCCGTCGCGGTCGCGCGCGCGGTCTCCGTGCTGGGCGACGACGCCGAGCCGCGAACGGTGGCGGCGCTCGCGGGAGTGAGTGAGGCCGCCGCTCTCGATGCGGTTCGCGCGCTGGCGCAGGCGGAGGTGCTGCGGCCGGCGGACGGGCCGATCGGCTTCATCCACCCGCTGGTGCGTGGCGCCGTGTACGGCGAGATTCCCCTGCGCGACCGCGAGGCGCAGCACGCCGAGGCCGCGCGCCTGTTGACCGAGGCGGGCGCGCCGCACGACGCGATCGCGGCGCACATGCTCGCGATGACGCGCCAGGGCGACCCCGCGCTGGTCGAAGTGCTCATGCGCTCGGCGCGCTCGGCGCTGGGACGCGGCGC
>JAICJV010000136.1 GCA_025928265.1 Thermoleophilaceae bacterium
GCATCGACGACCAGACGCGTGCCGCGCTCCCCGCGGTACGCCACGCGCTCGGACCCGACGAGCGCCTTCCGGGCGGGCCGCCCGGTCGCGGGGGCCCCGACTTCGCGCCGTTCAACCTCCAGTCGGGCATCTACGGCGAGCTGCGCGACGCGAACGGCGTGGCTGTCGCGAAGGGCTTCCTGCTCGCGTACGGCCAGACGGCGCCGCCGGCCCCGAAGCTCCCGGCGAACGTGCCCACGGACAATCCGATAACGGTCAGCTCGAGCAGCGGGACCGACTACCGCGCGATCGCGTTCCCCGCACGCGGCTTCGACGGCAGCACGATCGTCGCCCTGCCGCTGAACGAGGTCGAGCGCACGCTGAATCGGCTGCTGCTGGTGGAGGCGCTCGTGATCGCCGGCGTGCTGGCGGTTCTCGCGATCGGGGCGTGGTGGCTCGTCCGGCTTGGCCTGCGGCCGCTCGACCGCATGGGCAACACCGCCGGCGCGATCGCCGCGGGCGACCTCTCGCGCCGGGTCGAGCCGGCGGACGACCGGACGGAGGTGGGCCGCCTCGGCCTCGCGTTGAACTCGATGCTCGCCCAGATCGAGCGCGCCTTCCGCGAGCGCGAGGCAAGCGAGGGCCGATTGCGGCGCTTCCTGGCCGACGCGTCGCACGAGCTGCGCACTCCGCTTGCGTCGATCCGCGGCTACGCCGAGCTGTTCCGCATCGGCGCGACGCGCGATCCGAGCGAGATCGAGAAGGCGATGACGCGCATCGAGGACGAGTCGGCGCGCATGGGCCGGCTCGTGGAGGACATGCTCACGCTCGCGCGGCTCGACCAGCTGCCGGAGGCGTCACGCGGGCCGGTTGATTTGACGCGGCTCGCACGGGACGCGGCCGAGGACGCACGCGCGGCCGCTCCCGACCGCGACATCACCGTGAGCGCCGCTCCCGATGACGTGATCGTGCTGGGCGACCAATCGCAGCTGCGGCAGGTGACAGGCAATCTCGTGCGCAACGCGCTCGTGCACACGCCGCCGGGGACGCCGGTGGAGCTGGGCGTCCGATCCGCGGACGGCGCCGGCGTGCTGGAGGTGCGTGACCACGGTCCCGGCCTTCCGACCTCCGACGTCGAGGCGCTCTTCGAGCGCTTCTGGCGGGCGGACCCCGGCCGTGGCCGCGGGCCGGCCGGTGCCGGCCTCGGCCTCTCGATCGTGGCCGCGCTGGTGGATGCGCATGGGGGATCCGTGCAGGCGGCGAATGTGCCCGACGGCGGCGCGCTGTTCACGGTGCGGCTACCCGCCGCTACTGAAACCGCTGCGGCACGTACTGATACGCCGCCGCGCGCGAGTAGATGATGTAGAGCATGAACCCGCTCGCGTACGCGTGCGCGCATGCGCGACTGAATAGCGCGTACGCCTGGGCGTCGGTCAGCGTCGTGCCGCGGCCGTATTGCGTGCCGCCCCCGACGGTGCTCTTGAGCGCCGCGAGCACGGCGGCGCGCTCGTCAGCCGAGCCCGCGTTCCATTGCTGGCACGTGGCCTGCTGAAGCGGCTTCCCGCCGATTACCTGGAGCTCGGACTTGTACGAAGCGGCCGGTGTGGAATCAGGCGCCGCCAGAAGCGCGACCACCACGCCGGCCGCGAGCAGCGCAAGCGCCGCCGCGAGCCAACCGGCCCGCGCCGGCATCATCCTCCAAGCCGGTGCTGGAACGGGCTGCACGTGAGCGTGCCTCCGTCACCGCCGAGCAGTGTGCACATGTTCGGGAGCTTCGGGAATCCCGACTGCGCCAGGTCCGCCGCCAGCGCGTTCTGCCGGCGCGCCTGAGCCTTCGCCTTCGCGCTCCCCGGCTTGGCCGGCGGGACGAACCAGTCGCAGGCCTGCTGGTCGTTCGAGCGCCCCTGCACCTCTTCGGCGCAGGAGAGCAGCACGGCCTCCTTCTGCGGATTTCCCTTGCCGAAGTTGGCCGGCGAGCCGCAGTCCTGTACCGGCATGAAGCCGGGCAGCGTCGCGTCGTTCGGCGCGCGCGGCGGGTCCGTGGTGAAGGTGCCGGCATTGCCGTCGCTGCCGCGGTTGGTCTTGTCCCAGCAGTTGCCCGCGTTCGACGGGAACTCGTCCCACCAGAAGTCCACGCCGTTCGGCATCACCTTCCCGGACGGGCTCCGGCCCATGGTGTTCTCGTAGTAGTGGTCGCGCTGCGACGTGGTCGCCGCGCCCTGCGGTGCGCAGGGCGGCGCGCCCTCGCTCGGCGTCGGCGCGCACGAGATCGCATCGGGCACCGCGACGAGCATCGTCCCGCGGCGCCAGTTGTTGTAGATGTGGTTGCGCAGGACGGCGTCGTCGTTGCCGCCGGCGATGAGGACCCCGACGCCGATCGGCACCGCCGTCCGCGAGGTCACGTCCGACTTCGGCCCGTAGACGTTGAAGTTGTTCGAGTAGACGTTGTTGTCCTCGTACACGCCCGAGTCCTGCGGGAAGCCCGGGTGCCCGCCCGCGTAGAACGAGTCGGTCACGATCCCGGACGCGTTGCCGTAGTAGTTGTTGTGGACGATGTGGACGGCGTTGCCCATCGTGCCCGACGACCCCATGTTGTTGTGGTGCAGGTCACACTTGGTGACCGTCTGGTTGAGCCGCCGCTGCGGGTAGAAGCTCGGGTTGCGCTGAGCGCCCGTGTCCGGGGCGCCACCGGGATAGACGCCGGCGTCGCCGTTGCCCTTGGCCTCGCAGATGTAGGTGAGGCCGTGGTCCGAGGTGAACGTGAGCGTGCCGTACTCGCCGGCGTACATGTAGCGGCCGCGCTCGAGCAGGTAGCCGTCGGTCTCGAGCACGTAGATGTCGTGCTCGGCGGCGTGGCGCAGTGTCATGTCGCGGAAGACGAAGCCGTCGGCGCGGTCGGCCTTCAGCACCACGTCCTTGGCCGCGTCGATCGGGGCGCCGTCGCCCGATGCCACGCGGCCCGCGTCGACCACGGTGTCGTCAGGCGCCGGGCCTGAGCCCTCGATCTGGAAGTTGCAGCGAATGCATGGCCCTGCGTTCGGCAGACCGTGTGGGTCGGGCCGTCCGGTGGGCGACGACGGCGGATCGGGCTTGCCGGTGTCCGCCCGGCCGATGACGGCGATCAGGTTCTGGGCGTTCGGGCAGTGCACCTGGTAGGCGTAGGAGACGGCGCCCGCGCCCTTCTCGGACGTCTCGCGGTACTTGTCGCACTCGGGCGGGAAGCTCGAGACGCGCCGTGACGTCGGCTCGGTGTAGACGCCAGGCATGACCACGACGCGGTCGTTGTTGCCGGACGCCGTCACCGCGGGCTGGATCTCGTGGTAGCGGCACTTCTTCCAGAACCTCCGGTTGAGCATGAGCCAGCGCTTGGCGTGCCGCTTGCTCAGCTTTCGCAGCTTGTCGGTGGGCCGATTCCGGTAGCCGTGCTTCTGCGCGCGGCGGATCTCGCGCTTGGCGCGCCTCAGCGATCCGGGCTGGCACACCACGCGCACGTCGGTCCCCTTCACGCGCCGGGTCGCGGATGCGAGTGAGCGCGCCTTCGGGACCTTGCCGCCGGCGGCGGGCTTGATCGACGTGTCGGGAGCCGGGTTGGGCCAGTAGGCGGTCCGCTCGACGTGTGCAAGCGCAGGCGCAGCGAGCGCCAGCACGGCGACCAGCCCCGCGGCCATGAACAAACTGCGTCGTACGGGCATCTCCGGCGTCCCCCCGAGTCGAAAGCGGCCGGAACGTATCAGCGAAGC
>JAICJV010000125.1 GCA_025928265.1 Thermoleophilaceae bacterium
CGCCACGCCCCCTGCGTCCTTGCCAGGCACGTCCCTACTCGCGCAATCGGGGCGCCTTCGGCCGCCCCGATTGAGCCCTGACCTACACTCCGCGCGTGTTCCGAAGCATCCTTGTTCCCATAGACGGCTCGCCGGACTCCGAGCATGCCCTCGCCGAGGCTGTCGACTTCGCGCGGTCGAGCGGCGCGTCGCTGACGGTTATGACGAGCGTTCCGGACGCGTCCGCCTGGATCCTGAGCGGCGCCGGCATGGGCGGCGTGGATCTGGGCGAGCTCCAGCGCGAGAGCGAGGCTCAGTACAGCGCGATGATCGAGAAGGCGATTGTGCCGGTGGCGGATGGGTTGTCGATCGACACCGTTCTCGCGCACGGAGCGCCGGGGCCGGCGATCGTGGCCCAGGTCGAGCGGGGCGGGCACGACCTCGTGATCATGGGGTCGCGCGGGCGCGGCAACGTCGCGTCGATGCTGATGGGCAGCGTCAGCCAGCACGTCCTTCAGTCGGGCGCGGCGGCAGTGCTCGTCGTCCGGGCCTGAACCAAAGCGGCGCGGGCCGCGCGGCTCGGCAATAGCATCCGGCGGCATGCACGGGGGGCGTGTCAGCCGCCGTGAGCTGCTGGCCGCGGCGGCCGCGGGCGGAGCGGCGCTCGGCCTGCCGGGAACTGCGATCGGCGCGACCGGAGGCACGTGGCAGCGCACCATCGACTTCGGCCCGCTGCCGGCCGGCGACGGCTGGCCGGGCTGGGTCTGCCCCGGCGTGGCGAACATGCGGCGCGCCGGTGGACTCGGCCTGCTCGAGGCGGGCTCCGACGTGTTCCCGTGTGACCCGCGGCCCGTCGCGTTCGCGGTCGACGAGCGCTTCCGCGACGGGACGATCACCGCGAGGATCGAAAGCTCCGGCGCCGGTACCGGCCTCGTGCTGAGGCGAACCGCGCCGCGCGCGTACTACGCCGCGGTCTACGACGACGAGCAGCACGCGCTCGTCATCGTGCGGCGCTCGCCCGCGGGCATCGAGGAGCTCGGCCGCGCCACTGTCGTCCGCCTGACCGGGCCGCTGCACATGAGCTTCAGTGCGACCGGCCGCAACCCGACACGCCTGAGTGCCGCCATCGACGCGGGCGCCGTCCCCGTCGACCTGACGGCGACCGACTCCGCCCGCGCGCTCCAGCGCCCGGGCGACCCCGGCGTCCTGGCGACCGCCCGCACGCTCTTCCCGAGCCAGGGACCCCCGGTGCTCCCTGCGCTCGGCAACGTCCACCTCCTCCCATACGGCGTCCAGGAGGGCGAGGCGGTGATGCAGTCGCCGCTGGGACAGGAGCTGCTCGCCACGATCCGAGAACGCTCGACCGCCGCCTTTCACGAGATCTCGATCCAGGCGTCCGGCCGGTCGCAGCTCACGCGCGCGTCGGTGATCGCGGCCACGACAGGGACGCCACTCGCACACGGCGCGACGCTGCGGGTTGCCACCGACGTCCCGGCGCGCGTGGAGATCGAGATCGCGCGCGACCCGTCGTTTCGCCACAGCCGCCGCATCCGGGCGCAACGGACAAACGATTTCAACGCGGTCCTGGCCGACGTGTCAGGTCTCCGCGCGAACCGGCGCGTCTACTGGCGGGCGCGGCTGCGGCGCCGCGGCCGCGAGACGGTCGGCCCGGCGCGCTCGTTCCGCATGCTGCCGCGCGCGGGAAGCCGGGCGCGCGCCACCATCGCCGTGGCGGCGTGCGCGTCGCAGTTCGGGCCGATCTTCGACCACATCACCGCGCACCGCCCCGACGCGTTCGTCTGGCAGGGCGACCTCAACTACCCGGACACGATCGGGCCGCTCGCCCAGACGGTGCCGGGATACGCCGGCATCTGGCGCGACTTCCTCACCAATCCGAAGCTGGAACCCGTGTTCGAGCGCAGCCTCTTCGTGGCGCAGCGCGACGATCACGACTACGGCGTGCAGGACGCGAACTCCACGAACCTCGTCCCGTGGGGCATCACGCCGTGGGAGGGGCTGATGGAGCGCCGCACCTACTTCCGCTTCTCGGTGGGCGCCGCCGACGTCTGGGTGCTCGACGAGCGACGCCACAAGAGCGATCCCGCGGCTCCCGACACGGCGGCGAAGACCCTGCTCGGCGCGCCGCAGCGCGCGTGGCTCGAGCGCACGCTGGCGTCGTCGCGCGCGCCGTTCAAGGTGATCTGCTCGCCGTGCACGCTCGCCCCGCTCAGCGCCAACGCGCGCGACGGCAGCTGGGCCGCCGGCTTCACCGCGGAACGCGACCTGCTGCTCGGCCACATCCGCGAGCACGTATCGGGCCGGACCGTCTTCATCACGGGCGACACGCACTGGACGATGGTCTACGACCGCGACGGGCTGTTCGAGGCGCGGCCGTGCCCGCTCGGGATACCGACCCCGAACGACATCACACTCACCGACCCCACCGCGGCCGCCGATGCCCGCAGGACGCCGGGCGTCGCCTACGCGGACGACCAGCACGGTCATGTCGCCTTCGTCACGGTGAGCGGTCACGGGCACGTCGCCCGGCTCGAGGTGAGCCTGATGCGCGACGACGGGGCAACGCCCTTCCGCAGGCGCTTCGAAGAGCGCTTCTAGTTCGAGAGCCGGCCGATCGACATCACGTCGCGCGGCACAGCCGCGGACGGTCGCGCGGCGGCTCCATCGGGCCATCCTCGGCGCGTCCGCCCAGTCGGGAAACCGTGCCAGGCCTCCATCCGTCTCCGTGGTTTCCCGCAATTCGTGAGCGGCGAGGTGCGGATGACCAACCCCCGC
Organism: Thermoleophilaceae bacterium; assembly: GCA_025928265.1. Lineage (GTDB taxonomy): Bacteria > Actinomycetota > Thermoleophilia > Solirubrobacterales > Thermoleophilaceae > JAICJV01. The sequence goes on from JAICJV010000125.1 coordinate 2,773, forward strand.
TTCGCGCCGATCCTGGTAGCGACGCGACGAAAGGGAAAAACGATGGACCACAAGCACGACTCGCTGATGGATTCGACCGGGCTCGGCCTCCTGCCGGGCGTTGCCCTCGCGCTCATGCTGGCGATGCTCGCCACGGCTGCGCTGCTCCTCGACACCTACTGGGCGCTCGCACTCGTGCTGGCGGTGGTCGTCGGCGCCGGCGTCGCGATCACGTGGGTGGTCCTGGCGCTCGCGGGCGAGGACGACGACGAGGGGCGGATGCGCGACGCGATCCCCGGCCTCGGGCGGCGCTAGCGTTGCGCACCACGTGAAGAGAGACCCCGCCCTTGTCACACTCTCCCACGACCATCATCAGGCGCTTTTCGTCGCGCACCAGCTGCGCCGGGTGACGGTTGAGACGTCGGGGGAAGGCCGCAGTGCCTTCCTCGATTTCTGGCACGGTCACGGCGCCGCGCACTTCCGGCTCGAGGAGGACATCCTGTTCCCGGCGTACGCGCCGTACGGCGACGCGCATCATCCGCTGATGGCGCGCGCGCTGTGCGATCACGTCGAGATCCGTGGCCGCGCCGCCGAGGTCGCCGACCGCGAGGATGTCGAGCCGGAGACGCTGCACGAGCTCGGCGCGCGCATGGCCGAGCACGTCCGCCTCGAGGAGCGCGAGCTGTTCCCGCTGATCGAGGCCGCACTGCCGCAGGAGCGCCTCGCGGCCGTCGGCGCCGCGCTGGACGACGCCGAGCGGGAGCTGCACGGCCGTTAAGCAGCGCTCTCCTGCGCGGGCCGAGCAGACGTCGCCGACAGCCGGCCCAGCACTGCCAGGCAGACGACCCCGACCGCCGCCATCAGGATGAAGCCGACCAGGTAACTGCCGGTCGCCGACTTCACGGCACCCATCACGAGCGGCGGAAAGAAACCGCCGAGGCCGCCCGCCGCGCCCACCACGCCGGTGATCGCGCCGACCTGGTCCGGGAACCACTCGGGGACGAGCTTGAAGACCGCTCCCATGCCGAGCCCGAGCGCGACCGCCAGCGTGAGACAGGCGACCGTGAGCGGCGGCATGTGCTTGTAGGTGAACGCGAGCACGAGCGCGAGCAGCGCGGTGGCCACGAACGAGCCCCGGAGCACGCGGGTCGCGCCGACGCGGTCGGAGAGCCAGCCGCCCACCGGACGCGCGAGTACCGCGAGCAACGCGAAGCCGGCCGCGCGGGCACCCGCATCGGTCTTCGTCAGGTCGTGGACGCCGGTCAGCAGCTTCGGGAGGTAGAGGAACATCGCCACGAAGCCGCCGAACGACAGGAAGTAGAAGAGCGTGAGCGCCCAGGCGCGGCCACTCGTGCGGAACACCGCGAGCGGAGCGAACAGGCTCCTGCGCTCGCCGCTGCCCGGGGGCCGCGCGTCACGTGCGAACACGACGAACACGATGCCGACCACGACGACGATCCCGGCGGCCAGCCAGAACGGTCCCGCTATGCCCCACGAGTCGGCGAGCTTCGGCGCGATGAGCCCGGCGACCACCGTGCCGCCCATGCCCATGCCGTAGATGCCGAGTGCGAAGCCCTGCCGCTCGGGCGGGTACCAGCCGTTCACGAACGGGACCCCGACGGCGAATGAAGCGCCGGCGAAGCCGAGCAGGAAACCCAGAACGAGCATGACGGCGAGCGAGTCGTGCGTGAGCGCGAGCGCGATGAGGGGCAGCGGGGTGAACGCCATGAGCGCGGCGAAGACGCGGCGCCCGCCCCAGCGGTCGGTGAGCGCGCCGAGCGGGATCCGCGCGAGCGACCCGAGCAGCACCGGAACCGCCACCATCGCCGAGAGCTGGAACTCGGACAGGCCGAGGTCGTCCTGGAGATCAGGACCCAGCGGGCCGAGCAGGCTCCAGGCGAAGAAGCATGCGGCGAACGCGATCGTGGCGAGGACAAGCTGCGCGGTCGCGCTGCCCGTCCGTGGAGTGGAGAGGTCTCGCGGCGGGGCTATGCCCGTCTCATCCCCGGCTCAGCTCGAATGGCAACTCGATTTCGAGGCCATCACGCTCTGGCGCCGCCGGGGCGTCGGGTCCGGCGAGATATGGGGCGAGGTAGGCGCCCGCGATCTTGCTGGGCGGCCACCACAGCGCATGGTCGGAGATCTCCGACGACGAGCCGTGCCCGCCGGTGGCCTCGTCGCCACGGATGAAGCGCTCGCCGCGGCCGGTTATGAGCTTGGCTCGCAGCACCGGCCGGAGGTGTCCAGTGGACTCCACCGCCACCCCGACACGGGCCGCGATGTCGGCGGCGGCCACATCCGCCTGCTGCGTGGCCACACCACCCTGCTTGACCGGGAACTGCGTCCCGTCGCCGGCGGCATACACGTCGTCGACGCCCACGACCCTGCCGTGGGCGTCGGTCGGGATGAAGCCGCGCTCGTCTGCCGGGAGACCGGGCGGTGCCGGGCCCTCGAGCACCGGCAGCGCCACCACGCGGTCGACATCCAGCTCCCTGCCGGACGGCCGCAGGTGCACCTTCCCGCCCTCCACGTCGGCATAGGCCGATGTCTCGAGCGTCACGCCCGAGTCGCGCAGCAGCTGCGCGACTGCCTCGCTCGCGTCGTGCCCGAAGATGCTGAGCGGCGCCTCCTCGGGCGTCACCACCGTCACCTCCAGGTCCTCGCTCATCTCCGCCGCGCGCTGCTTGGCCATGAGCGCGATCTCGTACAGCGGCAGGGGCCAGGTGACGCCGCCGGGCACGACGAAGGCCACGCTCTTCGCATAGCCGTCCTCGACGTCCTGGACCAGCCCGTGGAGCGTCTCGTCGTCCTCGTGGCCGCGGAACGTCGCCACCTTCGCGAACGCCGGGCGGCGGCGCGCGCCGAGGGTCGTGAGCAGCACGTCGTAGCCGATCTCCTGCCCGGAGCCGGTCGTGACGCGATGCTGCTCGGGCTCGACCCGCGCGAGCGTGTCCTTCACGTGCTCGGCCGAGAAGTCCCGCGCGATCTTGCCGAGCGGGACGCGGTCGGCGCCGTGGCGGGCGAACGGCTCCTCCACCGACATC
>JAICJV010000019.1 GCA_025928265.1 Thermoleophilaceae bacterium
CCGAATGCGTCGAGCGCGACCAGCACGACGGTCTGGATCGCAATCCCGCCGAGGATGTTGCCGACGGCCACGCCGACGTCGCCCGACAGCGCCGCGCTCACCGTGATCGCGAGCTCGGGAAGATTTGTGGCGATCGCGAGAAGGATCAAGCCGCCCAGCGCAGCGCCCAACTGCAGCCGCATCGAGAGCACGTCGGTCTGCTTCGACAACTCGATACCCGCGACCCAGATCGCGACCGCGGCAGCGGCGAAGATCAGCAGCAGGAGTCCCAGGGGGAGGCTAGTCATCGCGCTGTGCCACTCACGCCCCCGGCAGGATTCGAACCTGCGACCTAACGGGTAGAAGCCGTCCGCTCTGATCCACTGAGCTACGGGGGCTCGCCGCAATCGAGGCTACCCACGGGGCCGGTCCTCGTCACTCGGGCCTGAGCAGTCCGCGCTCCTCCACCATCGCGAGGCCGAGCTTCTTGTAGCCGACCGAGTCGAAGAGCACCACAACCTCGCCCTCCTCGTAGCGCTGGACGAGCCCTCCGCCCCACTTCGAGTGGACCACGCGCGACCCGGCGGGGAACGGGCCCTCCGCCACGGCCTCGACGAGGCCGGCATCGTCGTTGTCGCAGTTCCCGCACGGCGGCTCGAAGCGCTCGCCGAAGTAGGTGAGGATGAACTCGCGCCGGCAGGTGGAGGAGTCGGCGTAGGCGCCCATCATCTGCACGCGCGAGCGGTCGAACTCCTCACGGTCGCCCTGCGCCGCCACCGCCTCGCCGACCTTCTCGTCGAGGTGGTCGACGACGCCTGTCGGCCGCACGTCGCCGCTGGCCAGCACCTGCACCGCGCCCACGTCCTCGAGCCGGCTCACCGCCGTCGTCAGCTTGGACTGCGAGAGCCCGAGTTCCTCACGCAGTTCGCCCGCGGGGACGGGCGTCGCGTGCTCGCGCACGGTCTCCGCCACCACGCGGATCTGCTCCTGGTCGACCTGTCCCCCGCCCGCGAAGAAACGGCGCAGACCGAGGTCCTCGGCGCGGTGGAAGAGGATCGCACGGGCGGGCTCACCGTCGCGGCCGGCACGACCTATCTCCTGGTAATAGGAGTCCACCGAGTCGCTCGGCTCGGAGTGGAACACGAAGCGCACGTTGGGCTTGTCGATACCCATCCCGAACGCCGTGGTGGCCACGACCACGTCGACCTCGTCGCCCATGAAGCGCTCCTGCGCCTCGAGCCGGTCGGGTTTGCGCATGCCGCCGTGGTAGTGGACGGCGTCGACCCCTTCGGCACGGAGCTCCGCCGCCACCTCTTCGGCGAGCTTCCGCGTCGCGCAGTAGACGATCCCGGGCTTGGGCTCGTGGAGCACGCGCTCGAGCAGCGCGCGCCGCTTGTGCGCCGCCTCGTGGAAGCGTTCGACGCCGAGCCAGATGTTGGGCCGGTCGAAGCCGCGCACCAGCACGTCGGGCTCGCGCATGTAGAGACGCTCGACGATCTCCTCGCGCACCGGCGGCGAAGCGGTCGCGGTGAGGGCGAGGATCGGCGGGCGGCCGATCGCCTCTGCGACGGCGCCGAGCTTGAGGTAGTCGGGCCGGAAGTCGTGGCCCCACTCGCTGATGCTGTGGGCCTCGTCGACCACGAACAGCGACGGCTCGGCCGCCGCCACCTCAGCCAGGACCTCCTCGTTCGAGAGCTGCTCGGGCGACAGGAACAGGAACTCGAGCTCGTCGTTCTCGAGCTCCTCGAGCGCCTCACGCCGCTGCGATTCCGGGATCAGCGAGTTCACGCCCGCGGCGCCGCCGGCTCCGCGCGTCTCGTCGAGGTCCTCGATCTGCTCCTGCTGGAGCGCGAGCAGCGGCGAGACGACGACGGTCGGGCCGGGGATCAGCAGCGCGGCTATCTGGTAGATCGCGGACTTCCCGTATCCGGTGGACATCACGGCAAGCACATCGCGACCGCCGGTGACGGCCTCGACGGCCTCGTGCTGACCGGGCCGCAGCCGCTCGTAGCCGAACACATCCTTCGCCGCGCGCTCGATCCGATCCATTCGGGCGCCCTACCCGACCCGCATCGCGACTACGCTCGGCCGTCGAATGTCAGCCGAGAGCGCCGAGCTACGCGATGGATCGAAGGTCGTCATGAGGCAGATAGAGCCTGACGACCTCGACCACCTGCGCGAGATCTGGGCAGGGCTGAGCGCGGATTCGCGCCGCCGTCGTTTCCTGTCCTCGTCGTCGGTCGCGAACGTCACCGACGCGGAGCTGCAGTACCTCGTCGACGTCGACCACCGCCGCCACGAAGCGATCATCGCCCTGGATCCGGAAGGTCGCGGCCTCGGCGTCGCGCGTTACGTGCGCCCTCCCGGCGACCGCGAGTCGGCTGAGGTCGCGGTTGTGGTGGTCGACGAGTGGCACAACCGCGGGCTCGGCACCGCGCTGCTCGACCGCCTGACCGACAGCGCGCGGGCGAACGGGATCGCCCGCTACACCGCGGTCGTCTCCGAGGACAACGACGTGGTGCTGCGGGCGCTCGAGCGTGCCGGCGCCGCGCCGACGAACGACAGCGAGGACGGCGAGATCGAGTTCGTGTTCGACGTGCCGGCCGAGGGCATCGGCGACCGTCTCGCCGCCGCGTTGCGGGTGGCGGCACTGGCGCCGGTCGACTTCCTCACCGCTTCCGTCGCGCGCCTGGCGATCTGGAGGCGATGGCACTGATCACCGACGTGCCGGGCGTCCGCGCCGGCCACTGGACCGACGAGCGCGCGCAGACGGGCTGCACGGCGATCCTCTTCCCGGACGGCACGCGCGCGTCGGGCGAGGTGCGCGGCGGCGCGCCGGCCACGCGCGACTTCGAGCTGCTGGCACCGGAGCGGACGGTGGACCGCATCGACGCGCTGATGCTGTGCGGCGGCTCGGCGTTCGGCCTGGCAGCCTGCGACGGCGCGATGCGCTTCTGCGAGGAGACCGGGCGCGGCTTCCCGACGCCCGGTGGGCCGGTGCCGATCGTGGTGGGCGCCGCCATCTTCGACCTGGCGGTGGGCGACGCCACGGTGCGCCCGTCCGCGGCCGAGGGCTACGCGGCGTGCGCCGCCGCCGACTCGGACGAGCCGCTTGCCGGGGGACTCGTGGGCGCCGGCACGGGTGCCACCGTCGGCGCGTGGCGCGGGGCGCCGCGGCCCGCCGGGATCGGCACCGCCACGCTGCGCGACGGCGCGCTCGTGGTGGCGGCGCTTGCGGTGGTGAACGCGTCGGGCGACGCATACGACCCGGCGGCACCGCCGCCCGCCCCGCCCGGCCCTCCGCCCTTCCCGGTCGAGAACACCACCCTCGCCCTGGTGGCCACGAACGCGCGTCTGTCGAAGCTCGACTGCCTGCGCGTCGCCCAGTCCGGGCACGCCGGCATGTCCCGGGCGCTCGAGCCGGCGCACACGGCGTTCGACGGCGACGCGGTGATCGCGGCCGCGACGGGCACGGAGGACGCCGAGCCAGAATACGTCCGCGTGCTCGCCGCGCGCGCGGTGGAGGCGGCGATCCGCTCGCGACTCGACTGACTCAGACGGCGCTGAGCGGCCGGCCCTGGACCGGTACCGACTGGTCGATCGCCGTGAGCTCGAGCAGCCGGATGATGTGCGGCATCGGATTGCTGATGACGAGCGCCGTGCCGGCACGCCGGCCGCGGCGCGCGGAGTCGAGGATCGCGCGCAGGCCCGACACGTCCACGAAGCTGAGCTGCGCGAGGTCGAGCACGATCTCGGTCGGGTGGTCGCGTTCGACGGCCTCCAGCTCGCGGCGGAGGACGGCGGCACTCGACATGTCGAGCTCGCCGCGAAGCTCCATCCGAACCTGTCGATCTCGGTGTACGGAGGAGACCTCGAACGGCGGTAGGGCGGGCGCCAGCATCAGACGCGACCCTAACCCGGCGGTCACCGCCGCGCCACCCCGCGAACGCGCCGCTTGAGTATCCATAACTGCGCCCTTGCAAGAAACCTTGCATTTGCAGGAACTTCATCGCCATCTTGGTACTGTGCCGCGCTCATTCGCCGAGTCCCCGTCGTCGGAGGCGGGGAGCGGGGGAACCACTGCGGCCCCTGAGCCGCGGGGGCGAATCGCCGTGCCGCCACGGCGTAGCGCATGTGCGCGAGCCCGTCAGCTCACCCCGTAGGCGCGAAGAAAGGGATTGAAGGCATGAAAGCTCCGCGCGACCTCGCGCGCGCTCGCTCGGGCGCGCGACAGATCGCACGTGCCGCCGCGCCGCCGGTGCCCGCGCTGGCAGGCCGGGCGGCGGTGCGCGACCTCACCGATCTCGGCGTCTGGGAAGACTCGATCCGCCGCTCGCGCATGCGCCGCGACGCGCGCGACCGCCAGCTCAACTTCGGCCCCGTGACCGGCAAGCGCCTGGCCGTGCCGATGGCGATGCTCGCCGCCGGCCTGCTCGTGCGCGACGCGGTGGGTGACAACGGGTCGGGAGGACCCGCCACGGGCATCGCCCACGCCGAGCGCACGGCCGCGACCCACGCCGCGCCGGCGACGCACAGGGCCTCGACGCGCACCGTCGCCGCGCGGCCGCATCGCGCGACCGTCTCCTCCCCCACCCGCCACGCCGCCGCGCCGGCCGCCAAGCCCGCGAAGCGCGTCCGCCCGGCGAAGACGCGCGTGGGCGACGAACTCGTGAAGGGCGACCACGGCGCCGCCGTCGCCTTCATGCAGCGCGAGCTCGGCCTGCCGTCCGACGGCATCTACGGGCGCCACACGCTGGCCGCCGTCGAGCGGCTCCAGAAGCACCGCGGCCTTGCGGTCGATGGCACGGTCGGGCCCGCCACGTGGCGCGCGCTGCGCTCGCCCGCCAAGTCGAGCGCCGCCCCGGCCAAGCCCGCCAAGCGCCCGCACGGGCACGGCGTGCGCGCGGTCCAGCAGGCGCTGGGTGTCCAGGCCGACGGCGTGTTCGGCAAGCAGACGGCGCACGCGGTGCGCGCGTTCCAGAAGGAGCACGACCTGAAGGCCGACGGCGTGGTCGGCCCCGCCACCTGGCACGCGCTGGGCGTGCCGAACGCCTCTGGCGTGCTGCGCCAGAAGCAGCCGAAGCGCCACGCGTCGTCGAACGGCGGCGAGCGCGTATCGGCGTCGCGCCGGATGGGCACGAGCGTGTCGGACCTCCAGCGCGCCCTCGGCATCCCGGTGGACGGCACCTTCGGCCCGCAGACCGCGCGCGCGGTGCGCCGCTTCCAGCGCCGCCACGGCCTCACCGCCGACGGCGTCGTCGGGCCGTCCACGTGGGCAGCGCTCGGGGTCAGCGGCAGCCACAGGGTCCTGAAGATCGAGCACGCCTCCTCGCACCGCCATTCGAGCGGCGGCGGGAGCAGCAGCGGCGGCAGCGGAGGCGGCGCGATCGCCCGCGCGATCGCGGCGGCCAACGCCATCGCCACGCTCCCCTACAAGTGGGGCGGCGGCCACGGCTCGTGGCAGGACTCGGGCTACGACTGCTCGGGCTCCGTGTCGTACGTGCTGCATGCCGCGGGCGTGCTCTCGAGCCCGCTCGACTCGAGCGCGCTCATGAGCTACGGCGAGCCCGGTCCCGGCCGCTACATCACGATCTACGCGAACCCGGGCCACACATTCATGACGATCAACGGCCGCCGCTTCGACACGGGGTACGGCGGCGAGGGCAACCGCTGGGCGTCCGGGTCGCGGCCCACGTCCGGCTTCGTCGTTCGCCACCCGCCGGGGCTCTGACCCGCCGCTAGCCTGGCGCGGGTGGATGTATGGCTGGCACGGCCCGACGAGGCCGATGACGTCGCGCGGCTGCTGATCGGCTTCCGCGACTGGTACGGACGCGACGACCCGCCGGACGAGACGTTCCACGAGGGTGCCCGGCGGCTGATCGCGCGCGAGGACACCGAATACCTGCTGGCGCGTGCAGACGGTGGTGCGGAGGCCGGCGGAGTCTGCCAGCTGCGCTACCGCTACGGCGTCTGGATGGCGGCCGAGGACTGCTGGCTCGAGGACCTCTACGTGCGAGATTCCGACCGGCGGAAGGGGCTGGGCGAGGCGCTCGTGGGCAAGGCGATCGAGCGCGCGCGGGAGCGTGGCTGCGGCCGGATCGAGCTGGACGTGAGCGAGTCGAACCGCGGCGCCTGGGCGCTGTATGAGCGGATGGGCTTCTCGCCCGGCTACAAGCCGCCCGCGCCCAACGTGCTGATGGGGCTCAAGCTCTGAGCGCCGAGTAGAACGCCAGCGTCCCGAACAGCGTTCGCAGCCGACCGTGCTCGCGAGCGCCGGACAGGCCCGCCGCCTCGATGATCGCGGGCAGCTCGCCGCGCACGTTGTCGCGCGTCGGCTCGAAGCCGTCGAGCAGCCGGATGCCCGTGAACGCGATCGCCATCAGAGGGTCCGACGGCCGCCCCCAGTCGGCCACGTGCAGCTCGCCGCCGGGCCGCAGCACCCGCCCCACCTCGATGAGCGCCTCCAGTTTCTGGCCACGCGTGAGGTGGTGGAGGAACAGGCTCGTGACGACGGCGTCGAACGACGCGTCCTGGTAGGGGAGTTGCTGCGCCATCGCCTCGTCGAAGCGCACGCCCGGCGCCTTCACGCGCGCCCGCTCGAGCATCTCGGCGTCACCGTCGACCCCCACGACCTCGGCTGCCGGCTCGCGCTCGGCGATCGCCCGCGCCAGCGTGCCGGTGCCGCATGCCAGGTCGAGGATGCGCTGACCCGGCCGCGGGTCGAGCTGGTCGAGCAGCCGCGCCTTGAAGGTGCGCTCGCGGGTGGTCGCAGCCACCACCGGGTCGTAGAAGCGCGTGAGGCTGCGCAGCCCGAGCGCGGGGACGTAGCGCGCGCGGGTCTCGCTCACGAACGCGCGCTGAGCCAGACGCGCACCTGGACGCGCGCGGGCCGCGTCGGAGCACTCAGCGACAGGAAATCGCGGACGGGCGCGTCGTGTGCGCAGACCGGGCACGACAGCGGGTCAGGCGGCAGCAGTGGCACGGGCCCGGGCGCCACCGGCGCATCGCACGCGGGACACGCGAGCGTGCCCACGGCCATGATCTGGCCGCGCGAGTCCTCCTGGATCTCGCGCGGGCCGGCGGGCTGCTCCATCGGCTCCGGCCGCAGTGGCTCGGCGCCGTCCATTCCTCGTGTGAGGCCCATGCGAAGAGTCTAGGCAGCGGCTCTCTCTGCGCATACCGTGTCGTGGCATGCGGTCCGGGTCCTGGCGCTCCCCCGTTGCGACCACGCTCGTGGTGCTGGCATGCATCTCGCTGCTGGGCGCGGTGGTGCTGGGCTACGCGCGGCATGCCGTCTTCAACTCGAGCCAGTTCGCCGATCGCGCGACCGCGGCGCTGCGCGACGACACGGTGCGCACGCGCCTCGCCGAGAGCGTCACCGACGGGCTCGTGCTGCGCGCCGACGCCGACCTCATCGCAGCGCGGCCGCTGATCGAGTCGGCGGTGGGCGGGGTGATCGGCAGCCACGCGTTCACAAGCCTGTTCCGCAAGGGCGTGAAGGACGTGCATCGCGCCGTGTTCAACCGCGACAGCAACACGGTGACGCTCACGCTCGCGGACATCGGCACGCTCGCGGGTGCGGCGCTCGAGAAGCTGCGCCCGGGAATCGCGGCGAAGCTCGAGAAGCGCGCGAACGTGCCGGTCGTGCACCAGCGTGTGGCCGCGGCCGCGGCGGACCTTGCGCGAGCGGCCAGGGACGTGCGCGCGCTCGCGATCGTGCTCGGCATATTGACTCCGCTCCTCGCGATCGCGGCGTTCTTCGCCGCCCCGGACCGTCGCGTGACGATCTTCCGCCTCGGCGTGGGTGCCGCGATCGTCGGCGTGCTCGTGGTGGTGGCATACGCCGTGGCGCGGACGATCGTGGTCGCGCGGGTCGACGGCTCGGAGAACCGCGACGTCGCGAACGCTGTCTGGCGCGCGTTCCTCGGCGATCTGCGGACGCTCGGCTGGATCGTGGCGGGGTGCGGTGCCATCGTGGCCGCCACGGCGGCGTCGGTAATCCGCCCGGTGAGCGTCGAGCGGCCCGTCGCCCGCGCCTGGCGGATCGCCACGACCGAGCCGGAGGACAGGCGCCTGCGAGCGCTGCGCGGCCTGATCCTGGTCGCCGCCGGGCTCGTTCTCGTCCTCGAGCCGAGCACGACCTTGCAGGTGCTCGCCGTCACCGCCGGCGTCTACCTCCTGTTCGAGGGAATCCAGGCGCTGCTGCGGCTCGTCTACCAGCCGCAGCACCACGAGGTGCGGCGCGCGCCCACGCGCCGGATGCAGGTGCGGCGATTCGCGCTGCTGGGCGCCGTGGCGCTCGTGGTCGCAGGCCTTCCGACCGTGTTCGTGGCATCGGGGTCCGCCACCGAGAAAACGCCGTCGGCGGGCGGCTGCAACGGCCATGCGTCCCTCTGCGACAAGCGGCTCGACCAGGTGACGTTCCCGGCGACGCACAACGCGATGTCGGTCCCACTTCCCGGCTGGTTCTCGTCCGAGCAGGACCGCCCGATCGGCGGCCAGCTCGCCGACGGTGTCCGCGGCCTGCTGGTCGACACCCACTACGGCGACGCGCTCGGCAGGGGAAGGGTCCGGACCTTCTTCGGCAACATCGCCGACCTCAAGCGCAAGCTCGGGGTCGACGGCGTGTCGCCCTCCGCCGTCGACGCCGCCATGCGCCTGCGCGAGCGGCTCGGCTTCAAGGGCAGGGGCAAGCGCGGCATGTACCTCTGCCATACGTTCTGCGAGCTCGGGGCCACGCCGCTGGCCGACGGACTCGGCGACGTGCACCAGTTCCTCGTGACGCACCCCTTTGACGTGGTCGTGATCGTGAACCAGGACTACGTGACCCCGGCGGACTTCGTGAAGGCGGTCACGGACGCGGGCCTCGCGCAGTACGCGTACAGCGGGCCGCTCACGGGCAAACTGCCCACGCTCGGCGAGATGGTGCGCAGCGGCAAGCGCCTGGTCCTGCTCGCCGAGAACGACGCGGGCGCGGCGCCGTGGTACCGGCTCGCCTACTCGGACGCTCTTCAGGACACGCCATACACGTTCAAGCGCGCGTCACTGCTCACGCAACGGAGCGACCTGCCGGCGAGCTGCCGCGACTTGCGCGGCCCGTCCTCGGCGCCGCTGTTACTCGTGAACCACTGGGTCTCGACGGATCCGCTCCCGCGCCCGAGCGACGCCCGGAAGGTGAACGCGTACGCGCCGCTGCTCGCGCGCGCCCGCGAGTGCGAGCAGCTCCGCCACCGGACCGTCAACCTGCTCGCGGTCAACTTCTACCGGGAGGGTGACCTGTTCCGGGTGGTCGACACACTCAACGGGGTGAGCGGCGGCCGATGATTTCCGCGTCCTGGAGCGGTCTTAGCTGATGGCATGGCCCGCGAGAATCACTGCGCCATCGTCTGCGACGCCAGCCCGCTGGATGCAGACCTGGCGTCCGCGGACCGCCTCGCGCGGCTGCAGCTCGCGGCCAACCGGCTGGGCCTGGAGCTGCGCCTCCGCCGCGCGACCGTCGAGCTGCGCGCGCTGCTCACGCTGCTGGGGCTGGCGGAGGTCCTAGGAGTCGAGCCGGTCCGGCAGCCCGAACAGCGGGAAGATTCGCTCGGTGTCGAGGAAGAACGTCATGTCGGCGATCCGCCCGTCTGACACCTCGATCACCTGCAGCGCCCAAGGCTCGTAGCCGCCGCCGGGGCTCGGCTTGTACTGACCGAACGCAGCCGTCCCGTTGGCGGTGTCGACGGGAATCACGCGCGAGTTCCTGCAACCGATCCCGGGGCCGAACCACCAGGTGAAGATGTCGTCGCGGCCGCGCAGCCAGAGGTCGAACGGCGGCATGTTCTGCTGCGCGTCCTCGTGGATGAGCGAGGTGAGCGCGTCGATGTCGTACGCCTCGAACGCCTTGACGTAGCGGTCGAGCAGCTCGCGATCCTCGGCGCTCGGCTCGGCGGGCGCCTCGCTCGCGTCGAGCTCGGCCTGCGCGATGGTCGCGCGGGCGCGCTGGAGGGCGCTGTTCACCGACGCCACGCTCGTCTCGAGCAGCTCGGCGACCTCGGACGCCTGCCAGCGCAGTACCTCGCACAGGATCAGCACCGCGCGCTGGCGCGCCGGCAGGTGCTGGAGCGCGGCGATGAACGCGAGCCGGATGGTCTCACGCGATTGCGCGACCTCGGCAGGGTCGCCCTCACCGGACACCATCGCGTCGGGGATCGGCTCGATCCAGGTGGCCTCGGGCAGTGTGTGCAGGTTCTCCGCGACCGGCTCGCGCGACGGTCCCAGGTCCATCGGGCGCGCGCGGCGATCGCTCGCCTTGAGCATGTCGAGGCAGACGTTCGTGGCGATCCGGTACAGCCACGAGCGCAGCGCGGCGCGCCCCTCGAAGCGGTCGAGGTTGCGCCATGCGCGGACCAGCGCCTCCTGGACGGCGTCCTGGGCGTCGAACGGCGAGCCGAGCATCCGGTAGCAGTAGGCGGTGAGCTGCGACCGGTACTGCTCGAGGTCGCGGAACTCGGGTGCGATTGTGAGCGAGGACTCGGGCATAGGCACCGATCCTACGCCGTGAAGTGGTCGTGCGGAGGCCAATGTCGCCGGCATCTGCACCTATGACGACGCGGCGTGCGGGAAATCATCGGTGCCCGTCCACTTGCCAGCGCGGCGCACGCGCGCGAGACTCGTCGGATGGGTTGCCTGCTCGCGCTGCTGGCGCTGATCTCGCCGCGGCTCGTCCTGTTCCTCCTGTGGATCTTCGACAACGTGCTGAGCCGCGCGTTCGACAGCTGGATCGTGCCGCTGCTCGGCTTCTTCCTGCTGCCGTGGACGACCCTCGCCTACGCCGCCTTCTGGGACTGGGGCGCGGGCCATCACGTGACCGGGTTCGAGTGGTTCTTCGTGATCCTGGCGTTCGTGATCGACCTCGGGTCGTACGGCCAGGGCCGCCGCGCGCAGTACTCGCGAGCCGGCTAGCTCGGCTTCTCGTGGTGCTCGCGCACCGGCGGGACACAAGTCCGCACCATTGGCCCGCCCGGACCTGGCCGCGAGCATCCGACCACGATGTTGCACCAGATGACAGACATGCCTGCGGGGACCCTCGGCTTCGAGGCGCGCGGCGAGGTCGAGGACGACGACTTCGAGCACGTCGTGGAGCCGGTGCTGCGACGCGAGATCGCCAATGGCCAGAAGGTCCGGTTGCTCTACCTCGTGGGACCTCACGCACGCGAGGTCGAGGGCGACGCCGTGTCGGCTGACGTCGGATTCCGCGCCCGCCACGCGAGCTCGTTCGAGCGGGTGGCCGTGGTCAGCGACGAGGACTGGGTGCGCCCGGCGCTGCGCGCGCTGTCGTTCCTCCTGCCCGGCAAGGCGAAGGGCTTCCGCGTCAGCGACCTCGCGGAAGCGAAGGCCTGGCTGGCCGAGAACGGCCGGGGCTAGGCGAACCGCGCCCTCGCATGACCGAGACCACCAGCGCCCCCACCGGCGCTGGGACCACGCGCCTCGCGTTGGTGTTGGCGGCCGCGATGTTCGTCCTGGTCGTGGACACGTCGCTCATGAACGTGTCGATCTCACAGGTGGTCCACGACCTCGGCACGACCGTGAGCGGTGTCCAGGCCGCGATCGCGCTCGAGGCGCTCGTGTCGGCCGCATTCATCCTGCTGAGCAGCAAGGTCGGCGACCTCATCGGCCGGAAACGCGCGTACGTCATCGGGCTGCTCGGCTATGCGATCGGCGCGCTCGCGATGACCGTGGCGCAGAGCCTGGCCGCGATCATCGTCTTCTGGGCGATCTGCGGCGGCCTCGGCGCGTCGCTGCTGCTTCCCGCGATGCAGGCCCTCATCCACGGAAACTTCGACGGCGCCGCGCGCAAGAAGACATACGCGCTCGTGGGCGCGTCGGCTGCGATCGCGGCGGCCGTGGGCCCGCTGCTCGGCGGCTTCGTCACCACCTTCCTGTCATGGCGCGTCGGCTTCCTCCTCGAGGTCATCGTGATCGCGGTCGTGCTGTCGCAGATCAAGTTGATCCGCGACGTCCCCTACACCGGCTCACGCGCGTTCGACGTGCCCGGCGCCGTCCTGTCCGTCGTTGGGATGGGGGCCGTCGTGCTCGGGATACTCGTCTGGCAGGAGGGCGGCGAGTACGTCGGCGCGATCATCGCGGTGGGCCTCGTGGCGCTCGGTGCGTTCGCGTGGTGGCTGCGACGGCGCCATCGTGAGGGCAGGGTCACGGTGCTCGACCCCGAGCTCTTCAGCTTCCCCCACTTCAGGATCGGGGTCTCGCAGCAGCTGCTCCAGCAGGTGACGCTGGGCGGGGCGATGATCGCGCTGCCGATCTTCCTGCAGATCTCGCTGGGATACAACGCGATGCAGGCCGGGCTGTCGCTGGCGCCGCTGTCGCTCACGATGTTCGCCGTCGCGCTCGTGGCGGGCAGGCGCAAGGCCAGGCGCCGCGCGGCGACGATCGTCGCGGCGGGCTTCGGGCTCGCCGCACTGGGGATGGCCGTGATCATCCCGATCGTTCCGCGTGCCGACAGCGGCTGGGCGCTGGCGATACCACTCGCGATCGCGGGCGCCGGGCTCGGCCTGCTCGTGTCGCAGCTCAACAACTACACGCTGGCGCCGATCGCGGACGAGCGCAGCAGCGAGGCCGCCGGCGTCAACTCCGCCGCCGGCTCGTTCGGTCTCTCGTTCGGGTTGGCCGTGGCGGGCGGGGTCCTGCTTGCCACGCTCTCGATCGCATTCACGAACATGACGGAGTCGAGCAAGATCATCCCGCCACCCGCACAGGCGCAGATCGCCGACACGCTCGAGCACGACGCGCAGGTCGTGAGCAACACCCAGCTCGACAAGACGCTCGCCAAGCAGCCGCCTCCGGTCCGCGAGGAGATCCTCCAGATCAACGAGGACTCCACGCACCGCGCTCTTCAGGCCGCCCTTCTGGTGCCGATAATCGCGAGCCTGCTCGGCCTCTTCAACGGGTTCCGGATGCGGCGGTTGCCGGACATCGTCGCATCGCCCGCGGCCGAGGCGTCGCTACTGGGTTAGCCCGGCCGCGGGCGAGGCGACGGAAACTGCTTTACGGCGTGGTGTCGACCTGCAGCGGCTTCCTCGTGGTGATCGAGGCGCTGGTGGAGGCGAGCTTGTTGAAGCTCGGGTCGACCACCGAAAGCGTGACCTTGTACGGTGTCGAGAACGGAAGCGGCGCGCCCACGAACGCACCGATGACCGGCGTCGTCCCGACCGGGATCACGGCGCTGACCTCCTGGTCGACCACACCCGTGAGCTGGTTCGTGTAGGTCGCATCGGCGTACACCCAGGTCGGGCACGACGACGAGATCGTGTAGTCGGTGTCGATCCGGGCGAGGTTCCCCCAGTTGTTGGAGGTCGTGTTGCTGAAGCTCGTGATCCTCGCGCACGAGCTCGAGGGTGCCGGCGCGGTCGAACCGCCGCCGCCGCCACCGCCGCCACCCCCACCACCGGCGCCACCCGAGGCGAACGCCGCCGGAGCGACTGCAAGGGATGCGGCTACCGACAGCGCAATGGCACCGCGCCGGACAAGGGCCAGTTTGCCATGGGAACTCCCTTCCGAGAACCGTGCCCGGCGCCCTCCGCCGGACAGCGCGATCGTCCCGGCACAGAAGGCGGGGTTTGTAGTGGACCTTGGTCCTAAGACCGGTTGGAAACGTCTTAGGACTTGGGGGTGTAACGCAGGCCGTCGAGCGCGACGCGGAGCAGGTGTCCCGTCTGCGCCGGGTCGGTCGCGGGGATCTTGCCGATGCCCATGACCATCTGGATCACGTCGGCGATCGTGACGTCGCCGCGGACGACGCCCGCCGCCTGCGCGCGCTCCAGCAGCGGCTCGCCCGCGCTGAAGAGGGACTTCCGGCACACCTGGAAGAGCGAGGCGTCCTTGTCCATGTAGTCGAGCAGCTCGGCGGCCAGCGCGCGCTTCGTGGCCAGGTAGCCGATCAGGCTCTCGAACCAGGCGCTGAGCGCCTCCCACGGGTCGCCGTCCTGGAGCTCCGCCGCCGAACGGCAGACCACCTCGACCTCGTCCATGTACACCGCCTCGAGGAGCGCCTGGCGATTCGGGAAGTGGCGGTAGAGCGTGCCGATGCCCACGCCGGCGCGGCGTGCGATCTCCTCGAGCGCGGTGGCCTCGCCGCCCTCCGCGAACGCCTCGCGCGCGGCGGCCAGCACCTTCTCGTAGTTACGGCGCGCGTCCGCCCGCTTCGGGCGGGTCAGTAGTGCTTGCGCGTCCAGTTCGGTCGTTCCCACGGTGCTCATGATCCCTTGACAACTGCGCCTTGACAACCGGAGGGTCCCTCCGTATAGTTCCGGAGGTCTCCTCCACTTATTTCGGAGGCGCCCTCCAGTTTAGCCCCGAAATACCGCCCCGACAAGGGATCCACATGAGCCTCTCCCTCGCCTCCCTCACCCCCGATCGCCGCCGCTGGGCCTCGCTCATCGTCGTCTGCCTGGCGCAGCTGATGATCGTGCTCGACGTGACGATCGTGAACGTCGCGCTGCCGTCGATCCAGCACGACCTCCACTTCAGCCAGTCGAACCTGACCTGGGTCGTGAACGCGTTCCTGGTCAGCTTCGGCAGCCTGCTGCTGCTCGCGGGCCGCCTCGGCGACCTGATCGGGCGCAGACGCGTGTTCCTCGGCGGCCTGGTCACGTTCACGGCCGCGTCGCTCCTGTGCGGCATAGCGCCCAGCGAGGGCGCACTGATCGCCGCTCGCTTCCTCCAGGGCGTCGGCGCCGCCGCGCAGGCGTCGGTGATCCTCGCGATCATCGTCACCGAGTTTCCGGCGGTCGCCGACCGCGCGCGGGCGATGAGCGCCTACGTGTTCGTGTCGGTCGCCGGCGGCTCGCTCGGGCTCCTCGCGGGAGGACTGTTGACCGAGGCGCTCAGCTGGCACTGGGTCTTCTTCGTGAACATCCCGATCGGCGCGGCCACGTTCGCGCTCGGCTACGCGCTGATCCGCTCCGACCGCGGGCTGGGACTCGGCCACGGCATCGATTGGCTCGGCTCGCTGCTCGTGACCGCCTCGCTGATGAGCGCCATCTACTCGATCGTCGGCGCGACCAGCCACGGCTGGACGTCCTCGAACGTGCTCACGTTCGCGGGGCTCGCCGCGCTGCTCATGGCGGCGTTCGTCGCGGTCGAGTCGCGCATCCCGAACCCGATCATGCCGCTGCGCATCCTGCGCGTGCCCGGCCTCGTGAACGCGAGCCTCGTCCGCGGCTTCCTCGTCACGGGCATGTACTCGACGTTCTTCCTCGGGACGCTCTACCTCGAGCAGATCCGCCACTACAGCGCCCTGCAGACGGGCGCCGCGTTCCTGCCGTGGACCCTGACCGTCGCGGTGCTCTCGCAGGGCATCACATCGCGGCTGGTCGCGCGGTTCGGGCCGCTGGCGGTGCTCGCCGCCGGAATGGCGACCGCCGTCGGCGGACTGTTGCTCTTCAGCACCGTCGGGCCCGACACCGCGTTCTTCCCGACGATCTTCTTCGCCTCCTTCGCGCTCGGGCTGGGCATCGGCAACGCGTTCATGCCGCTGCTCACCGTCGCGATGGCGAACGTCCCCGCCGCGGACGCCGGGCTCGGCTCCGGTATCACCAACGTGTCGCAGCAGATCAGCGGCGCGCTGGGCCTCGCCGTGCTCAGCACGCTCGCGGCCAACCACACCAAGACACTGCTGGCGCAGGGCGATGACCGCGCCGGCTCCCTGATCGGCGGCTACCAGCTCGCGTTCCTGATCGGAGCGGCGGCCATCAGCGCGGGAATCGCGCTGGCGTTCGCACTCCTGCGAACGCGCAAGCCGCAGCCCGTGACCGAGCTCGCCGCCGAAACCCCCGCAACCCTCGAGATGGAGCAACAAGCAGCATGACCCACGCGAACCCTTCCTCCCGCCGCTACGACCGCGCCTCGAACGCCGTCGTCGCGGCCTACATCAACGAGCTGTCGCAGGCATCCCCACGGTCTCGCACTTCCGTGAGACGACCTCGAACTGCTCGCCCAGCGGCCGCCCGCAGGCTCCTGGCTCGTCGCCGGTGACCTCGACCGTGCGGCCGCTGTGCAGTCGCAGCACGAGCCGGCACGGGAAGCTCATGCGCAGCGCGCTCGTGTCGAGCCCCGCCGTCCCGCCGCCGCGCCCGCCGTTTCCGGCGGCGGCGCGGCGGATGCGGCGGAGCAGTCGGGGGCGTTGCGCGAGCGCGCGCACGTCGCGCCTGTTCAGCGCGAGGTCGGCCATGCGCAGGTCACGCATGCGCCGGAGCGCGTGCCTCCACTCACGCAGCGGCACGTCGCTCAGCGAGGCCCCGCCGGCGGTGGCGCCCTCGACCGTGGCGAGGGTGAGTTCCCAGTCATGGCACACGCGTGTGCGAGCGGCGAGCGCTCGGATGTCGGATGCGTGCTCGCCCAGCCACACGGGATCGAGCTCCTCGTGGGTCAGCCGGCCGGCGAGGAGCGCGATCGCCACGCTCAGCCGCGCGGAGAACGTCACGCCGACCGGGCTCAGTCCGCCCCGCTCGCCGAGCGACTCCATCGCAACGGTCAGGTAGCCGCCGGCTATCTCGATTTCGCGCACGTCGCTCGCCGCGACACCCGCGCGCAGCGCCGCGTCGACCGCGGCCTGCAGATACGCGCAGCCGGGGTGTGGCTTGAACGCGATCGTGTCCGTCAGCCATACGTCGCCCAGGCCCTCGAACGCGCCTTTGCGACGCACGAACGCGAGGTGGGTGAGCAGGCCGCGGCGGTCCTCGATCACGTCGAGCGCGCCGCGGACGCCGTCGGCAGCGAGCAGCGCGGCGCGCGCGCCCTGAACGGCCGGCTCTGCCGCCGTCAGGAGCTTCGACGACGGCCCCATGAAGCCGGGCCACAGCCCGTAGGGCGGCTGATACAGGGCAATCGCGAGCGCGTGCGCCAGGGCTTCGGCCTCGAGCCCGATCGCCATGCCGGTCGCGACCGCCGCGCCCGCGCAGTGGATCGACGCCCAGAACTGCCCGTTGTGCGGGCCGACGAACAGAGCGAGGCCGAGCCGCCCGGCGACCTCGTTCGCGGCCACCTGGGCGGCGAGGGCGCGTGATGGGTCGTCGCTGAATGCGTGCGCAGCCGGGACCGCCGAGTGGCCGGTGTGCCCCATGTAGAGGTAGTCGTCCCAGTCGTGGGCCATCGACGCCGCGGCGCTTGCGTAGATCCGGCCGAGCGGGCCATCGGGCGCCACCCGCATGAAGGGAGCCGCGGCGTCCGCGCCCGCGGCTGCCGCGGCCTCGATCGAGCGGCGCTGCAGATCCGCCCGGGCGCGCACCTGCTCCGGGATGTCGCCCTCGGTGAGCCCCGCGGCCCACTCGCCGATCTGCTCGCAGATCGTCATGCGGGCGGGATCGTACGCGCCGCCCGGCAGCGATGATGTCCTGGTGCGATCGACAGGAGCGATCTTCTCACTTGCCTCAGGAGCCGCCTTCGGTGCGATGGGCATCTTCGGCAAGCTCGCCTACGGGGAGGGCGCGACGGTGGGCACGCTCCTGACGGTGCGCTTCACGGTCGGCGCCGTGCTCTTCTGGCTGCTCGTCCTCGCTCACGGCATGCTGGACGACGCGCGACGCCTGAGCCGTCGTGACATGGCCATCGCCTCGCTGCTCGGGGCGGTGGGCTATGCCGCCCAGGCCGGGCTCTATTTCGTCGCGCTCGACCGCATCGGCGCTTCGCTTTTGGGACTGATCCTCTACACGTATCCGGCGATGGTCACCGTCGCGGCCATCGCGCTCGGCCGGGAGAGCTTCAGCGGGCGCCGTCTCGCGGCGCTCGGCCTCACCTCGGTCGGACTCGTGCTCGTGCTCGCGGGCGCCGGATCGGGAGCCTTCGACGCCACCGGGGCGGCGCTGGCGTTCGGCGCCGCATGCGTCTACACGGTCTACATCCTCTCGAGCCAGGGAGTGGCGGCGAGGATGAGCCCCTACCTGCTGTCGGCATTCGTCTGCACCGGCGGCTCGCTCACGCTCGCGATCGCCACCTGGCTCGTCGGCGACCTGCACCCGAGTGCCGTGACCGGGCTGGGTTGGCTGTGGCTCGTCTGCATCGCGCTGGTCTCCACCGTGGTCGCCATCTCGCTCTTCTTCGCCGGCCTGCGACGGGTCGGCCCGAGCGCCGCCGCGATCCTGGGCACGGTCGAACCGGTCGTCACGGTCCTTCTCGCGTTCATCGTGTTCACGGAGACGCTCACGGCGGCGCAGATCGCGGGAGCAGCGCTCGTGCTCGCTTCGGTCGTGGTCCTACAGGCCCGCGCCAGGCGACGTCCGTTCGCGCCAGTGAGGCAGTAGCGCCGCGGTCACTGCCCGACGAGCTTCGCCACGTCGGGCGCGTACACGGTCATCCAGTGCGGATGCAGCCGGTAGTAGACGACGTCGCTCTCCCAGTCGAACGCGTCGTCACCGTAGAAGTCCTTGAAGTAGGCGAGCAGGTCCGGCCAGTCCGCGGCGGGGTCGCCGTCGCGCGGATTGAGGATCTCCACCTTCCCGTGTGTGAACACGCCGAGATCCTCCCCGCGCATGTGCGCGACGCTCGCCGCTGGGCGCGCTGCGAGATGACGGGCCTTGGCGGCCGTGGGCGCCGTCCCGAAGTGCCACTTGCCGTGCAGGAAATGCCCGTCAGCGCCGCTGATCCGCGGCTCGCCCTTCGCGGTCACGGTAGCCAGCGCGAGCGTGCACATTCCGGTCAGAATCCGCGTGAGCTGCTCAGCCGTGATGGTGCGCCCGGTGACGATCGAGCGGAGGTGTGTCGTGGCGCCCGACAGCGAGGCGTCGAGCAGCGCCTGAAGCGCGTCGCGTTCTTCCGGCGTTTCAAGCACCGCAGCCGCAGCGTACATATGCTGCCGGCATCCCCACGTTCGTCTTCAGGCTCAAGGCACCGCGGCCGAACTTCGCCCTCGACATGACCGACGAAGAGCGCGAGATCATGGGTCGCCACGCCGCGTACTGGCGGCCGCTCGTCGACGCGGGCGACATGGTCGTGTTCGGCCCGATCCTCGACAGCACGGGATCGTGGGGGCTGGGCGTGCTGGAGGCGGACGACGAGGACAAGGTTCGCGAGTTCGCGGCGAACGATCCGGTGGTCACGAGCGGGACCGCCGAGATCGAGGTCGGCAAGATGCTGGCCGGCTACGTGCGGCCGCGCTGACGCGCCGCAGGAAAATCGGGCGAGTCGCCTATCTATCTCCAACGGCGTAGCAAGGCCCGGCGGCGCGGCTGAGCCAGGGGAGTCGCGAATGCCAATTCTCCGCTCTGTGGCTCGCTGTCCGCACGTTGTTGGCGCTCCTGCGCCCAGATCGCAGAGTGCGGGCCGTGGACGTCCAACACCACGGCGCGCCGGGTGACCGCCTGGCACTCGCGCTCTTCGCGATCCTGCGCGACCGGAGCGAGACGGATCGCCGCTTCGTTCAACGCCGACTCCCCCGAGCGGCTATCGAGCGCAATCAGTAGGTCCTGGATGACGAGGGTCTCCTTCGACCCCTTGCGCGCATCGCCTGGGGGTAGACGGCTACGCCCGCTGCCTGGGCTTTTTGCGCATCAGCTGGGTCCTGACTGGGACTCTGAACGGCTTTTGCGAACGCAGCGCGCGGGCCGCATTGTCGCTGCAATTCGATTTTGCGAACGAGTTCTGCGACTCGCCCAAATCGGGGCGGCCGGATTCGAACCGGCGACCTCCGCGTCCCAAACGCGGCACTCTAACCAGGCTGAGCTACGCCCCGCTGTCGGAGAAATGTACGCACGGCGTGGCAGTTTGCGCACACGAGCTCGCACTTCGCGATCTCCTCGAGAACGCGGCGCTTGCTTGTCCTCGTCCGCCAGTTCGCGACGTCAGTGGTCTTCTCGACGCCAGGCTTGTGATCCCACTGCATTGCGGCGGGATGGAAACGCCACCACAGTCGGAGCATGGCCTGCCCTCCTTAAGGCTCGCGTACCACGCGCCAAATGCGATCTGCCGGACCCGGGCCTGTGAAAGGAATCGAGCGGCTTCTCGTGGCCGCACCTTCCACACCGCTTGATCACCGATCCAGCGTATGCGCGTGCCCGGTCGGCAACAGCGGGGCGACTTGGTTGGACGGACGTATGAGCTGACGCGAACCGCTAAAGGCCCCGCGGGGAGGGTCCGAAGGCATGTGGAGACGCACTTCGCCCCCGATCGAACCCCCTCCGTATGTCTTCCACTACTTCGCATCGGAGCCGAGTACGGGTCGCCGTCGCCGCGGTGGCTGTGTTTGCCGGCCTCGCCGTTCCTGCCCAGGCGCTCGCCTGCGCGAATGAGAACGCCAATCCGAACGACATCTCGCTTGCCCAGAGCAAGCGCGCGACGATCTGCCTGCTCAACCACATCCGTCGCGACCATCACCTTCGCCGCTTCCACCTGAACCGCCGTCTGAGCCTGGCCTCCCAGCGCCACACCAACTCGATGACGGCGCACAAGTACTTCGCCCACGGCGACTTCGTCGGTCGCATCCGCAGCGCCCACTACCTGAAGGGCGCACGCGGCTGGACCGTCGGCGAGAACATCGCCTGGGGGTCGTTCGACTGGGCCACCCCGGCCTCGATCGTCGACAGCTGGATGCACAGCCCCCCGCACCGGGCCAACATCCTCAACCGCCGCTTCCGCGAGATCGGGATCGGCGTGTCGCGCGGCGCCCCGGTGTCCGGCACGGACCGCGCCGCCACGTACGGCACCGACTTCGGCACCCGCTTTTAGTCCGGCGAGCAGCTGGGCGTTCCTCGCAAGGACGCAGGACCGAAGCGGCGCCCCGGCGCCGCGAGTGTCCGAGGACGCTGCGAGGGGCGTCCAGATGCCGTCGGGGCGCTAGAGTCGCGCGCCGCGATGGCAGATGTGCAGCCGCTCAGAACGCTCCGCTACGACCTGAAGTCGGTCGGGTCGCTCGATCGCGTCGCCGCGCCGCCGTATGACGTGATCGACGCGCCGATGCGCGCCGAGCTGGCCGCGCGCAGCCCGTTCAACGTGGTCGAGATCGACCTTCCCGAGGCAGCGAACGGCGGCGACCCGTACCAGCACGCCGAGGAGACGCTCGAGGAGTGGATCCACCAGGGCGTGATGGTCCGAGAGCGCGAGCCCGCCCTCTGGGTGCTCACGCAGGACTACACCGGTCCCGACGGCAACTCCTACACCCGGCACGGCTTCTTCGCGCGCGTGCGCGTGGAGGACTACGGCCCGGGCAAGATCCGCCCGCACGAGCGCACCCAGCCGGGGCCGAAGGAGGATCGCCTGCGCCTGACGCGCGCGACCCGCGCCAACCTCTCCCCCATCTTCAGCCTGTTCCCGGACCCGCAGAACGAGGCGTGGTCCGCGCTCGAGCCCGTGACGGGCGAAGAGCCGTATGACACGGTCACCGACGCCGACGGCACCGTGAATCGCCTCTGGCGCGTCGCCGAGCCCGGCACGATCGAGCGGATCCAGGACGCCCTGCGCGAGCGCGAGCTGCTGATCGCCGACGGCCACCACCGCTACGAGACCGCGCGCGTGTACGCGCAGGAGATCGGCGGCGAGGGCGAGCACTCCTACGTCCTGATGTTCCTCACCGCGCTCGAGGACTCCGGCCTCACCATCTTCCCCACCCACCGGCTGCTGAAGAAGGACACCTCCGACGAGAAGCGCGAGGCGCTGGGCACGGCACTCAAGCGGGACTTCGATGTCGAGCAGGTGAGCGCCGACGAGCTCGAGCCGCCGCCGGGCAGCGGGAAGGTCCAGTTCGGCTATATGGACGCGCACTTCCGCAC
Organism: Thermoleophilaceae bacterium; assembly: GCA_025928265.1. Lineage (GTDB taxonomy): Bacteria > Actinomycetota > Thermoleophilia > Solirubrobacterales > Thermoleophilaceae > JAICJV01. The sequence continues at coordinate 21,735 of JAICJV010000019.1, forward strand.
GCCGTACCGCCTCACGCTGAAGGACCAGGCGATCGCCGACGAGGCGCTCGCGGACAAGAGCGACGCGTACCGCCGGCTCGACACCGCGGTGCTCGAGGCGCTCGTCTTCAAGGGCGCGCTCGGCATGACCGAGGACGACGTGGGCAACAAGCGCGGCATCGACTACTCGAAGAGCTTCGCCGACGCGCGCGAGGCGGTCGAGTCGGGCCGGGCGGACGCCGCGTTCTTCATGCGCTCGACGCCGGTCGAGCAGGTCCAGGCCGTCGCGGAGGCGGGCGAATCGATGCCGCCGAAGTCCACCTACTTCTTCCCGAAGATCCCGACCGGCCTCGTCTTCAACCCGCTGGAGTAGGCGTGGTCAAGATCTACACGCGCAAGGGCGACGACGGCACCACCGGCCTCTGGTACGGCGGCCGCGTGCCCAAGTCGGATCCGCGCCCGGAGGCGTACGGCGCCGTCGACGAGGCGGCCTCCGCGCTGGGCCTCGCGCGGGCGGCATGCGGCGACGACGATCGCGAGCTCTACGACGACATCCTCCGCATGCAGAACGAGCTGTTCATCGCGGGCGCCGAGCTGGCGACGGCACCCGAGGCGGCCGGGCGACTCCAGCCCGGCGTGTCGAAGGTGACGCAGGAGATGGTCGACGAGCTCGAGCACGTGATCGACCGCTACATGGACCGCGTCGACCTGCCGCCCAAGTTCGTCATCCCGGGCGGCAGCGAGCTGTCGGCGCGGCTCGATGTCGCGCGGACGGCGGTACGGCGAGCCGAGCGCCGGGTAGTGGACCTGAAGCTGGCCGGCCAGCTGCCGGACGAGACGGTGCTCAACTACCTGAACCGCGCGTCGGACGCGGTGTACGCGATGGCTCGATACGCCGACGAACCGGACCCGGAGCTCTTCAAGGGGAGAGGATGAGGAAAGCCACTGCGCGCCGCGACAACGGCAGCTACCGCCACACCGTTTCCGTACGCAGCCACGAGGTGACCGTCGACGAACCCGAGGATCAGGGCGGCGCGGACACCGGTCCCGATCCCCAGGAGATGCTTGCGGTGAGCCTGGCGTCGTGCGTGGCAATCACCGTCGAGATGTACGCGAAGCGCAAGGGCTGGAACATCGGCGACGTGGAGTGCGAGGTCGAGTACGAACCCGCGCAGCGCGGCTCGCCGACCAAGTTCAACCTGATCCTTCGCCTCCCCAAGGAGCTGCCCGAGGACCAGCGCGACCGCCTGATGCAGATCGCCGCCAAGTGCCCGGTGCACCGGACGCTCGAGGGCGAGGTCATGTTCGAGGAGACGCTCGAGCTCAGCTGACGTGTGCCCCGGCAGCGCGCATCTCGTCGATCGCGCGGTCACCGTCACCGGGTTGCACCTCGACCGCACGGATCGCGCTGCTGTCGACGTCCACGTCGAAGCCGAGGCGCCGCGCGTCGAGCACGGTGTTCTTCACGCAGTAGTCGGTTGCCAGCCCGACCACGGTGATCCTGTCGATCCTGCGCTCGCGCAGCACGCCCTCGAGCGTTGTCGCCTGGAAGCCGGAGTAACCCTCGGTGTCGCGCGGCTGCCCCTTGTCGACGATCACATCGACGTGCGACTGATCGAGCCCCGGAAACAGCTCGGCGCCCGGCGTCTCCTGCACGCAATGGACCGGCCAGATCCCACCCTGCTCCGTGAACGAGCGGTGGTCCGGCGGATGCCAGTCGCGCGTGGCGACGACCACGTCGAAGCGGTCGTCGGCGGCCAGCTCGTTCACACGGTCGGTGATCTCATCCCCCTCGGGGACGCCGAGCGCGCCGCCGGGGGTGAAGTCGTTCTGGAAGTCGACGATCACGAGGGCCTCGGGCATGGCGATCGATAATAGGCCGATGGTGGACCGCATCCCGGAGCTGCTGCTGACGCCTCAGGAGGCGGCAGCGCTCGACGCACCCGGGACCAAGGACGCGGCCGTTCTGGTGCCGCTGTACGTCGCCGATGGCGCGCTGCACTGCGTCTTCACCAAACGCCGCCAGGACATGAAGCGCCACGCCGGCGAGATCTCGTTCCCGGGCGGCCGCCAGGAGGAGCCCGACGAGGACCTCCGCTTCACCGCGCTGCGCGAGGCCGAGGAGGAGATCGGCCTGCCCACGTTCGACGTCGAGCTGATCGGCGCGCTCCCGCCGGTCGGCACGTTCGTGACCAACTACAAGATCCACCCGTTCGTCGGGTTGATCGAGCCGGGCAAGACGTGGGAGCTTCAGCCGACCGAGGTCGAGGTGGTGCTGGAGTTCGCGCTGCGCGACCTCGTCGCGGGGCACGAGATGAAGCGGCTGATCCGCCGCGGCGTGCCGATCAGGACGCCGACCTACACGGTGGATGGCAACATGATCTGGGGTGCGACTGCCCGGATCGTTCAGGACCTGCTTGAGCGTCTGGCTCCTGTGATCTGAGGATCGCCGCCTGCCACTTGCCGGGCAGATCCTCGAACTCATCGCACTCGGCGAGCAACTGTTCGAGCTCCGCGCGATCCGCCGCGGAGAGCTGAGAAAGCAAACGGCCGCCGGTGTTAGCGGCGGCCGTCAGCCCTCCCCCAGAAGATGAAGTGAAATGTTCGGTTCCGCCGGCCTGCTGTGCAGGGCGCGAACCTCGCGTCAGCGGAACCTCCATATCACGGGGCCAGCCTACACGTCTTTCTCGATCGGGACATTGACGAGGTTGCCCCACTCGGTCCATGACCCGTCGTAGTTCTTCACGTCCTGCTGACCGAGCAGCTCGTGCAGCACGAACCACGTGTGCGCCGAGCGCTCGCCGATGCGGCAGTAGGCGATGATCGCCTCGTCGCCGTTCACGACGCCCTTGCTCGTGTAGAGCTCGCGCAGCTCGTCGGCCGACTTGAAGGTGCCGTCCTCCTTTACCGCCTGCGCCCACGGCACCGACGCGGCGCCGGGAATGTGGCCGCCGCGCTGCGCGCCCTCCTGCTCGTAGCCGGCCATCGAGATGAGCTCGCCGGAGTACTCGGCGGGCGAGCGCACGTCCACGAGGCTCGTGCTCGAGTCGAGCTTCGAGATGACCTCGTCGCGCACCGCGCGGATCGAGTCGTCGCCGTCCTGCGCCTTGAACGTGGCCGACTCGAACTGGGGCACCTCGGTAGACGTCGGGCGCCCTTCCGAGATCCACTTCTCGCGCGGTCCGTTCATGAGCTTCACGTTGTCGTGGCCGTAGTACTTCAGGTACCAGTAGGTGTATGCGGCGAACCAGTTGTTGCGGTCGCCGTAGAGCACGATCACGTGGTCGTTCGAGATGCCGCGGCTGCCGAACAGCCGGCCGAAGGCGTCCGGATCGAGAAAGTCGCGCTTGACCGGGTCCTGGAGGTCCGTCTTCCAGTCGAACCCGATGGCGCCGGGGATGTGGGCCTCCGCGTAGAGGGCGGGGTTCTCGTCGACCTCGACGATGCGGATCGTGTCGTCGTTCAGGTGCTCCTGCACCCAGTCCGTCTCGACCAGTACGTCCTTTGCGTAGTCCGCCATATGGCGAATCACCTCCGTCTAAAAGTCTGAAATTCGTGCGGGATTCAGGTTATTCCTAGCAGACGCAGGGCGGCAGCCTTCGCGTCGCGGAGCCAACGCTCGTGATCCGAGGGGTCGGTGTCAAGGATCTCGAGCGGCATCTCGTAGGTGGCGACCGCGCACTGCACGGCGAACACGCCGTCCTCGCGCTCGACTCCCCCGGTCTCGTAGACGAGGCCGCGCGCGGGAGTGTCGACGATGAACTCGAGCATCGACTCGAGCCGTGACCCGTGAACGGGCCCCTCGGTGGTCCCCATGAGCCAGAGAACGCCCGAAGCGCCGTCGAGGTGGGGCATCAGCGTGGCGAGCCGGTTCGGGTCGGCGACGACGGCCTCCGCTCCCGCAGCCTCGATCTCCGGCAGCCGCGCGGGATCGCGCGTCGTGCCGCGGACCGGATGACCCGCCGCGATCAACTCGCGCGCGAGCGACTGGCCACGGCAACCGCAGCCGACGACCAGGAAGCGCGCCACTAGATACGCGCCTCGGCGTAGGTCTCGTGCAGCGTGTGCCGTCGCATGAACGTGATGATCGCGCCGGCAGTGGGAACTGCCGCGCCGACGATCATCGCCGCGCGCCATCCGGATGCGTCGATGACCACGCCCGCAACGGCGTTCCCGACCGCGAGCCCGAGCACGGTCGCCGTGACCACCCAGGTGAACGCCTCCGTGATCGACGCCTGCGGCGCGATCCGCTGGAGCACGTGATTCTCCGCCACCGCCAGCGGCGCCAGCACCGCGCCGCTCACCGTGATGATCACCGCCATCGACGCCACGGAGCCCGCGGCGGCGATCAGCGCGAATGTGACGGGGAACGCGCCGAGCAGGACGAGGTACGCCGGCACGAGGCCGCCGAAGCGCTCGCCCTGCGACCCGTACCAGAGCCCGCCGACCGCGCTGCCGGCGGCCTGGAGGGCGAGCAGCACCGCGGGCAGGCTCTCGGATCCGTGCGCGGCGCCGAACGCCGGCAGCGACACCTCCATCGCGCCGATGGCGAAGCCGAACGGGAGCATCGCGATCGCGAGGGTACGGACGCCAGGTGACGCGAACGCACCGAGCGCGCCGGTGGGGGCGCCGCCCGGCTGCCAGCGGCGCGACGGCTCGAGCGATGCGAACCAGAGCGCGCCCACGAGCATGAACCCCGCGCTCACGGCGACGGCCGCGGCGGTCGAGAAGACCGCCACGACGACCGCGGTGATCGTCGGCCCGACGATGAAGACGATCTCGACCATGATCGCGTCGAGCGCGTACGCGGCGGTGAGCAGGTCGTCGTCGCCCACCACACCCTTCCACAGCGGCCGCAGCGCCACCGACACCGGCGGCAGGGCCGCGCCCGCCAGAGCGGCCAGCATGCCGAGCACCACGGCAGGCTCGCCGGCGACGCCGAGCGCCACGAGGCTGACCAGCGCCGTCACGTGGACGAACGTGGCCGGAACCAGCACGCGCGGCTGGCCGAGCCGGTCGATCAGGCGTCCGAGCACCGGGGCCGCGAATGCGTTGGCGAGCGCGAACGCTCCGGCCACGGCGCCCGCGGCCGAATACGAGCCGGTGTGCTCGCGCAGGAACAGGACCAGCGCGAGAGCGAGCACGCCGATCGGCATGCGCGCCAGAATGCTCGAGAGCACGAGCGGCAGCACGTGGGGCCTGGTGAGCACGCGGAGGTAGCGATTCACGCGGGCTACGATGGCAGGCCGGGATGGCCACGGCGCTCGAGACCAACGTCGTTCTGCGCGACGGGTCCACCGCACGCGTCCGCGCCGTGCAGCCGAGCGACGCCCGCGCGCTGCGCGACTTCCTGGCGGAGCTGTCGGAGGAGTCGCGCCGGCTGCGCTACTTCTCGGGCGGCGTGAACGTCGAGCGTGCGGCCCACCACGCGGTAGACGTGGACGGCGACGAGCGCTTCGGCGTGGTGGCGCTGCAGGCCGGCCGCGTGATCGCGCATGCCGAGTACGCGCGCTTCGGCGACGAGGGCTGGGCCGAGGCGTCCTTCATGGTCGCCGACCGGTTCCAGGGCCAGGGACTCGCCACCACGATGCTGGCGCACCTCGCCGGCGTCGCCGAGTCGGCGGGCGTGCACTTCTTCCAGGCCGAGGTGCTGGCGGAGAACCACCGCATGGTCGGCGTCTTTCGCGACAGCGGGTTCGCCGTGCGCACGCGCTCGGAGCCTGGCGAGATCATCGTCGAGTTCCCCACGACGCTGTCGCCCGGCGCGGTCGAGCGCTTCGAGCTGCGCGAGCGCCACGCGGCGGTCGCCGCGCTGCGCAGCGTGCTGGCGCCGGCGTCGGTCGCGGTGATCGGCGCGTCGACCGAGGCCGGCGCGGCGATCTTGCGCAACCTCGTCGCCGAGGGCTTCAAAGGGCCCGTCTATCAAGGGCTCAGCGAGGCGCCGGGGCCGGTCGAGCTCGCCGTGATCACCGTCGAGGCCGACATGGTGCTGGACGCCGCACGCGCCTGTGCCGGCGCGGGCGTGCGCGCACTCGTGGTCACGTCGGCGGGCTTCGCGGAAGCGCCCGGCGACGGCCCGGAGCGCCAGCTCGAGCTTCTGCGCATCTGCCGCGAGGCGGGCATGCGGCTCGTCGGGCCGAACTGCCAGGGAGTGCTGAACACCGCCCCCGACGTTCGGCTCGATGCCAGCTTCGCGAAGGCGTTGCCGCGACCTGGCGAGGTTGGCTTCATGTCGCAGAGCGGGGCGCTCGCGCTGGCGGCGATCGAGTACGGGCTCGGGATCTCCTCCATGGTGTCCGCCGGCAACAAGGGCGACATCTCGGGCAACGACCTCATCCAGTACTGGGAGGAGGATCCCGGGACGCGTGTGATGCTGCTCTACCTCGAGTCGTTCGGCAACCCGCGGAAGTTCGCGCGCATCGCGCGCCGCGCCGCACGCAGCAAGCCGATCCTCGCCGTGAAGAGCGGCCGCCGGGGCGCGGGCACGCACGCTGCCACGTCGAGCACGGCTGCGCTGCTCGCGGCGTCCGACCTGACCGTGGACGCGCTGTTCCACCAGGCCGGGGTGATCCGCGCCGACACGCTCACGGAGCTGCTCGACGTCGCGCACCTGCTGGAGTCGCAGGAGGCGCCGCACGGCCCGCGGGTCGCGATCGTGACCAACACGAGCGGCCCGGCGGCGCTCTGCGCCGACGCCTGCGCCGCCGCGGGGCTCGAGGTCGCCGAGGTCCGGAGGCTCGACCCGGCCACTCCGCGCGACTACTCGCAGGCCCTGCGCGCGATCGCGGACTCGGGCGACGCCGACGCGCTCGTCGCGATCTTCATCCCGCCGGCCGTGGGCGACCCGGGCGACGTGGCCGGGGCGATCGCGGAGGCCTCGGGCAGCGTCCCGCTGCTCGCCGTCCTGATGTCGCAGGTGAACGCTCCGCCGACACTCGAACGCGACGGCAAGCACGTGCCGGTGTACGCATTCCCGGAGAACGCGGCGGCGGCGCTCGGACATGCGGTGCGCTACCGGCGCTGGTGCGCGCGCGACCCGGGCCGAAAGGTCGCGTTCGAGGACGTGGACGGCGACGAGGCCGCCGGCGTCATCGCGGCGGCGCTGCGCGACGGGCCCGGCTGGCTCGACGACGCGGCGGTTGCACGCCTGCTCGCCTGCTACGGCCTCCGGATGAACCCGGGCGGCAGTGGCGTCGAGATGATCGTGGGTGTGGTCACCGATCCGCTGTTCGGCCCGGTCGTCGCGTGCGGTGGCGGTGGCACGACCGCCGAGCTGATCGGCGACGCCGCCGTGCGCATCACTCCGCTGACCGACTCCGACGCGCACGAGATGGTGCGCTCGCTTCAGACCTTCCCGCTGCTCGAGGGCTACCGCGGCGCGCCGCGCGCCGCCGTCGCCGCGCTCGAGGACGCGATCCTGCGCGTGGCCGCGATGGTCGAGGGGCACCCCGAGATCGCCGAGCTCGACCTGAACCCGGCGGTCGTGGGGGCCGACGGGCTTACCGTAGGCCGCGCGCGCGTGCGGGTTCAGCCCCCGCCGCCACGGCGACTGTGGCCGTCCGTCGACTGAAGCGCCTGCGGCGTGCGGCCGCGATCTCGTCCATCACATGGCGGACGCGATCCTCGTCCTCGATCGCAGCGAGCTTCACGATCAGCGCCTCCTCGCGCCAGAAGTGCGACGACAGCAACGTGTAGAGCGCGTACAGGCTCTCCTGCAGCGCGCCCACGTCTTCGGCGTCGGCTTCCGCAAGTCTTCCGAGCAGCTCGCGCACCGCATTGCGGTCGCGCACCACCGACTCGCTGTCGTCGCGCTCGTGCAGAAGGCGTGCCGCTGCCGGATAGAGCAGGCGCGCCTCCGTCATCGTGTGCGGCAGCAGCATCTCCGCGAGGAACGACGTGATGCGCTCCACCACGTCGATGCGCTCGGAGATGTCGAGCGCCGGCAATTCGTGGGCGGCTACGAGGAAGTGCTCCACGTGCTGCCTGAGCTCCTCCTCTTGGTCGAGCGCCGGCTTTGTGACCCGGATGCTCATGGGGTACACCTCCAGAAGGGCCAGGGACTTTACGCCCCTGTGCAAGCGCCCGGTAGGGTCCGCAGCCGTGATCGAGTTCGAGCTGACCGACGAGCAGCGGCTGATTCGCGAGACCGCACACGAGTTCGCCGACCGCGAGATCATCCCCGTCGCACGCGACAACGACCGCAACGAGCGCTTCGACACGGACCTCGTCAGGAAGCTCGGCGACATGGGCTACCTGGGTCCGATCGTCTCGGAGGAGTACGGCGGCCGCGGCCTCGACTACCGCACGTACGCGCTCATCGTGGAGGAGGTCGGACGCGGCGACTCGAGCGCGCGCACGGTCGTGTCGGTGCAGACATCGCTCGTGTGCTCGTCGATCCAGCGCTGGGGCAGCGAGGAGCAGAAGCACGAGTGGCTGCCGCGCCTCTGCTCGGGCGAGATCCTCGGCTGCTTCGGGCTGACGGAGCCCGACACGGGATCCGATGCCGCCAACCTGAAGACCCGCGCGGAGAGAACGTCGGGCGGCTGGAAGATCACCGGCCAGAAGCAGTGGATCTCGAACGGCAACCACGCAAAGCTCGCGCTCGTATTCGCACAGACCGACCCCGAGCAGAAGCACCGCGGGCTGGCGGCGTTCCTCGTCCCGACCGACTCCCCCGGGTTCAGCTCGGCCTCGATCCACGGCAAGCTCGGGCTGCGCGCGTCCGACACCGCGGAGCTCTCGCTCGACGGCGTCGAGGTGGGCGACGAGGCGCTGCTCGGCGACGTCGGCGACGGCTTCAAGGTGGCGATGTCGGCGCTCGACTCGGGCCGCTACAGCGTGGCCGCCGGCTGCGTGGGGATCTGCCAGGGCTGCGTGGATGCCTCGGTGGAGTACTCGAAGAACCGCCGGCAGTTCGACCGCCCGATCGCCTCGTTCCAGCTCGTGCAGCAGATGATCGCCGACATGGTCGTGGACACCGAGGCGGCGCGCGCGCTGGTGTGGCGCGCGGGCTGGCTGAAGGACACGGGCAAGCCGAACACCACCGAGACGTCGATCGCGAAGCTGTTCGCCACCGAGGCCGCGGTGCGCACCGCCAACACCGCGATCCAGGTTCACGGCGGCTCCGGCTACGTCGACGACTACCCGGTCGAGCGCTACCTCCGCGACGCGCGCGTGACGACCCTGTACGAGGGCACGTCGCAGATTCAGAAGCTGATCATCGGCCGGGCGGCCACCGGCATCAACGCGATGGCGTGATCGTCGAGGCGGAACGTCGCGGAGCCGTCGGGGTCGCGCGGCTCAACCGGCCCGAGGCACGCAACGCGCTGTCGTCGGAGCTGATGGAGATGCTGTGCGAGGTGGCCGAGGCGTGGGACCGCGACCCCGACGTCCGGGCGATCGTGATCGCGGGCTCCGACGAGTACTTCGCGGCGGGCGCCGACATCAAGGCGATGCGCGACCGCACCTTCCAGGAGGCGCTGTCGAACCCGTTCACCTCGTTCTGGCCGCGCATGGCGGCGATCAAGACGCCCCTGATCGCCGCCGTATCGGGCTACGCGCTCGGCGGCGGCTGCGAGCTCGCGCTGATCTGCGACATGATCGTCGCCTCGGAGACCGCCGAGTTCGGGCAGCCCGAGATCATGCTGGGCATCATCCCCGGCGGCGGCGGGACGCAGCGGCTCGCGCGCGTGGTCGGCAAGCAGCGCGCGATGGAGCTCGTGCTCACCGGCCGCCGGATCGACGCGCAGGACGCCTTCCGGCTCGGCTTCGTGAACCGCGTCGCGAAGAAGAGGGAGTGGCTCGACGAGGCGATCGAGCTGGCCGAGGTGGTGGCGCGCCGCCCGCCGCTGGCAGTGCGACTCGGCAAGCAGGCCGTGCTCGCCGCCGACGAGACCACCCTCGCCGCGGGACTCGACCACGAGCGGCGCCTCTACGAGCTGTCGATGGCCACCGAGGATCGCGTCGAGGGCATGAGCGCGTTCATCGAGAAGCGCAAGCCCGACTTCAGGGGGCGGTGACGGACCTCCCGCCCGCGATCGGCGTGGTGGGCGCCGGCACGATGGGAGCCGGGATCGCGCAGCTCGGCTGCCTCGCCGGGTTCGACACCTACCTGCACGACCCGTTCCCCGAGGCGCTCGAGCGCGGCGGCGAGGAGATCCACCGGCGCCTGTCGAGGCGCGGCGAGGAGGGCGCCGAGCGGCGGCTCGTGCTGGCGGACTCGCTGGAGGAGCTCGCAGGCTGCGGGCTCGTCATCGAGGCGATCCCGGAGCGCCGCGATTTGAAGCTCGAGCTGTTCGCGCGCCTTCGCGAGATCGCGCCGGACGCGGTGCTCGCGAGCAACACGTCGTCGATCCTGGTGAGCTCGCTGGCAGGCGACGACGAGAACGTCGTGGGAATGCACTTCTTCAACCCGCCGCCGGTCATGCGCCTGCTCGAGGTGATCGCAGCGGAGCAGACCGGCGAGGAGGCGCTCGAGGTCGCACGCGCCGTGGGTGAGCGGATGGGCAAGCACGTGATCGTGGCGAGCGACGGCCCCGGCTTTCTCGTGAACCGCTGCAATCGCCCGTTCGGCGCCGAGGCGCTGTTGCTGCTCCAGCAGCGCGTGGCCACCGCCGAGCAGATAGATCGCATCTACCGCCTGGCGGGCGGCTTCCGCATGGGGCCGTTCGAGCTGATGGACCTCGTTGGCATCGACGTGGGCCTGGAGGTGGCCAGGTCGTTCGACGAGCAGTCGTTCGGCGAGCCGCGCTGGAAGCCGAGTCCCCTGCAGGCGCGCATGGTCGCCGCGGGACGGCTCGGCCGCAAGACCGGGCGCGGCTGGTTCGACTACCCGCGCGAGGTTGCGGATCCGGAGCCGCGCGCGGGGAAAGCGAGCGCGCGGATCGTGGGCGACTCGCCGGTGGCCCGGGCTCTTCGCGACCGCGTGACCGACTCCGGCTCGCTCGTGATCGACTGCGAGGGCGACGACGGAGATGTGGTGCTGTGCGCGGACAGGCGGCTGGGCGATCGCGCGCGAGTCGGGTTCAACCTCGTGCCGCCCCTCGGACACCTGGTCGAGTTGACCGGCGAGCGTGACGAGCGGGTGGAGTCGTTCTTCGGTGACTGTGGCTTCGTGACCGAGTGGGTCGGCGACGCGCCGGGTCTCGTGCTCGGCCGCGTCGCCTGCCAGCTCGTGAACGAGGCCGCGTTCGCGATCGGCGAGGGGGTCGGCTCCGCCGAGGACGTGGACGCCGGCATGACGCTCGGGCTCAACCACCCGCGCGGCCCGGTCGAGTGGGGCCGGCTGATCGGCTTCGACCGCGTGCTCGCCACGATCGACGGACTGTTCGACGAGTACCGCGACCCGCGCTACCGCGCCGCCCCGCCACTGCGCAGAGGAGGACTCTGATGGCAACCGCCGACCTCACCGTGCTCGCCCTCGGCCGCCAGGAGGTGAGCGCCAGCGCGTACGTCGCGGAGATCCAGCGGCACCTGGCCGCTCAGGACCGCGTCCGCTACCGGATGCACGCGATGGGCACCTCGCTCGAGGGCTCGACCGCCGACATCCTCGCCGTCGTCGCGGAGCTGCACGCGGTCCCGTTCGACCACGGGATCCCGCGCGTGTACAGCGTGCTGAAGCTCGACGAGCGGCGCGACCGGCCGGATCAGACGCTCGACGACAAGGTGCGCTCGGTCGAGCAGATCCTCACTGCTGGGCCGTCCAGTGGACCGGACCCGACGGGCAGTTCGACGTGACGTTGCCCTGCCCGTCGCGGTCGATCGCCGTGATCTGAATCGTGCCGCCGGCCGTCGTCCGCCCGATCTTGCCCTTGAGCGCGTAGTCCACGTGCAGCCGCCCGCCCGAGCCGTCGTCGCCCTCGTCGCTGAAGCTGTCACCGAACCTGTGCTTGCGGATGCGGAAGTTGGTGATCGCATCGGCGGGATTGATCGCACCGTCGGGCGTGCAGTCCGCGAACACGCCGAACCAGAACGTGCGCACCGACGTCCGGCTGCGGCTCAGCTCGATCACGATCGGCGTGTCCTGCGCGGTCGACCCGCCGAACACGCGCCGTTCGGACACCGGCGCCGACCACGACTCGGTCGCCTTGCAGTGATCGACCTCCTGGCCGGTCGTGTTGTCGGTCACCGACACGTCGACACCCACGCCGCCGCTCGACTGTCGCGCTCCGAGCTTGCCGTTCACCGCCATCAGCACCGTCGCCGTCTGGGTGCCGAGGTCGGCGGTTCCCGCCGCCGTGGCCGAGAACCTGCCCGCGCTCGACAGGCGGCCGCCGTGGATGGCGGGCGCCGTGGACTTGGCGCCGCCCCCGAGCGTGGTGGCAGCCGGGAAGAACGCGCCCGAGTCGCAGTCGGCGTGGACCTGGAGCACGATGCTCTTCACCCTGCTGCTGCGCGTGCGGAAGACGATCGGCTCGCCCCCGTTCGTATGACCGCCGTAGACCTTCCCGGCGGCAGCGGAGGTCACGGTCACGCCCGCCGCGGGCGTGCCATGGATCGGCCCGGGCTGGTAGTGCCCCAGACCACCCAGCGGAAGGGCGAACGCCGCGAGCGCCGCCGCATAGAACATGCGTCCAGACTCGCACGGCGGAGCTCCAGGATGCAAGTAGGCGACCAAACGATTGCCAATTCCGGTTTTCCGGGTGAGACTGGCCGCATGCTCAAGCCGCTCACCCTGCCGGCGGCGGTTCTCGCCGCGCTGGCCTTCGCCGTTCCCGCGTCGGCTCAGACGACTCCGTCGACCGACACGATGCCCGGCCCCGTCTGCACGGGCGTCGGCGAGAACGGCACGCCCACCTGCACGAGCGGCGACCAGGCCGACCAGGGGACGCAGACGATCGGCGACGGACAGACGGTGACCGACCCGGCCGACCAGGTTGATGGGCCGACCGTGCCGGACGACGGCGACGGGCCCGCGGCTTCGGACACGCCCAAGCAGGGTGAGGTTCACGTGTTGGGCGACTCGGCAAGCTCGGGCACAAGCGCTCCTGTCGTGACCAGTCAGCCCGCAGCCCGCAGCCCGCAGCCCGCAGAGCCGGCAGCGTCGGCCTCGCCGAGAACACTGCCGTTCACCGGCATCGACGCCGGGCTGCTAGCCGCGCTCGGGATCGCGCTGCTGGCGGCCGGCCTGCTACTTCGTCGGCGCCTGCTCGCCGTGCTCCTGGAGCCAGTGCAGTAGGCCGCCCTCGAGCAGGATCTCGCGTTCCTTCGGCGCGAAGTCGTGCGTGACCTTGAACTCGCGGTCGTCGTCGACCACCACGGTGATCTGGTCCGCGCCGTTCCCGAGCTCCTCGCGGATCTTCGGCAGCTTCCAGCACTGACCGACATCGGCCTCGTCGTAATCCGAGTCCTCCTCGAAGGTGAGCGCGAGGATGCCCTGCGCCACGAGGTTGCGGCGGTGAATCCGCGCGAACGACTTCGCGAAGACCGCCTTCACCCCCAGCTGCAGCGGCGCGAGCGCGGCGTGCTCGCGTGACGAGCCCTGACCGTAGTTGTCGCCGCCGACGATGAAGCCGCTCCCCCACTCCTTCAGCCGCTTGCGGAACTCGGGGTCGCGGTGGCGGAAGGTGAACTCGGCGATCGCCGGGATGTTCGAGCGGTACGCCATCACCTCGGCGCCGTCGGGAGCGAGGTCGCCCGTGGAGATGTTGTCCGGCTGGACCGTCGCCACCTTCGCCTCGAGCTCGTCCGGCAGCGGCTCGTGCTCGGGCGGCGTCTTGATGTTCGGCCCGCGCGGGATCTCGACCTTCTCGGCCTCGTCGTCGGACGCGGGCTTGAAGATGTGCAGGTCGTCGGCGTACGGCTTGAGCTCGGGCGGCTCGAGCATCTCCGGCGGATCGCCGTACTCGCGCGGGTCAGCGATCTTGCCCTCGATCAGCGACACTGCCGCCACGGCCGGCGAGCACAGATAGACGCAATCGTCCTCCGTGCCGCTGCGACCGGGAAAGTTGCGGTTCATGGTGCGCAGCGAGTTGGCGCCGGACGGCGGCGCCTGGCCCATGCCCACGCACGGGCCGCACACCGGCTCGAGCATGCGCACGCCGCCCTCGATCAGCTGCCGGTAGACGCCCGACTCCGCGATCGCCGCCAGGATCTGCCGGCTGCCGGGTGTGGCCGTCGCCTGCAGGGACGGGTGCACGACCTGGCCGCCCTTGTCAGCGAGGATCGCGCCCGGGAGCGCCAGGTCGTAGTAGCCCGAGTTCACGCTCGAGCCCATGCACACCTGCGCGATGTCGGTGCCCGCGACCTCTTCGACGGGCACGACGTTGTCCGGGTTCCGCGGCTTCGCGACCAGAGGACCGAGCTCGTCCAGATCGATCTCCACCCGGTCGTCGTACTCGGCGCCCTCGTCGGGCGCGATGTCCGCGAAGTCGTCCTCGCGGTCCTGCATGCGCAGCCACTCGCGGGTGTTGTCGTCGGGCGGGAACACGGCGGAGGTCGCGCCGAGCTCGGCGATCATGTTCGCGATCGTGCCGCGCTCCGGGACGCTGAGGTCGCGCGTGCCGTCGCCGGTGAACTCGAAGATCTTGTTCTTGCCGCCGCTCGCGCTCAACTGGCGCAGCAGCTCGAGGATGATGTCCTTGGCCTGCACCCAGGGGCGCTGGAGCTTGCCGGTCAGGTGGACCTCGACCACCTCGGGGCAGGCGATCTCGTATGGGTAGCCGGCCATCGCGACCGCCACGTCGAGGCCGCCCGCGCCGATCGCGATCATGCCCAGCGCGCCGCTCGTGGTGGTGTGCGAGTCGGCGCCCACGAGGATGCCGCCCGGCTTCGCGTAGCGCTCGACGTGCACGTAGTGGCAGATGCCGTTGCCCGGGCGCGAGTAGTCGATCCCGAACTTGCGCGCCATCGCCTGAAGCATCCGGTGGTCGTCCGGGTTCTTGTTGTCGAGCTGGATGACGTTGTGATCGACGTACTGCACCGCGCGATCGACCGCCACGCGCGGCACGCCCAGCTGCTCGAACTGCATGCATGCCATCGTCCCCGTCGCGTCCTGGAGCAGCGTCTGGTCGATCCGCAGGCCGATCGGCTCGCCCGGCTTGAGCTCGCCATCCACCAGGTGCTCCTTCAGGATCTGGCGCGACAGATTTTCCGGCATCGGGAAGCTAATCCCCGTTTCGCGCGTGAACGAACACTCCGCGTCAGGCCCGGAACACGCCGCGCGGGTTGGACCGCGCTTTTGGTGGGGAACATCTCACTGGTGATCACGGAAGCTCGGGAACTCGATCTCCGAACGCATGGCGGGCGGGGCGAAGCCGGGTTCGACGGTGGCTGGATGCGCAACCGCCGGCGCTCGCCGTGGCCGGTCTGGCTCGTGGTCGTCGCGTTTGTCGCCGGCTGGGTGCTCAATCTGGCGATCGCCGTCGTGCGGCACGAACTCTTCGGGATCCGGTTCGGGCTCGCGGCGAGAGCGATCGAGGCAGACGCATGCCTGTTGCTGGCGGCGTACTTCGTGCTGCGACGCCGGGAGAGGCTGACGGCGAACGGCGTAGGACTGAGACCCGCGCGACCGCGCCGCGCCGCCGCACTGGCGCTCGCAGCGCTCGTCGCGATCAGCGTCTTCGACGCCCTCTACAACAGTGCGATCCACCCCCGCCACTGGTTCGACCTTTTCGCGACCTCCCGAAGTCTCTCCACAGGAGGCGCGATCGCGCTGCTTCTGGTGACGGCGTTCGTCGTACCGACGGTCGAGGAGGTGTTCTTCCGCGGCGTGCTCTACCGCGCGTTGCGTGCGCGGCTCGCGCTCTGGCCCGCCGCGCTGGTCGGCGGAGCCCTGTTCGGCCTCGTGCACCTGGGCATCGTCGGCGGCCATCCGGCGTACGAGGTCCCGGCTCTCGCGTTCGCCGGAGTGGTCTTCTGCCTTCTGTACGAAGCCACTGGTTCGCTGCTACCCGGCATCGTCGTGCACTCGTTCATCGACACGATCGGCGCGGAGTACGCCGTGACGGGAGCAGTGGCCGTTACCACGATCGTCTGGGGCGCGGTGATTCTGCTCTTCCTCGTCGATCCGGTGGACCTCGCGACCCGCGCGTCGGAACGGCTGCGAGCGCGCCGCGGCCTCCTCTACGCGACCGCGACGGCGGTGGTCGCGCTCGGTAGCGGTGTCGCTGCCGCGTCCATGGATCCGGGGAGGATCGGCGGGGCGCGCCTGCCCGCCGACGATTCCACGATCGCGGGAGCGTTGAGTCGCGACGTCCTGCGTGGCCGTGCGCAGCTCACCGCTCAGGTCGACGAGATCACGCACAGCCGCCCACGACTGCTGATCGGTACGACGACATGCACGAACGCATCCGAAGGAGCCACGACACGAGGCGCTGATTTTCTCTGCACGCTCAGCGCGAGGGACGGGCGCCACGGAGCGGCGCCCTCATTGACCTTCACCTTCCTGGTCAGCGGCGACACGAGCCGCTGCTGGAACGCCACGGAGAGGACGATCGACATCGGAAACGGCCCGCGTAACCCGCCATCGCGGCGCACGCTCGACCTCTGCCCGTTCGACTAGGCAGGGGCAGGGCCGGTACGGACGAAGATGCCGCGGGCGCGGGCGCAGACGCGCCCATCGGCCTCGAGCTCGGCCTCCAGCGTCAGCTCGTCCGCCATCCAGGCCGTCAGGTTCAGGAACGTGCCGATCGGCGCCGGGCGCAGCAGGTCGACCTCGAGGCGCCGCGTGAGAGCGGAGATCTGCGAGTCGTGCACCAGCAGCGCCATCGCCTCGTCGAGGGCGGTGGCCACGATCCCGCCGTGCACGATGCCCGGCGGCCCCTGGTGGTCCTGTTTCGCGAAGAAGCGCCCGGCCACTCGGTCGCCCTCCCGCGCGAGCTCGACCTGGAGCCCGAACAGGTTCACCTGCCCGCACCCGAAGCAGAGCTCGTGATGGGTGATCAATCCAGGAGCTGGCGCAGCACGTAGTGCAGGATCCCGCCGTGGCGGTAGTACTGCCACTCGTTCGGCGTGTCGATCCGCACGGTCGCGTCGAACTCCGTCGAGCCGGCCTTCACCTTCAGCGTCTTCGCGCCGTCCTCGAGCGGGTCGAGCGAGAACTCCTCGTCACCCTTCAGCCCGAGCGACTCGATCGACTCACCGCTGGGGAACTGGAGCGGCAGGACGCCCATGCCGACGAGGTTGGATCGGTGGATGCGCTCGAACGACTCGGCGATCACGAAGCGGACGCCGAGCAGGCGCGGGCCCTTGGCGGCCCAGTCGCGCGACGAGCCGGAGCCGTACTCCTTGCCGGCGAGCACGCAGAGCGGGACGTCCTCCTCCGCGTACTTCATGGCGGCGTCGAAGATCGACATCTCCTCGCCGTCCGGGAAGTGGACGGTGGCGCTGCCGGTGGTGCCCGGGGCGAGCTGGTTGCGCAGCCGCACGTTCGCGAACGTGCCGCGCATCATCACCTCGTGGTTGCCGCGCCGCGAGCCGTAGGAGTTGAAGTCCCTGCGCTGGATGCCGTGCTCGACCAGGTACTTGCCGGCCGGCGAGGTCTCCTTGATCGCCCCCGCGGGCGAGATGTGGTCGGTGGTGACAGAGTCGCCGAGCATCACGAGGCAGCGGGCGCCCGAGACCTCGTCGAACCCCTCCGGCGCATCGCGCCCCATGCCCTCGAAGTACGGCGGAAGCTTGACGTAGGTCGACTTCTCGTCCCAGGCGTAGCGGTCGCCCTCGGGCACGTCGAGCTCGTTCCAGTTCCTGTCGCCCTCGAAGACCTCGCCGTACGAGCGGCTGAACTGCCCGGAGTCGACGGCCTCCTCGACGGCGGTGGCCACGTCGCGCTGCGACGGCCAGATGTCGCGCAGGTAGACGTGCTTGCCGTTCATGTCGGTCCCGAGCGGGTCATCGAGCAGGTTGACGTCCATCCGCCCCGCGAGCGCGTACGCCACCACGAGCGGCGGCGACGCCAGGTAGTTCATCTTCACCTCGGGGTGGATGCGGCCCTCGAAGTTGCGGTTGCCCGACAGAACCGAGCACACCGACAGGTCATGGCGGTTGACCGCCTCCGATATCTCCGGCTCGAGCGGCCCCGAGTTCCCGATGCACGTTGTGCAGCCGTAGCCCACGAGGTTGAAGCCGAGCTCCTCGAGCGGCTTCATGAGATCCGCCTTGTGGAGGTACTCGGTCACGACCTTCGACCCCGGCGCGAGGCTGGTCTTGACCCACAGCTTGGAGTTCAGGCCGCGCTCGCGCGCGTTCTTCGCGAGCAGGCCGGCGCCGAGCATGACCGACGGGTTCGACGTGTTCGTGCAGCTCGTGATCGCCGCGATGACCACGGCGCCATCGCCGATCGTGAACTCGTCGCCGTCCTTGTTTGTCACCCGCGCAACCTCGCGCTTCCTGGTCGCGGCCACGGCCACGGCGGCGCCGCTTCGCTCAGAGGGACCCGAATCGGGTGTGTCCTCGCCCTCGTAGTTGCCGGGTGGATCGCTCGCAGGAAACGACTCGGCCGACTGCTCGTCGGTGCCGTTGAACGGCTGCCCCATGTCCTCCTCGAACGCCTCGCGGAAGCGCTGGTCCGCCTCGGTGAGCGGCACGCGGTCCTGCGGGCGCTTCGGCCCAGCGAGCGACGGCACGACGTCGCCGAGGTCGAGCTCGAGCGTGTCGGAGTAGGTCGGGTCGTCCGACTCGGGCGTGTGGAACATGCCCTGCTCGCGCGTGTACGCCTCGACCAGCGTGACCCGGTCCTCCTTGCGGCCGGTGAAGGCGAGGTAGCGGAGCGTCTCGAAGTCGACGGGGAAGATCCCGCAGGTGGCGCCGTACTCCGGCGACATGTTGCCGATCGTCGCGCGGTCGGCCAGCGGCAGGCTCGCCAGCCCGGGGCCGTAGAACTCCACGAACTTCCCGACCACGCCCTTCCGGCGCAGCATCTCGGTCACGGTGAGGACCAGGTCCGTGGCCGTGGAGCCCTCGGGAAGCTCGCCCTCCAGCCGGAAGCCGATGA
>JAICJV010000060.1 GCA_025928265.1 Thermoleophilaceae bacterium
CGTCCGAGGCGCGTGCGCGGCAGCATGCCCTTGACGGCAAGCCGCAGCACCTCCTCGGGGCGCCGCTCGATCATCTCCTCGAAAGTGCGCGTGCGCAGGCCGCCCGGGTAGCCCGAGTGACGGTAGTAGCGCTTGTCCTCGCGCTTCTTGCCGGTGACGGCGACCTTCTCGGCGTTGACCACGACCACGAAGTCGCCCACGTCGCAGTGCGGCGTGAACTCCGGCTTGCGCTTGCCGCGCAGCGCGTCGGCGATCTGCGTGGCCAGGCGGCCGAGCGTCTTGCCGGTCGCGTCGACCACGAGCCAGTCGCGCTCGCGCGTAGCGGGTGTAGCCACAAAGGTCTTCATCTCGAGGAGCGTCCGAGGTTAGCGGGCACGATGCGGCCCCGGCAGGCCCGGACTGGCGCGAGATCTTGACACAGCGGACCGGTCAGCGACCACCTCACTCCCGCCGGTGGCGCGTTTATACTCCCGCCCGCTTCACAGACCTGCCGAACTCCGCCTGGCCGCGCCGGGTGGGGACGGGGGAACCGCTGGGGACTCGGGGGAGTCTCCGGGGGCGAGTCGAATGATCACCCATTCGTAGCGCCGCTCTTTCGGCGCGAGCCCGTCAGCTAACCCCGTAGGCCGCTGAAAGAGAGAGAAGACGACCCCGCACACCAGCATTCGCTGTCGCCTGTCGTATGCGATCGCCGTTGTCGTCGCCGTGCTCGCGCTCGGCGCCGCCGGCACCGCAGCCGCCTCCAGCGGGGGCGCGATGTACGTCGCCACGCCCAAGATCAAGGCGGTGAAGTGCGTGAGCCGCTGCGTCCGCGGCGGGGCCGTGCGTAGCGGCGGCAAGATCAAGCTGCGAGGCGCAAGCCTCTCCGACGTGAAAAAGGTCGTGTTTCGCGGCGGGCGCGGCAGTCGCGACGACGTGCCGGTGAAGGTGCAGTCGGCAAGTGACAGGTCGCTGGCCGTCGCGGTCCCGATGCGCGCGCAGAGCGGACCGGTGGACGCATGGGCCGGGAAGCGCGTCCACGCGACGAGCAGCACGTCGGTCCGCGTGGTGCCGCCGGCGGCACCGACTCCCAACCCGCGGCTCACCCCCGCCCCCGGGCCGGCGGACGCCGGAGCCCCGTCGCTCGAGACCGCCACGAGCCGCTCTCTGTTCGCGATCGACCAGCGGGGCGGGGTGACGTTCTCGTTCCGGCTCGGCTCGGTGCCCGCCGCGAGCGTCTCCGTGAACCTCGTGCGACTCGACGACGGCGCGGTCATCCAGACCTTCAATCCCGCCGTCCCCACGAGCGGTGACGTCGCCCGCGTGTCGTGGGACGGCATGATCGGCGGTCAGCCCGCGCCGAACGGTCGCTACGCGTTCCGGATGGAGGCCGTCGCAGCCGGCGGCGCCAAGGCCGTCAACGCGGCCGCCGGCGACATCCAGCGCGACGCCTTCGACCTCCGCCCCGCGCTCTTTCCCGTTCGCGGCCGGCACAACTTCGGCCAGGGCGCGGCGCGCTTCGGGGCCGGGCGCGCGGGCCACACGCACCAGGGCCAGGACGTGCTGGCCAGGTGCGGCACGCCGCTCATCGCCGCGCGCGGCGGCGTGGTGAAGGCGAAGAAGTACCAGTCCGCCGCCGGCTACTACCTGATCATCGACGGCACCGGGACCGGCACCGACTACGGCTACATGCACATGGCAGCGCCATCGGCCTACAACGTGGGCGACCGCGTGTACACCGGCGACCAGATCGGCGTGGTGGGCGACACGGGCGACGCCACCGCATGCCACCTCCACTTCGAGGAGTGGAGCGCGCCCGGTTGGTACTCCGGCGGCCAGCCGTTCGACCCGCTCGCGGACCTCCGCGCGTGGGACGCCTACAGCTAGGCCACCGCCCGCAGCCGCTCCGCCAGCTCCGCCACCTCGTCGGCCCCGCCCATCGGCGCATCGGGCCACTCGTCGAGCCGCACCCACCAGTACTCGCGCGGCGTTGCGGGATAGCGGGGAAGCAGGTGCAGATGGATGTGCGGGATGGCGTCGCTGATGACAGCGGCGTAGACGTGCTCGGCGCCCGCCGCCCTGCGTAGCGCCGCACTCCCGCGCGCGGCCATGCGGCCCAGCGACGCCGCCTGGTCGTCAGTCAGCTCGCCGAGGTCCTCGACGTGCCGGCGCGGCTCCAGGACCAGACGCCCGAGGTAGACGGACTCTGCCGTGCCCTGCGGCGTGACGAGCGGCAGGTGCGACACCACGATGTGCTCGTCCTCGGCGATCACGCCGCCCGGCACGGAGCTCATGTCCAGGTGCTTCTCACAGATGAAGCATCCGCTCATCTCGGCGCGACCTCAACGCGCTTATCCTCGGCATATGGACACGCTGGATCATCGTGCATCGGACGCCGAACGTGATGCGACCGCGGACCGGCTGCGCGTCGCGGGCGGTGACGGAAGGCTCGACCCGGATGAGCTCGAGCAGCGACTCGACGCGGCGTACTCGGCGAAGACCCTCGGCGACCTCGCCGCGCTCACTCGCGACCTTCCCGCCGCGCCACCCGCGGCGGCGCCGCCGGAACCCAAGCTGGACTCCCAGCCGGTACGCGCGCGCCTGGCGAGCTTCATCATCATCAACACGATCTGCATCGTGATCTGGGCGGCCAGCGGGGCGAACGGCGGCTTCTGGCCGATCTGGGTGATCCTCGGGACGGGCATCGGCCTGTTCGCAGCGATGGTGCGCCGCGCGCTGGGGGTCGAGGAAGAGGAAGAAGGGCACGGTCGCGGTCGCCGCCATCGCCGGCGGCGCCTGGATACGCGCCTCTAGACGCGGCCGCCGCGATCGAGCGGGTCGCGGCGCGTGCGATCGGGCAGCGCGCGGTGCAGCCGCTCGCCCACTCCGAGCAGGAGCGCCGACGCGAGCACGGCGATCGCGAAGCTGCCGAAGTCGAAGTTGTTCGAGTCGCCGATGTCGAGCACCTTGGTGGCGACGACCCCGCCGACGACCGAGCCGCAGACGCCGAGCAGGATCGTCCAGACGATGCCGATCCCCTGCCGCCCGGGCACGATCAGCCGGGCGATGGCTCCTACGAAGAAACCCCAGACGATCCAGGAGACGAAATCCCCCATCGGGTCATTCCCACTCGATGGTGCCGGGCGGCTTCGACGTGATGTCGAGGACCACCCGGTTCACCTGCGGGATCTCGTTGATCATCCGCGAGGCGACGCGCTCCAGCAGGTCGTAGGGCAGGCGCGCCCAGTCCGCGGTCATCGCATCGTCGCTCGTGACCGCGCGGATGACCACGACGTAGCCATACGTGCGCTCGTCGCCCTGCACGCCGACGGTGCGCAGGTCGCCCGGGAGCACACAGAACGACTGCCACAGCTCGCGGTACATGCCGGCGGAGCGGATCTCGTCCTGGAGGACGTAGTCGGCGTCGCGCAGGATCTCGAGGCGGTCCTTCGTGACCTCGCCGCCGACGATCCGGATCGCGAGCCCGGGACCCGGGAACGGCTGGCGCCAGACCAGCCGCTCGGGCAGGCCGAGCTCGAGGCCGACCTGCCGCACCTCGTCCTTGAACAGCATTCGCAGCGGCTCGACGAGCTCGAACTCGAGGTCGTCCGGCAGGCCGCCGACGTTGTGGTGCGACTTGATCGTGGCCGCACCGTGCCCGCCGCCCGACTCGATCACGTCGGAGTAGAGCGTGCCCTGCACCAGGTACTTCGGGTTGCCTAGCGCCGCCGCCTGCTCCTCGAACGTGCGTATGAACTCGGCACCGATGATCTTGCGCTTCTGCTCCGGCTCCGTGACGCCCTTCAGCCGCTCGAGGAAGCGCTGCTCCGCGTCGACGGCCACGAGCGGGACCTTGTAGTGGTCGCGGAACGCGGCGATGACCTGCTCGCCCTCGTTCTTGCGCATGAGGCCGTGGTCGACGAACACGCACGTGAGCTGGTCGCCGACCGCCTTGTGCACCAGCAGTGCCGCGACCGACGAGTCGACGCCGCCCGACAGGCCGCAGATCACGCGCCCGTTGCCGACCTGCTCGCGGATCCGCGCGACCTGCTCCTCGACGACCGACGCCGCGGTCCAGCTCATGTCGCAGCCGCAGATGTCCTCGAGGAAGCGCGTGAGGATGGCGCCGCCGTAGGGCGTGTGGACGACCTCGGGATGGAACTGGATCCCGTACAGCCCGCGCTCGGTGTTCTCGAGGGCGGCGACCGGCGACTCGCTCGACGACGCCAGCGCCGTGAATCCCGGCGGCGCCTCGTACACCGTGTCGCGGTGGCTCATCCAGCAGCTCTGCTCGTCCGGCAGCTCCGCCAGCAGCCGGCCGTGCTCGCGCACGTGCAGATGCGACCGTCCGAACTCGCCGACCGACGCGCCCTCGACGCGCCCGCCCAGCTCGAGCACCATCGCCTGCATGCCGTAGCAGATGCCCAGCACCGGGATGCCGAGCTCGAGCAGCTCACCGCGCAGCCGCGGCGCTCCGTCGGCGTAGACCGACGCCGGCCCGCCCGAGAGGATGAGCCCGCGCGGCGCGCGGCGCTTGATCTCCTCGATGTCGATCGTGTGCGGCAGCAACTCGCTGAACACGCCGCACTCGCGCACGCGGCGCGCGATCAGCTGCGAGTACTGGCCCCCGAAGTCGAGGACCAGGACCTCCTCGGAACGGGTCGCGCCGACGCCCGCCGCCGGAGGCCGCGGGGTCGTGAGGGTCTCTGCCACCCGGAGTTACTCCCCGACGAGCGCCGGCGTGGCAACGCCGCCGCCGTTGTCCGCAACCGAGACAGGCGCCGGAGCGGCCGCCGCCGTGGCCCCCATGCCGACCGACTGGTCGCGCTGCAGCTGCTTGCCCTCCGTCTGGAGCGCCGGCGCGACCATGACCTCCGCACGGTGGAACGAGGCGATGTCCTCGTAGCCGCAGGTGGCCATCGACGTGCGCAGCGAGCCCATCAGGTTGAACGTGCCGTCGTTCTCGTGGGCCGGCCCGAGCAGGATCTGCTCGAGGGTGCCGTTCTGGGTGGTCTTCACGCGCGCGCCACGCGGGAGCGTCGGGTGGAAGGTGGCCATGCCCCAGTGGAACCCGCGGCCCGGCGCCTCGTAGGCGCGCGCGAGTGGTGAGCCGATCATCGCGGCGTCGGCACCGCAGGCGAACGCCTTGGAGATGTCGCCGCCGTTGCGCATGCCGCCGTCGGCGATGACGTTGCAGTACTCGCCGGTCTCGAGCATGTGCTGCGAGCGGGCCGCCGCCACGTCGGCGATCGCGGTGGCCTGCGGGACGCCGATCCAGAGGACGCCACGCGTGGTGCACGCAGCACCCGGGCCGACGCCGACGAGGACACCGACCGCGCCCGTGCGCATGAGGTGCAGGCCGGTGGAGTACGACGCGCAGCCGCCTACCACGACCGGGATCGGCACCTCGCGGATGAACTCCTTGAGGTTGAGCGGCTCGGAGGTCTCCGAGACGTGCTCGGCCGAGATGACCGTGCCCTGGATGACGAGGATGTCGAGCCCGGCCTCGAGCGCGGTCTCGTGGTACTGCGTGACGCGCTGCGGGGTGAGCGACGCCGCGCACACGACGCCCTGCTCCTTGATCTCGCGCACGCGCTGCGCGATGAGCTCCTCCTGGATCGGCGCCTGGTAGATGCGCTGCATCTCCAGCGTCGCCTGCTCCTTCGGGAGGTGCGCGATGCGCTCGAGCTGGTCGTCCGCGTCCTCGTAGCGACACCAGATGCCCTCGAGGTTGAGGACGGCCAGGCCGCCGAGCTTGCCGACCGTGCCCGCCACCTGCGGCGAGACGACCCCGTCCATCGCCGCCGCCAGCAGCGGCAGCTCGAAGCGATAGGGACCGAGGGTCCAGGTGATGTCGATGTCGTCGGGGTCCCGCGTTCGACGCGACGGGACTATCGCGATGTCATCGAAGCCGTATGCACGACGGCCCTTCTTGCCACGACCGATCTCAACTTCCATGGCGGCAACCTTACGTTCGGCGGCGGACGGGAATCTGACCTTAGCAGTGGTCCGGGGACCTCTTATAAAGCCAAAAACCCGGTAAATGCGGCAACTACGAGCCGGCGGAGAGCGCGGCCTCCGACAGCCGCTCCACCTTCACGTCCGCGACCAGCCGCTCGACCTCGCGCGCGTCGAGCACGCCCGCGCCGAAATGCTGCACCGACTCGGCCCCGCAGGCCACCGCGAAGCGCAGCGCGTCCTCCTCGGAACGCCCGCTGTAGCGCGCCGCCACGAGCCCCGCGAGGAACGCGTCGCCCGAGCCGACCGTCGACCGCGCCTCCACCACTCCGCGCTCCACCGTCGCCGACCACAGGATGCGGTCCTGCCCCTCGCGCGTGTAGGCGAGACAGCCGGCCGGCAGGGTCATGATCGCGTCGCCCGCGCCCAGCTCGACCATCTCCTGCATCGCTCCGGCGCGGTCGTCGTCGTCCGCGAACTCATGCCCCACGAGCTCCTCGGCCTCCGGCTCGTTCGGGGTCACGATCCCGGGCTCCGCACGCGTGCCGAGCCGCAGCGCCTCGCCCTCCGAGTCGAGCACGGTGAGCACCCCGAGGCGGTTGATCTCGGCTATCAGCTGGGCGTACAGGCCGTCGGGGATCCCGCGCGGAAGGCTGCCGGAGAACACGCAGACGGCGGCGCCCTTCGCGAGGTAGAGGAGCTTGTCGACGAACAGCTCGAGCTCGCCCTCGGCCACGGCGGGCCCGCGCTCGTTGATCTCGGTCTGGTCGCCGGTCGTGGGATCTACGACCGCGGTGGAGGTGCGCGACTCCTCGCGGATGCGCACGAAGTCGTTGAGGATGGCCTCGTCGGTGAGCTGCTCGATGATGCGCGTGCCGGTCGGGCCGCCGGCCACACCGGTCGCGATCACGGGCTGGCCGAGGCGCTTCAGCGCGCGTGCGACGTTCACGCCCTTGCCGCCCGCCATCGACGTCTGCTCGACCGCACGGTGGCGACGGCCGAGGCGGAAGTTCGGCACGGCAAGCGTCTTGTCTATGGCGGCGTTGAGGGTGACCGTGATGATCATCGTGCTGCTCTCTCCCCCCGCATGACCCTCGTTGACCTGACCCTGAAGGCGAGCATCCCGGCTGCTCCGAGGAACCCGATCAAGGCTAGCGTCGGCAGCGGCCCGCCGAGCGAATGCGTGGCTTTCCGGAAGAAACCCGCGCCCTCGACGGCGGAAGCGGTGACGAGCGGGACCGTCTGCACGACCCTGCCGCGATAGACGACCTGGACGCTTCCCACGCGAGTGCCCCGCTTGATCGGCCCCGAGATCTCGTTCGGCGCGTGCACGCGGCGAGTGACGCGCTCGCCGCGGCGCGCCGTGAAGGCGAAGCTGCGTGCCGCCACGAGGTCCACCTTCTCGCCGTCGTGCCACTTGACGTTGGCCCGCGCGTACGTGCGATGGGCGACGACCGCGAGCGAGCGCCGGAACTGCCTCACGCCCCAGCGCAGCAGGGCGAGCGAGTCGGCGTCGCGCGCGCCCTCGCTGGGCGTGCCGAGCACGACGCTGATGACCTGGGCGCCGTTCTGCCTCGCCGCTCCCACGAGCACGTAGCCGGCACGATTGGTGTGGCCGGTCTTGACGCCGTCGACGAACCCGTAGCGACGGACGAGGTCGTTGCGGTTGAGCACCGTGCGCGGATGCGAGCCGCTGCGCAGCCGCGCGCTCGGCAGGTTCACGATCTTCGCGAACGTCTTGTTGCGCAGGTCGTAGGCAGCCAGCTTCGCGAGGTCGTACGCGGTCGAGTAGTTGCGCGGGTCGTCGAGTCCGACCGGCGTCGAGTAATGGGTGCCGGTCAGCTTCAGCCGGCGGGCCTGGGCGTTCATCATCCGCACGAAGGCCGTCTTGCTCCCCGCGATGTTCACGGCGAGGTCATAGGCGGCGTCGTTGGCGCTCGGCAGCATCATCGCGCGCAACAGGTCGTGGACGGTCATCCGCTCGCCCGTGCGCAGGCCGATCTGCGACTCCGCCGGGCTGATCGGATATGGCGGCATCGCGAAGACCTGCTGCGGATCGGTCTTCGTGAGCGCGATCTGGGCGGTCATCAGCTTCGTGGTGCTGGCGATCGCGCGCCGGTCGCGCTCGCGGCGGCCGTACAGGACCTCGCCGTTGCTCGCATCGATCACGATCGCCGACGGCGCGCCGATCGACGGCGCCCGGGCCGCCGTCTGCGCCGATGCGGGCCCGGCGAGCCCCAGCGCTGCCACTGCCGCGGTGAGCGGCGCCGCGAGGAGACGTGGGCGCCTCATCGTCAGCGCAGCTTGATCCGCTGCCCGGCCACGAGCGAGAACTGGTCGAGGCCCGGGTTGAGCTCCTGGAGACGTTCGACCGGCACGCCGGTGGTCTCCGCGATCGCCCCGAGCGTGTCGCCGGTCTTGACGACGTAGACGCTCTTGGGGGACGACTTGGTGGTGCTCGTGCTCGTCTTGGTCGAGTGCTTGGTGGTGCTGCCCGACCCGATGTCGCGCTTCTCGGCGGCGTTCGGGCCGCCGCCGTTGTCCGTGCTGCTGCCGCCGCCCCCGCTCGAGATGATCAGCAGGAAGGCGACGCCGAAGACGATCAGCGCGATTGGCGCGAGCAGCCGCGCGGGGCTTGGATGGCGCGACTCCGCATCCATGACGGGGCGATGGTACCCCGGTGCACGGCCGCCATAGCTCAGACCTCGGCGCCGGCGCGCGCGAGATCCCAGTCGACGGCGTGCACGGGATAGGTGCCCTGAAGGCCCTTCAGCTCGAGCTCGCGCGGCTCGCCGAAGACGACGTTCGCGGCGCCGTCCGCCAGCTCGCGCAGCGGCGCGGACACCAGCACCTCGCCGCCCGCCGCCTGCGCCGCGATGCGCGCCGCGACCACCACGTTGCGGCCGAAGAAGTCGTCGCGCTCGCGGATCGCCTCGCCCGTGTGGAGCCCCATCCGCACGCGGATGGGCTCGCCGCCCTCGTCCGCGCGCTGCACGATCGCGCGCTGGATCGAAACGGCGCACTCGACGGCGCTGCGCGGGTCGGCGAACACGACCATGAAGCCGTCGCCCTGCGACTTCACCTCGAACCCGCCGTGGAGGCGAACCCGGTCGCGCACGATCGCGTTGTGCTCGCGGAGCACCGCCAGCCAGCGCCGGTCGCCGAGGCGCTCGTTGATCTCGGTCGAGCGCTCGATGTCGCTGAAGAGAATCGTGACCGTGCCGTCGGGCGCGGCGTGGCCGGAGAGGTCCGGGCGCTCGTCCTCGACCACGGCGGCCACGGCGTCGATCGACGTCCGCACATCCGCCGCCTCGATGCCCTGCACCCGCATCCGCAGCTCGAACGCAGTCTCCACGAGCCGCCGCATGCCGAGCTCGCCACCCGTGCGGAGCGCCTCGCCGAGCAGCTCGTCGGCGCGCTGCAGGTCGCCGGGTGCGCCGCGCCGGCTGAGCGTCCGCGCGTACTCGTATTGCGTGATCGCCAGCAGCGGGCGCGCGCCGAGCCGCTCGTTCATCTCGATCGCCGTCCCGAAGTGCCGCTCGGCGACGTCGTAGCGCTCCAGCGTGTCGGCGAGCATGCCGAGATAGCGCGCGGTCGAGCCCCAGCAGACCCAGCCGCCGCCGACGATCACGTTGCGGTGCGCGAACGGCAGCATCTCGTCGTAGAGCGCCTGCGCGCGCTCGCGATCCTCGAGCCGGTGCGCGACCTCCGAGAGGTTCGCCAGCGCGACGATCCAGTTCGCGTCGCGCGGCAGCGCCTCGAAGCCGTCCGCCGACAGCTCGTCGAGCTCGCGCTGGGCGTCGTCATGACGTCCGATCTCGAGGTACAGCAGCGCCAACCCGGTGCGCCACGCCGGCACTGCGGGGTACCGGTCCGCGAACTCGACGAACGAGTCCGTGACCTCGCCGATCCGGCCCTGGAGCCGCCGCAGCGTGAACATCACGACGCCGAACGCCTGCACCGTGTTCGGCTCGAGCTCGTGGCGCGAGGTCTGCGGCGAGTGCTCCTCGAGGATCGGCTCGACACGCTCGAAGCGCCCGGCGAGCGTCTCGCGCATCGCGCGCCTGATGGTGGCGAAGCGGAGATAGTTGGGCTCGCGCAGCGTCATCGCGCCCTTCGCGTAGATCGCCATCTCCCGGTCGACGCCCTCGATGTCGCCCAGTTCGAGCATGTCGATCAGGCGCATGCCGTGGCCCTCGATGGCGAACTCGCGGTCGCCGGCACGCTCGGCCGCGTCGATCAGCTCGGTGGCGATCTGGACGCGCTCCTCGGTGTCGGCGGGTGTCGACATCGTGAAGTGGGCGTGCTCGAGCACCGCCGCGAGCGTGTCCGGCTCGCCCACGCGCCGCGCCATCTCGAGCGCCTCGCGCGCGTACCGCTCGCGCTCGCCGGGACGGGTGAAGTAGGTGGCGACCGACAGCCGCACGAGCAGCCGCGCGCGCAGCGAGCTGTCCTCGGGGCCCAGCAGGTCGAGCGCCTCCTCGATCAGATCCGGCGCCTCATCGTCGTACTTGCCGATATCGATCCAGGTGGCGAGCCCGAGCACCGATGCGGCGAAGAGGTCGCGCTCGCCCAGGTCGCGAGCGATGGCGGCGGCGCGGCCGAAGGTCTCGCGCGCGCGCCGCCCGTCCGTCGCGCGGGTCTGCGCCATCCCGAGCGCGACGAGCAACTCGACGTGGCGCCGGCGCGGTGTGGGCCAGCGCAGCTCCAGCGCCTGGTAGGCCTTGGCGTACAGCTCGGCCGCGCGCTCGAACGCCATCACCTCCACCGAGCGATGCGCCGCAGCCTCGGCGTAGACGATCGCCCGTTCGAGCTCCTGGGCCTCGAGGAAGTGATGGGCGAGCTCCTCGAGCGGCTCGCGCTCGTCGCCCGCGATCTCCTCGATGACGGCCGCCGTACGGCGGTGGAGGTGCACGCGCTCGGTCACGCCCAGCTCCTCGTAGAGCGCCTCGCGCACGAGCGCGTGGGAGAAGCTGAAGCGCGCCTCGGAGCCGGGCACCTCGTCCACGATCCGCTCGCCCTCCGCCTCCGCGAGCAGCGCGAGCGCGCGGTCGCGCGACATGGCCGCGACCCGGCTGAGCACCTCGAGCGCGAACTCACGGCCGATGACAGACGCGATCCCGAGCAGCGCGTTGGTGTCGTCGGAGAGCCGGTCGAGGCGCCTCCCGATCACCTCCCGGACACCCTGCGGAATGGTGAGCGTCCACTCGCCGAGCGCCTCGGGATCGTCGAGCTGCCCCTCCGCTGCCAGCAGGTTCACGATCTCGCTCACGAAGAACGGGTTGCCCTCGGTCTCCTCGTGGATCGCACGTACCAGCGCGGGCGGGGGCACGATGCTGGCCGTGGCCTGGATCAGCCGGGCGACCTCGGCCTCCGACAGCCCGCGGAGCGCGACGCGCTGCACGAGCTTCTGGCGCGTGAGGTCGGCGAGCGCCTGCGAGAGCGGGTGGCGGCGGCCCAGCTCGACGTCGCGGTACGTACCGACCACGAGGATGCTCGCGTCGGAGAGCTCGCGCGCCAGGAACTGCAGGAGTCGCAGCGACGGCGCGTCCGCCCAGTGCAGATCGTCGAGCAGCAGCACGAGCGGCTGGTCCGCCGCGGCGTTGCGGAGGAACGTGGTGACGGCGTCGAAGAATCGGAAGCGCGCCTGCTCGGGCTCGAGCGAGTGCGGGCGCTCGAGGCCCGGCATGCCCTCCGCAAGCTCCGGGATCACCCGCGCGACGTCCGCCGCGCCCGCGCCGAGCAGCTCGCGGATGCGCGGCTTCTCGCCCTCGTGCATGAACGAGCGCGCCATCTGGACCCAGGGCCAGTACGCCGGCGCGCCCTCGGTCTCCACCGACTGCCCGACCAGCACGCGTGCGCCGCGCAGCCGCGCGTAGGTGACGAGCTCCTCGGCGGTGCGCGTCTTGCCGATGCCCGGCTCGCCCATGAGCATGAGCAGCCGCCCGTGGCCGCCGAGCGCGTCCTCCAGGGCGCTGCGGAGCGCATCCACCTCGCGCTCGCGCCCGACGAAGACGCCCTCGGCCAGCGCCTCGACGCCCGATGCCTCGTCGCCGCGCGGAGCAAGCGGACCTCCGCTCGCCTTGCTCGCGCGGACCTCGTCGAGCCGCCGCGCCACCTCCCCCGCTCCCTGCGGCCGGCTGTCGGGCGACTTCTCGAGCAGGTCGAGGATCAGCCGCTCGAGCGCCTCCGGGATCCCGGGCGTGTGCCACGACGGCGCCACCGGCTCGGAGTTGGCGTGCTGCGAGATGACCGACACCACGTCGTCGCCCACGAACGGCGGCCGGCCCGTGACCATCTCGTAGAGCATCGCCCCGAGCGAGTAGAGATCGGACTGCGCGTCGGGCTGATGCCCGAGCGCCTGCTCGGGCGCCATGTACGCGGCCGTACCGACGATGGCGCCCGCGCGCGTCACGCGTGCGCCGTCGAGCGAGAACGCGAGGCCGAAGTCGCCGAGCTTGGCCGTCCCGTCGGCTGTGAGCCAGACGTTGGCGGGCTTCAGGTCGCGGTGGACGATCCCGTGCCGGTGCGCGTGCTCGAGCGCCGCGCAGATCCCCTCGGCCACGTGCAGGACCGTGTCGAGGCCGAGCCGGCGGTCCGGCGCCTGCTGGAGGAGGTTCTCGACGGCCCCGCCCTCCATGTACTGGCTGACGATGTACGGCTCGCCCCGCTCCTCGCCGATGTCGTAGACCGTGACCACGTGCGGGTGATCGCCCAGGCGCGCCATCGCCTGGGCCTCGCGCTGGACGCGGGTGCGACCGTTGGCGTCGAGTCCCGCGGTCTTGACGAGTGCGACCGCCACGTCGCGGTCGAGCGTTGTGTCGTGGCCCAGGTAGACGAGCTTGCGACCGCCCTCGCCGAGGAAGCTCTCGAGCACGTAGCGGCCGTCGCCGAGCGGGGGCGGCACGCCGTCGGCATCCGGCTCCGCGGCCGCGTCGAGCGCCCCGCCACAGCTGCGGCAGAAGCGGAGCTCAGGCGGGTTGGGCCGCCCGCAGGCAGGGCACGGCCGCTCGACCACGAGCCGCGTGCCGCATTGCCCACAGAAGTTGGCGTCGGCCGGATTCTCGCGCCCGCAGCTGGGACAAACCATCAGGTCTGAAGTCTCTCATGGGCGTGACGCGCTCAGGAAGCAGGAAAGCGGAAGGCGGAAAGCGGGGGGATCGGGCTCCGGCCCCGCTTTCCGCCTCTCCGCTTTCCGCTTCCCCTATTACGACTTGACCGCGTTCTTCAGCGCGGAGCCGGCGCTGAAGCGCGGGACGCGGCTGGCGGCGATCTGGATGCGCTCGCCGGTCTGCGGATTCACGCCCTGGCGTGCGCCGCGCTCCGCCACGCTGAACTTGCCGAAGCCGGTGAAGCTGACCTCTCCTCCGCGGCTCAGAGTCTCCTCGATCGTCTTCAGGACTGCGTCGACAGCGTCGCCCGCCTCCTTCTTGCCAAGACCGGACTGGCTTGCGACCTGGTCTACGAACTCCTGCTTGGTCACGTGATCCTCCTTGTTTTCCGCATTGGAATCGGGAGCGACGCTAACAATGGCCGCGGACGGTGCCCACCGGACGGGCGCGTGGGCACCCGCTCGTTCTCCGCAAAGAGCGCCTTTTGTCAGGTCAGCCGGCGTCGTTTTCGCCGCTGCCCGTGGGCTCGCTCCAGAGACCGATCAACTCCTCCGCGAGCGCGACCATACGCTCGTGCTCGGACGTGTCACGGCGCAGGAGCGTCGCGTGGCCGGCGCGGTCGTAGACCACGACGCGCGGCTCACCTGGCCTCGGGCCGCCGCGCCGGGCCGCGCTGGCGATGCTGTCGTAGGCCGCCCCGACCGTCCGTCCGATGCGCCCGCGCCGCTCTCTCATCCCAGGTCGCGCACGACGTTGCGCAGGTCGTAGAACATGAGCGACGCGAGCGGCGCGCGGCCGGCGACCACCGCCACCGTCCACGACTCGCCGCGGACCGCGAACACCGAACCGTCGGCCGTCACGATCTCGACCTGGTCGCCGCCGTCAGAGGCCTCGGCCGCCGCGTCGAGCAGCTCGGTCGTGAGGGAACGCATCCGCTCGCCGCGCTCCTCGTCGTCGCCCGTCACGGC
Organism: Thermoleophilaceae bacterium; assembly: GCA_025928265.1. Taxonomy (GTDB): domain Bacteria; phylum Actinomycetota; class Thermoleophilia; order Solirubrobacterales; family Thermoleophilaceae; genus JAICJV01. The sequence goes on from JAICJV010000060.1 coordinate 14,018, forward strand.
GGCGAGCTTGCCGCCCGAGTCGAGCACGAGCGCCGCCCTGATGTCGGTGGACAGCTCGCCGAGGTAGTCGAGCGCGAGGTCGGGGGTCAGGGCCGGACCGGACACCGGCGGTCACAATAGCGGCGTGACCCTCGGCCAAATCTCCTGGGCCGCGACCGTCGCGATCTGCGTGATCGCGGCGATCATCGTGCTGATCAGCGGCTACGTCGGCTACTTCGCCGTGTTGCTCGCGCTGGCCGCCGCGGCGGCGATCAACTTGCGCTGAGCGACTCGGTCGGGTCGCTCGTGGGCGACTGAACCGCGTCCTCGGGCTCGAGGTGGATGAGGACGTCGGCGCCGCCGAGCCGGTTGCGGATCGACGCCTGGAGGCGGTGGCTCACCTCGTGCGCGCGCTCGAGCGTGGTGCCCCGCCGGAACTGCACGTGGAGGTCCACGTAGCGGTTGCTGCCGCCGCGGCGCGCCCGGATCTTGTGAAAGCCGATCACCTCCGGCGCGCCCACCTGCCGGATCGCGTCGGCCACGGCCTGCATCTCCTCCTCGGGCAGCGCCTCGTCGACCAGCACCCGCGAGGAGCGCATCACCAGCCGGACGCCGCTGAACACGATCGCCACCGCCACCACCAGTGCCGCGATCGGGTCCAGCTCGTCGACGCCCGTGATCGCCACCAGGGCGAGCGCCACGAGCACGCCGATCGAGGTGAGGGCGTCGGTGTGCAGGTGCGCCGCGTCGCCCTCGAGCGCGGGCGAGTCGGTCTGCCTCGCGCGCCGGTAGAGAAAGCGCGAGACGAACATGTTCGCGACCGCGGAGATGCCGATGACCGCGATGCCGAAGCCGATCTTCTCGACGTGCGGCTCGCCGGTCAGCTTGCGGATGGCCTCGAAGATGATGATCGCCGCGCCGAGGACGATGAGCACGCCCTCGAACGCGGCCGCCAGGTTCTCGACCTTCTCGTGGCCGTAGGGATGCGACTCGTCGGCGGGCTCGTGCGCCTTGCGGACCGAGAAGAACGCGACGATCGACGCGACCAGGTCGATGCTCGAGTGGACGGCCTCGGTGATGATCGCCACCGAGCCGGTGATCACGCCGGCCACGATCTTCAGCACGATCAGCAGGCTGTTGGAGGCGATCGAGATCCACGCCGCCCGCTGCTTGACGACGCCGTCGTCGCGGGTCCCGCGCCCGCCCGCCCGCGCGCTCATCGCCCGGCGTCCAGCCAGGCCAGGAGCTCGCGCGCCGCGCGCCCGCGGTGGCTGATGGCGTCCTTGTCCGCCTGGCTCAGCTCCGACATCGTCAGTCCGTCGTCACGGTCGGCCGGGATGAACGCCGGGTCGTAGCCGAAGCCGCCGTCCCCGCGCGGCTCGTGCGCGAGCGTGCCCTCGCAGCGCCCCTCGACCATGTGGGTCCGGCCGCCGGGCTCGACGTACGCGAGCGCGCACACGTAGGCGACGCGGCGGTCGCCGCCGTCCGGGACCTCGTCGAGCAGCTTCGCGAGGTTCTCCTCGTCGGTCGCATTCGCGCCGGCGTAGCGCGCGGAGTACACGCCCGGGCGGCCGTCGAGGGCGTACGCCGAGATTCCGGAGTCGTCGGCGATAGCGGGCTTGCCGGTGGCATCTGCGGCGGCCTGTGCCTTCGTCAACGCGTTCTCCGCGAACGTGTCTCCCGTCTCCGGCGGCAACTCGACCTCCTCCGGAAGTGGAAGTACCCGGTGCGGCGCCATCAGCAGACCGAATTCGCGCAGCTTGTGCGGGTTCCGCGTCGAGAGAACGAGGTCCATCTTGCTCAGGCGACGGGCGTGCCGAGAGCCGCCTGCTGGGCTTCGCGGAGGCGCTCGATGCCGGCCGCGCCGAGCGCCAGCAGCTCGTCGAGCGACGCGCGCGTGAGCGGGGTGCGCTCGGCGGTGGCCTGGACCTCCACGAGGCCGTCGTCACCCGTCATGACCACGTTCATGTCGACCTCGGCGGTCGAGTCCTCGGAGTAGTCGAGGTCGAGCATCGGCGTGCCGCCCACCATTCCGACGGAGACCGCGGCGACGCTCTCGGTGAGCGGGATCGCCTGGAGCGCGCCGTCGGCGATGAGCTTCTGCAGCGCGAGGTGGAGCGCCACGTAAGCGCCGCTGATCGACGCGCAGCGCGTGCCGCCGTCCGCCTCGAGCACGTCGCAGTCGAGGTAGACGGTGCGCTCGCCGAGCGCCTTGAAGTCCACGACGCCGCGCAGCGACCGGCCGATCAGGCGCTGGATCTCGACGGTCCGGCCGTCCGGCCGCCCCTTCGACACGTCGCGCTGCTTGCGGGCGCCCGTCGAGGCGGGCAGCATCGCGTACTCAGCGGTCACCCAGCCACGGCCCTGCCCGGTCATCCAGCGCGGCACGCCCTCCTCGGCGGACGCGGTGCAGATCACGCGCGTGCCGCCCTGCTCGATCAGCGCCGAGCCGGTCGCGGTGCGCACGAACCCGGGCGTGATGGCGACGGGCCGAAGCTCGCCGGGCGATCGTCCGTCGTTTCTCATGCGGCCCTCCCCGCGACGCCCACGTACTCCTCGATGTCGATCCGCTCGACGCCGTCCACCGGCAGCTGAAGCGAGCGCGCGGCCAGCGCGCGGAACTCGCCGGCGTCACCGCTGCACACGAAGCGGTAGGAGCCGCGCCGGTCCGTGTCGTTCTCGATGTCGCGCTCGGTGAGCTGGCGCTCGACCTCGTCCGCGATCGCCTGGCCCGAGCTGACGATGGTCACGCCGCGTCCCAGCGCACGCTGGAGAACGGCGCGCACGAGCGGATAGTGCGTGCAGCCGAGCACGACCGTGTCGACGCCCGCAGCGATCAGCGGCTCGCAGTACTCGTCCACGAGCGCCACCACGCGGGAGTCGAGCTCGCCGCCCGCCTGGATCAGCGGCGCGAGCTTCGGACACGCGACTGAGGTGAGGTCGACGTCGGCGAGGGTCCGGGCGTATGCCCCGCTCGCCACGGTCGCCGGAGTGGCGAGCAGGCCCACACGCCCGTTACGCGTGGCAGCGGCCGCCAGGCGCGCCGCGGGTTCGACGGTGCCGACGACGGCGACCGCGTCGCCCAGCTCGTCGCGCAGCGCCGGCAGCGCCGCGGACGTGGCCGAGTTACACGCGACCACGATCATCTTCGCCCCGTCGTCGCGCAGCCTGCGCGCGACCGCGAGCGAGCGCGCGCGCAGGTCGTCCGCGTCGCGGCCGCCGTAGGGAAAGCGCGCGGTGTCGCCCAGGTAGACGAAGTCCTCGTGTGGCAGCCAGACGAGGCATTCGTGCAGGACCGTGAGCCCTCCGACGCCGGAGTCGAACACTGCGATCGGGTGCGTGCGATCGACGGCGGTCACACGCCCATGGTGACAAAGCGAGCCGACGCCGGGCATATCCGACTGGCCCGCTCGGCATTCGTGTTAGGCTCCCCTAACACAGCGACCGGCGACCGGAGGGACAAACGGTGGGTGCATTCGTGATCGTGCTGCGTGAGGCGTTCGAGGCCTGCCTCGTGCTCGGCCTCGTCTTCGCGTTCCTGAACAAGACCGGCCAACGCGAGAAGCACGGCACCGCCGTCTGGCAGGGGACCGGCTGGGCCGTGGCCGCGAGTGCCGCCGTCGGCGCGCTCCTGTTCATCACGGTCGGCGAGGTCGAGGGCAACGCCGAGGCCTACTACGAGGGCACCGCGATGCTCATCGCGGCCGCCGTCCTCACGTGGATGGTCTTCTGGATGCGCAAGCAGGCCAAGACGATCGGCGGGACGCTGCGCACGCAGGTTGGCGACGCGGTCGCCGCCGGCGGCGGCATGGCGCTGGCGCTCGTCGCGTTCGTGGCCGTCGCCCGCGAGGGGCTCGAGACCGCGCTCTTCCTCTTCGTGTCGGTGGGCGACAACGGCGTGCTGCCTACGGTGATCGGCGGCGCGCTCGGGCTGGCGACCGCGATCGCGCTCGGCGTCGCGCTCTACCGCGGCTCGCTCAAGCTCGACCTGCGCAAGTTCTTCCTGGTCACCGGACTGCTCGTGATTGGCTTCGC
>JAICJV010000021.1 GCA_025928265.1 Thermoleophilaceae bacterium
GAAGCGCCAGGGCGAGGTCCTTCTGATCGACCTCCTTGAGGAGCACCTGGACGCTGCGGTCGTCGAGCTTGACGATGTCCTCGAAGACGAACAGCATCATCCGGATCTCCTCGGCGAGGTCCGCGTCCGCCTCGGCGAGCTTGTCGAGCACGTTGCGCTCGGTGCCGCGATCGGCTCGGTTCAGGATGTCCACGAGCGAGTCCACCCCGCCGGCGGCGGAGTACTCCTGCGAGATCACGTTGGCGAGCTTCTGCCGCATCACGGCTTCCACTTCCTTGATCACGTCCGGGCTCGTCTCGTTCATCGTCGCGATGCGCAGCGCCACCTCGGCCTGCGTCTCGGGCGGAAGCTGGGCGAGCACCTCGGCCGACAGCTGGGTGTGCAGGTTTGCGATCACGAGCGCCATGGTCTGCGGCGCCTCGTTGCGCAGGAACGCGACGATCTGCTCAGGTGGCGTGCGGCGCAGGAACTCGAACGGGCGCGCCTCGATCACCGCGGAGAGACGGCCCATGATCTCGGCGGCCTTGGTCACGCCGAGCGACTTCTCCAACACGTCGCGCGCATACTCGAACCCGCCCGCGCCGATGTAGTTCATCGCCGCCGTCATCTCCATCGCCTCGCCGACCACGGCCTCGGTCGTCTCGAAGTCGACGTTGCGCAGCTTCGCCATCTCGAGCGTGAGCGCCTCGATCTCGTCGTCGCGCAGATGGCCGAACAGCTGCGACGCGCGGTCTGGCCCGAGCGTCACGAGCAGGACCGCGGCCTTCTGGCGGCCGGTCATCTTGGCCGTCGGCGACGGGCCCGGCTTGGGCATCTCCGCGACCGCCGGCAGCGACGGGGTCTTGAGCTCAGCCACCTAGCAGCCCGCCCTAGTCCTCATTCATCCAGGCTCGGACCTGCTGGGCCACGCGCTCGGGCTCGCTGTCGATCATGCTCTCGAGCTCGCCGCGCATCGGGTTCCCCTCGCTGCGCGCCCGTCCGCCGGCGGCGCTGTCGCCCGGGCCGAGGCGGTAGCCGCCGCCGGCCTCGAGCTCCGCGACCGTGGTGGGCGCCTCGATCTCGCGCAGCCAGACCGGCTCGCCCATCAGCGTCTCCGCCTCGCGACGGCGCAGGTGGCGCGTCACGAAGAAGAGGAAGGCGATCAGGCCGAGGCCCGCGACGATGTACTTGGCCACGCCGAGCGCGCTCGTGGTGATCGGCGTCTTGGCCGGCGCCGGAGGCTTGGCGAACGCCACCTGCGAGACCGACACGGTGTCGCCGCGCTTGGTGTTGATGCCCGCGGCGTTGCGAACGGCCTGCTGGATCGCGGCGAGCTGCGCCTTGGGCACCGAAGAGTCCACCATCACGGCCACGCTCTGGCGGTTGACCGCCCCGGGAGCGACCTTCGTGTGCGTCACCTTCTTGTCGACGCCCCACGTGGTCGAGCCGTTCGTGTGCTTGTAGTTCGAGCCGGAGCCACCTGCGGCGCCCGCGTAGGACGGCACGGTGTTGGACGGGGTGCCCGCTGTGCCGCCGGCACCGGCGCCGGAGCCCTGGAGCGTCTCGTTCTCCTTCTGGGTCTGGAGCGGCACGCCCTTCTTGCCGTAGGTGAGCTCGTTGGAGGTCGCCTGGTCCATGTTGAGGTCCGCGTTCACCTGCACCTGGGCCTTGCCGGGCCCGAGTGTCTGCGCGAGCAGCGCGTTCAGATTGGACTCGACGCCCTGCGCGTAGCGCGCCTCGGCGGCCTGCTTCGTGGTGGCGGCCATCTGGCCGTCGGTGGCGCCGCCCTCCGAGTTCGGCCACAGGAGCTGACCCGTGGAATCGGTGATCGACACGTTGTTCAGGGCGAGGCCCTTGACGCTGCCCGAGACGAGCTGCGCGATGCCGCGCACCGCGCCCGGGTTCAGGCTCTGGCCCGAGCCCGACAGCAGCACCGCGGCCTTGGCCTGCGACTGCTGGTCCTGGAAGAGCTGGTCCTGCGGGAGCACGAGCTGCACGGTGGCGCCGCCCACGCCGTCGATCTGGCCGATCGTCTGTGCGAGCTGGCCCTCGAGGGCACGCTGGTAGGTCACCTGCTGCTGGAAGTCGCTGGCGCCGAGCTTCTGCTTGTCGAAGAGCTCCATCCCCGGCTGCGAGGTCGCGGGCAGCCCCTTCTCCGCGAGGGCGATGCGCGCCTCGGAGATCTGCGACTTGTCGACCGCGATCGCCGTGCCGTTGTTCTGGATCTCGTACTTCACGCCCTTGGCGTCGAGCGCGGTGGTGATCTTGCCGGTCTGGGCCGGGTCGACGCCCGCCATGACCGTCGAGTACGACGGGGCCGACGCCATGCGCAGCATCAGGAACGCGACGAGGATGACCCCGAGCACCGAGCCGGCCAGCATCAGGCGGCCCTTGGGGGTCATGTTCATGAGGATTGCGCGTGCCTGAGCCATGGAGGGTTACCTAGACCTGGGTGTGGAAGACGTCGGTGTAGGCCTCGGTGGCCTTGGTGCGGATCTGTGATGCGAGCTGCATCGCCAGCTGCGCGCGCTCGACCTGCATGACCACCGACGTGGGGTCGGTGGCGGTGCCGTCGATCAGCGTCTGCGACGCCTGGGCGGCGTCGGTCTGTGTCTTGTCGAGGCTCGAGATCGCGTTGCCGAGCATCGAGCCGAAGCCGCCCGACGAGGGCGCCGCGGTGCTGTCGACGTTCGGGTCGACGGAGCCGACGCCGCCGACGTTCCACTCCGGGCCGTTGACCGAGAAGCTCGGGTCGATGGGCGGGATCGTCGGCATCAGCGGAGGAGGTCGAACGTCTTCGAGAACATCGACTTGGCCGTCTGCATCGCGGTGACGTTCGCCTCGTAGGAGCGCGACGACGAGATCAGGTCGACCATCTCCGTGACCGGGTTCACGTTCGGCATGGCCACGTAGCCCTGCGCGTTCGCGTCCGGGTGGCTCGGGTCGTAGACCATCCGCGGCGCGGAGTTGTCCTCCACGATGCCGGTCACCTGCACGCCGCCGGGCTGCTGCGCGCTGCCGGCGCCCGGAATGTTCCCGGCCGCGGCCGAGAGGGCCGACTGGAAGCCGCCGTCGCCGACGCTCTGCAGCACGACCTCCTTGCGGCGGTACGGGCCGCCGTTCGGGCCGCGGGTGGTCTCCGCGTTGGCGAGGTTCTCCGCGACCACGTCCATCCGCATGCGCGACGCGGTGAGGCCACTGGCGGAGACGTCGAGTGCGCCGAACATGCTCATGAGGCGCCCATCGCGGCCTTGAGGATTCCGATGCGGGCCCGCGCGATGCTGATCAGGGCGTCGTACTCCAGGCCGTTCTTCGCGACGTCCGCGGACTCGGTGTCGATGTCCACGCCGTTGCCGTCCGCGCGCATGACCTGGTTGTCGCGCTGCACGGAGAAGCTGGTGCTCTCGATCGCGTTCGGATCGCCGGTCTTCATCGCCTGCGCGAGCGTCGAGTGGAAGTCCACGTCGCTGCGCTGGAAGCCGGGGGTCTCGGCGTTCGCGAGGTTGTTCGCGAGGACCTCCTGGCGCATGGCGGCGCCGGAGATCGCACGTTGGAGACCGAGCTGGGTGTTGTCGTAAAGGGGCACAGGCAGGGAGGATCGAACCGTGTCCGTCCCTGGACCTGGTGGACCGCCGATCCGTGGCGGTCAACCCCGTAATCGGCGCGCAGCGGCCCGGGCTTTAGGGGGTATCGCTAGCCCGCGCGATCGACGAGCTTGCGCGGCTCGATCGCGGGCGCGTAACCGCGCATCGCGGTCCGGCCGTGGGTGAGCTTGCGCAGGTCCGCGGCGATGCCGTCGCGGCGGCGCTGAAGCTCGGCGGTGACGCTGTTCTGGAGTGCGAGTGTGCGCTCCAGCGCCGGCTGCGCCTCGGGCGGCGGCACTGGCGGAAGGCTTGCGAGAAGCGCGTTTCGCTGCTTGGCGATCTCGGGCAGCCGCTCGGTGTCGCCCGCGCTGACGAACTCGAGCTCGCGCTCCGCGAGGTCCACGAGTGCGTCGTACGGGCTCATGACTGAGCGGCGATCTGCTCCCACGCCTCGCGCAGCTCGCCCAGCAGCTTCATGACCTGCTCGATGCGCTCCGGGTCGCGCTTCAGGCGCGCCTCGAGGAGGTGGTGCTGGCAGAACGCGTAGATGGCCTCGAGCCGGCCGGCGATCTGGCCGCCCTTCTCGTGGTTCAGCGTCTGGCGCAGCTCGGTGAGGATGGCCTCGGCGCGCTGCATCCGGTTGTTCATCAGCGAGATGTCGCCGCTGCGCATGGCGTGCGCGGCCTGGAACAGGAACCGGTGAGCGCCGTCGTAGAGCATCACCACGAGCCGCTCGGGCGGCGCCGTCAGGACACTCGAATCGCGGTAGGCCGATGCCTGCTGTGCGGTGGCGTAGGGGGTCAATTCTGCCTCGGGACGGTTGACTGCTACGCCCACGTAGTCGGCCGGAAGGGCGTGGTCTTGAGGCCGGGAAAGCGGAAAGCGGGAGGAGCGGGCGCCCCGCTTTCCGCTTTCCAAACTCCGCTTTCCTACCTGTTATTCAACGCCGCAAGCTGCCCGGAGAGCCACTGCCCCTGGGACGAGCTGTTCTGAATCGCGGCTTCCATCGCCGTGAACTGCTGCTTCAGCGTCTCCTGCTTCTTGGCGAGGATCTGGTCCATGCGCGCGATCTGGTCGGAGAGCGAGCGGCGCAGAGCGTCCTGGCTGCGAATCGTCTGGTCGATCGTGCCGTCGGCCTGCACGACCGGCGCGAGCAGGGCGTCGAAGGACTGCGCGAAGCCGCCGTCGGTCGTCGTGCCCGAGAGCATCTTGCGGACGCTGCTCGGGTCACCCGTCAAGGCCGTCATGAAGGCGTCCTTGTCGAAGGTGAGGAGGCCGGCGACCGAGTCCTGGTTGATCGAGCCGGCACCCACCGACTTGCCGGTGCTCACGCCGATCTCGGTCATCTGGTCGAGCGTCCCCGGCACGGCGCCGCCGGCCGTGTAGAAGTTCGTCATCGCGACGCGCATCTGACTGAGCAGGCCGTTCAGCGCGGTGTCGCCGTAGAGCACGCCCTTGGCCATGTCGGAGGCGCTGCTCGCGCCGGCGACCGGCTTCTCCTGAACCTTCGAGCGGATGAACGAGACGGTGGAGTTGTACTGGTCGACGAACGCCTTGACCTTGGCCGCGATCGCCTCCTTGTCGGGCCCCGGCGCGCCCACCGTGACGGTCACGGGGTTCGCGGCGCCGGTCACGCCCTTGAGCGTGAGGGTGACGCCGGGGATGGCGCTGGCGATCACGTTGGACTGCTCGTCGAATGCCTGCGTACCGATCTTGCCGGTGGCGTTGATGCCGGGCACGGCCTTGGTCTCGCCTGTCAGGACGCCGGCGGCGCCGCTGACCGAGAAGTCGCTCTGCGTCCCGGTCGCCTTGCTCGAGAACGCGAGCTGCTTGCTCCCGTCGCTCAGCGTGACCACCGACGCGTAGACGGGCGAATCGGAGGTGGAGTTGATCGCGTTCGCGGCCGCGTCGATGTCGGAGCCCGCGGTGATCGTGACCGACAGGTGCTTGGTCGGCGCGTTCAGCGGGTCGGTGCCGCCGTAGTCGAACGTGATCGTCTGGTCGGCGGCGGGGCTCGCGTACGTGAACCAGTGCTGCGACGCGCTCGCGAGCGTGTCGATCTCCACCTGGTAGCCGCCCGTGCCCGCGCCGCCGGTGCGGGTGGCGGCCACCTTGGTGGAATCGTTGACGTCGACGGATTGGGTGTCGAGCCACAGCGTCGGCGACTTCAGGTCCTGCGCCGCGGTCCTGAGGTTCTTCAGGCGCGACGCAACGTCCGACAGCGCGGTCTTGCGCGCGTCGATCTGGGACTGCCGGAGCTTCAGCCGCGTCTGCGGCTGGCGCTCGATCGCCATCAGCTGATCGACGATCGAGTTCGTGTCGAGGCCTGAGGCCAGGCCTCCGAAGTTGATCGTCGGGCTACTGGTTGCCATCTAGCTCAGTCGAGTGGTGCCCCGGAAGCGACGTCCAGCGCCTTGCCCGCCGGGATCGTGCGAATCACGTTCCCGTCGAGGTCGCGCACCTGCACGACCACGCGCCCGTCGCCCACCGTCTGGAAGTGGAGCTCGCGACCCTGCTCGTGGAGCGTGTCGGCCACCTTGGCGGCGGCGGACATCTCCTCGAGCACGCTGTCCGGCGGCGACGCCGGAAGCGTGTCCACGGTCACGGCCGCAGCCGGCTCCGCGGACGCGGCCGCCTTGACGCCCTTCGGGCGCTGTGCCTGTGCCGCTCGCTCTACTCCGCCGAGGGGCGGAAGGTTGAAGTCCATTGTTCCTCCTGGAATCCGTCTCGATCCATCCCTGGATCCAGGTGACGTATTACTTATCCGCCACCTGTCTCGGGTATTCGACGGAGAAATCCGAAACTTGAGAACTGTCTGATCCGGGCGGACGCGTCAGACGGTCAGGCGACGAGCTCCAGGTTCTGGACCAGGAGCGACGCGGGCTCGTGGCTCGGGTCGAGCACCTTCGCCTCGCGCGCGAATACAAGCGCGTCCTCGCGCAGGTCGCGGGCTGCGGCCACGAGGCCGAGTCCGGTGAGTGCCCGTGCGTCGGGGCCGAAGTCCTGCACCACCGAGATCCACTCGTCGGCGGCCGAGTCGAGATACCCGCGGCGCAGGTACATCGCCGCCATCGTCTCGCGGACCTCGCGCAGCGGCAGTCCGGCGCGCTCGGTGAGCGGCACGATGAGCCCGAACGCGTCGACCTGCGTGGTGCGCAGGAGCGCCTCGAGCGTGGCGGTGAGGAGCGGCACGGTGTCGTTCGGCAGCGTCGCCGGCAGACCCTTGCCGGTGCTCGCGTCGAGCCAGGCGCCGAACAGCGCGCTGTCGGCGCTGGTCAGATCGGCAGCCGACTCGCCGAGCAGCCGGGCGGCCGCATCCGTGTCACCCGAGACGAGGTGCGCGAAGAGCTGGGTGCGGCGCGCGGCCGCGGTGCACGGATCGCCGGCCGGCACGCGAGCCGCGATCTCGGCGGCCTCGCCCCAGCGCTGCTGCGACAGCACGGCCTCGGCCAGCGCGACGCGCGCGGTGGCCAGGTCCGGCTGCGCGTCGAGCACGCCGCGGAACTGCGCCTCGGCCTCGGCGGCGGCGCCGCCCTCGTAGAGGCCGGTGCCGAGCATGAAGCGGACGGTGGCCGTCGGGTTCTCCACGCGCGACTCGATCGCGGTGACCACGTCGGCGGGCTCGCTGCCCGCCTGGAGCAGCGCGGTGGCCAGCGGCAGGACCGGGCCGTAGAACACGGGGTGCTCGTCGAGGCAGCGGGTGAGCAGGTCGATCTGCTCCTGGCCCGTGGCGATCGACGCCAGCGCCATCAGCGCGAGGTAGGAGCCGCAGCCGGCGATCGCGGAGTACTTCGACGGCGCATCGCCCATCTCGAGGCAGCGCCGGTAGAGCGCCTTCGCGCCCTCGACGTCGCCGCGCTCCTTGGCGATGTTCGCCTGGTGGTAGACGAGGTCGGTGAAGCCCGGGAAGACCTCGAGGCCCTCGTCCGCCTGGCGGTGCGCCTCGTCGAGGCGGCCGGTCTCGCGCAGCGCGATCACGACGCGGCTCGCGAGCGACGGCATGTAGGGGAAGTTCGTGCGGTTCGGCTCCTGCTCCATCTCCTTCCACGCGCGTGTGAGGAAATCGGAAGCCTTCTGGAATTCGCCGAGGGCGAGGTACTCGGAGCCGAGGTTGAACTTGTGGTAGGCGGTGTCGACGCCCTCCGCGGTCTGCTTCTCGAGCAGCTCGAGGTTGCGGCGGGCCTTGTCCTTGGACTCGCGCACGACGCCGAGGTAGCCGTAGTGCTCGATGCGGACCTGCGTGTGCGCGACGCGCTCGGCCAGGTAGCCCGGGAGGTTGTGCGCCATCTGCTCGTGCAGGCGGCCCTTGAAGCGGTACTCGGGGCGGTTGCGGAACACGCGCAGGGCGTTGTGGGTTACCGCGGTGCCGTCCTCGATGTCGCCGGTGAAGTTGGTCTCGACGAGGTAGAACGCCTCGCGCCAGGTCTGGCCGGCGAGCTTGCGCAGCTTGTCGGCGTCCTCGGCCACCAGCACCTCGTCGGCGTCGAGCCAGACGATCCAGTCGCCGGTCGCCGCCTCGAGCGAGACGTTGCGGGCCTCGGCGAAGTCGCCGGTCCACTCGTGGTGGAGCACCTTCGCGCCGAACGACTCGGCGATCTCGACGGTGCGGTCGGTCGAGCCGGTGTCGACCACGATGATCTCGTCCACCGCCGGCTTCACGGCCGCGAGGGTGCGCGGGAGCATCTCCTCCTCGTCCTTCACGATCATGCAGAGCGAGAGGGTGTGGTCCTCGACGCGGCGGGCGTTCTTCACGGCGTCCTTCGCACGCGCTAGCAGCGGCTGGAGCGCGGCGCGGACGCCCTGCGAGATCGGCACGTTGCGACGCTCGCGGCGGCGGCGCGCGATCTCGCGGAGGTTGCCCTCCACGAACGGCACCGTGTCGTCGAGCCGCAGCGCGGCGCGGAAGAGCTGCTCGGCCACGTCGAGCTGGCCCAGCTCGTAGAGCGCGACGCCGAGGTAGTTCAGGAAGTACGGCTCGCGCGCATTCTCGTCGAGCAGCGAGATGGTCGCGCGGGCGACGGCGAGGAAGAGCTGCGCGACGTCCTGGCCCGGCTGGCCGGCGGCGGCCATGCCCTGGTCGATCAGGTTCTTGCGCGCCTGGTAGCGGCGGTGGATGTCCTCGATCTGCGCGGTCTCGCCGAAGACCTCGCGATAAGCCTTGTAGTCACGGGAGAGTAGGGCGGACTGGGCGCGCGCGGCGAGGCGCTCGGCGACGCGCGTCGGCTGAGCGGGGGCGCTGCTCTTCGGAGTGGACAGGCGTAGGGCCAAGGGAGGGTCCTCCTGGAACGGATCGTCTCGTTCATCGGCAGTGCGTCGCATGTCTTGAACACGCCCTCTTCGTGAGGGAGCGCTAAAGCAACTCGGGGTGGCGGACGAAAAGGACCCCGATCCTCCCGTTCCGACTCGCCCCCCTCAAGGAGCCTTACGACCGATGAAGTCCGACGCTGGTAGCCGGAAGCGCATCTCCCACGAGGAGACCCTCGCGCTCTGGAAGCAGTACAAGGAGTCGGGCGACCAACAGGTCCGTAACCGGCTCGTGCTGACGTTCGCCCCGCTCGTCAAGTACATCGTCTACAACAAGATCCGCGAGCTTCCGGCGCGCTGCGAGGTCGACGACTTCATCTCGTGCGGGCTGGAGGCGCTGATCGCCTCGATCGACCGTTACGACCCGGAGAAGGGCGCGACGCTCGAGCAGTACGCGTGGACCCGCATCCATGGTGCCGTGCTCGACGAGCTGCGCCGCCAGGACTGGGCCCCGCGCTCGCTGCGGCGCTGGGAGCGCGACATCGCCAAGGCGCGCGAGCGCTTCTCGACCAACCACGGCCGCCAGCCCACCACGGAGGAGCTGGCCGAGTCGATGGGCACCTCGGCCGACGAGCTCCGCACGCGCCAGGGCGAGATCGCGTCGTCCGACGTGACGTCGCTGAACTCGCTCGTGCTGAGCGACGACGAGACCAACGTCGAGCGCATCGACACGATCGAGTCCTCGGACAGGCAGGCCGACCCCGAGGCCGCCGCGATGTCGGACGCCGCCAAGGAGCGCTTCCGCCGCGCCTTCGCGAACCTGCCGGACCGCGAGCGCGAGGTCGCCGTGCTCTTGTACGTCAAGAACCTCACGCTGCGCGAGATCGGCGAGATCATGTCGGTCTCCGAGAGCCGCGTCTGCCAGATCCACTCCGAGCTCAAGAAGAAGCTCAAGACGGCTCTGAAGGACGAGGCCTCGCTGTTCTCCGAAGTCGCCTAGCCCGCACGGGCGTCGAGGCTGTAGGCCCAGGCGATCGTCTCGGCCACCGTCTTGTAGAGATCCTCGGGGATCTCCTCACCCAGGTCGAGTGCCTCGAGCGCGCGTGAGAGCGCCGGGTCCTCACGGATCGGGATGCCGTTCTCGCGCGCGACCTCGATGATGCGGTCGGCGATGTAGCCCGCTCCGCTGGCGGTGACCCGCGGCGCGCCGGTGCCCTCGTAGCGGAGAGCCGATGCCCTGCGGCGTGGCTCCTCAGGCATAGGCATCGATGTGATCGTGGCGCGGCACGACCGTCACCTCGGCGGCGCGGCCGGTGAGTGCGGTCAGGCGGCTCCTGAGCTCGTCGGAGGCGTCGTCCGCGAGCTCGTAGATACGGCCGGCCGTGACCTCGGCTCGGACTTTGACCACCCCGGGGGCTATCTCCAGCCGCAGGCCCACGACGCCCAGCTTCGGCGTCTCGTACGTGAGGGCTATCGCGGCCTGCTCCCGGTCGCGCCCCCCTCCCCCCTCCTGGCTACCGTCCTCGTCGACGGTCAGCCTCCCCTGCGAGCCGTCGGCCTGCGTGAGGTTGATGGTGGGCGTGGGCGCCTGCTCGGCGGCCTGGTCCTGAACGAGCCGCATGACCACCTTCTCCCCGCGCGTGTCGGCCACGAGCAGCTTGAGCGTGTCACCCGTCTTGACGCCGTCGGGAAGCTCGGCCACGAGCGGCGCACCGGCGAGCATGATGATCCCGTGCCTGCCCTGCCGCTCGGCGACCCGCGCGGCGAGCGTGGACCCCTCGCGCAGGATGAGGTCGGGCATCTGGCGCCGGAGGAACGCGGCCTCGACCTGGAGGAGCGGCTGCACCGACATCCGTCAATTGTGGCGGGTGGCGCGGCGGTTGCGGTGCTGCATAGGGGTCGCTATCCGCCCCCTGAGCAGCAAGGTGCGCTGAAGAGCGCCGCTAAAGAACCGCCGCCACCGGCCGATCACCCGGGCCAGATGGAGCGTGGTCTCTACATCGCCGCTACCGGGATGGTCGCGGAGCAGGTCCGTCAGGACCAGATCGCCAACGACCTGGCGAACGCTTCGACCCCCGGCTACAAGGCGGACAAGTCCACCCAGCGCTCGTTCGGCGACGTGCTGCTCTCGAACACGGTCAGCGGCCAGGTGGTCGGGCCGCTCGGGATGGGCGCCGAGATCGACCGCATCTACACCGACACCACGGCCGCGCCCGTGCGCGACACCGGCGAGCCGACCGACTTCGCGATCGTCGGCGACGGCTGGTTCGGCATCCAGACACCGCAGGGCGTGCGCTACACGCGCAACGGCCAGTTCCAGCTCTCGCCGCAGGGCACGCTGGAGGACGCACTCGGCAACCAGGTGATGGGTCGCAACGGCGGCCCCGTGCGCGCCAACGCCGACGGCACCGTGAACGGCCAGCTGCTCGGAGTCTTCAACCTCACCAACCCGCGCAAGATCGGCGACTCGTACGTCACGGGCGCCGCGGGCGGGCAGGCGACGGGCACCGTCCGCGTGGGCGCCCTCGAGGCCTCCAACGCGTCGCCCGCCAAGTCGATGGTCGACATGATCGCGTCGTTCCGCGCCTACGAGGCCGGCCAGCGCGTGATCCGCACGATCGACTCGACGCTGCAGAAGGCGGCCAACACCGTCGGCACCAAGCCCGGGGCGTAGGCCACGTGTCGATTAACCCTCAAGCTCGCGGGAATGCGGCCGATCAACGGGCTGAGTAACCGAAGTCTCGGCTGGACCGCTATGCGGGGGCCGGGCTCCATTCAAGGAGACCAGTGCTAGAAGGCCTTTACACGGCTGCCGCCGGCATGGCGGCGCAGGAGCAGCGGATCGACGCGGTGTCGAACGACATCGCGAACGTGAACACCGCGGGCTACAAGAAGGTCCGCGTCGGGTTCCGCGACCTGATCTACCAGCAGGACGGACCGACCGCTGTGCGCACCGGCGCCGGTGCCGCGCTCACGCAGCTCGGCCGCGGTTCCGCCCAGGGCTCATTGCAACAGACCGGCAACCCCTTCGACGTGGCGATCCAGGGCCAGGGCTACTTCCAGGTCCGCCGCGCGGACGGCCAGCTCGTGCTCACGCGCAACGGCGCCTTCAACGTCGACGCCCGCGGCCGTCTCACCGACTCGAACGGCGACCTCGTCGTGCCCGGCCTCACCATCCCGGCGGGCGCCGACGCGAGCAAGGTGTCGATCGCCGCCGACGGCACGGCCACGCTGAACGGCCGCCGCCTCGGGCAGATCCAGATCTTCAACGTCACCGCCCCGAACGGCCTCGTTCCGGCCGGCGACAACAACTACCTGCCCTCGGCCGCCAGCGGCCCCGTCCGGCGGGTCGCGAACCCGTTGATCACCCAGGGCACGCTGGAGTCGTCGAACGTCGACCTGGCCGACTCGATGGTGGACATGATGGACGCCCAGCGCTCGTACTCGATGGCGAGCAAGGCGATCACCATGCAGGACAAGATGGCGGAGATCGCCAACGGGCTGAAGCAGAGCTGATGAGCGCGCTTCCTCCCATCGACCAGTCGCTGCTGCCCGCCGAGGTCCGGAACGGCACGGCGAAGGACAAGCAGACGTACCAGGCCGCCCTCGGCTTCGAGCGCACGCTGATGGACGAGCTCGCCAAGGCGATGACCGCCACGGCGCAGCCCGACGACAGCAACACCGATCCGAGCGACGACGGCGGCGACGACAGCACCAGCAGCCTCGACCAGCAGGACGCCTCGACGTCGATGTACATGCAGATGCTTCCCGACCAGCTCACCGACGGCCTCATGCAGGGCGGCGGCCTCGGCCTGGCGCAGAACTTCTATGACGCGATGAAGGACTCGGGCCAGTGATCGCCGCCCCGGAGCAGCGCAGCGTGGACCCGCAGCTGGCGACCGAGGTGCTCGCCCACCTGGCCGCGCAGATCGACTCCGCCCGGCGGCTCTACGGCTCGATTCTGGCCCAGGGCAAGGCGATCCGCGAGCGCGACGTGGACGGCGTGATCATGCGCCTGTCCGAGGTGAAGACCGAGATGTCGCTGCGCGCGCAGCTCGAGGAGCAGCGCACCGACCTGCTCGTCCGCACCGGCATCGCGCTGGGCATCCCCGCGCCGAGCGTGACGCTCGAGGCGATGACCACGCTCATGCCCGCGCCCGAGGCGATCGCCGCGCGGGAGCGCTCCGCCGAGCTGCGTGGCCTGCTCGCCGAGATCGCGCGCGAGCACGGCATCAACCGCGCGCTCATGCGCCAGGAGCTCGCCTTCCTCGACCACCTCGTCCGCCTGATCGGCGAGGAGCCCGAGGCCGGTTACGGCCCCACCGGGCCCGACACGGTCCCGACCCCGACCCACCGCGTCGTGGACGCGCAGGCCTGAGCCATGCCGATCTCGACCTTCTTCGGCCTCGAGACGACGCTGCGCGGGA
This sequence comes from Thermoleophilaceae bacterium, assembly GCA_025928265.1. Lineage (GTDB taxonomy): Bacteria > Actinomycetota > Thermoleophilia > Solirubrobacterales > Thermoleophilaceae > JAICJV01. The sequence continues at coordinate 13,235 of JAICJV010000021.1, forward strand.
TCCTCGCGCACCAGCAGGCGATCGACACGACGGGCCACAACATCACGAACGCGAACACCACCGGCTACTCGCGTCAGACCGCTGTCCTCGGCGCGAGCAACCCCTTCGTGATGACCGCCGGTGTCGGCAACGGCAACGTGCTGGCGAGCATCGGCACCGGCGTCAACGTCACGTCATACCAGCGCGCCCGCAACCAGTTCCTGGACCTCCAGTACCGCACACAGGCGATGCAGGTGGGCTATCAGGAGGCGAACTCCGAGCAGCTCGACCAGGTCGAGATGGGCCTCTCCGAGCCGGGTGACAACGGCATCTCGGCGCAGCTCCAGAAGTTCTGGAGCGCTTGGGGCGACGTCGCGAACACGCCGAGCGATCCGGCCGCGCGCCAGGCGCTGATCGACCAGGGGCAGAACCTGGCGGCCGCCTTCCAGCAGGTCGATTCCCAGCTCTCCACCGTCCAGAACCAGGCCACGGCCCAGTACGCCGCGATCACCGGCCCCGGTGGGGACGTCGAGACGATCGCCACCCAGATCTCGCAGTTGAATGGCTCGATCAAGGCGCTGGTTGCCGGCGGCGACTCTCCGAACGACCTGCTCGACCGCCGCGACGCGCTGCTCGACCAGCTCTCGAAGCTCGCGCAGGTGTCGGTCACCGACCTCGGCAACGGCTCGATCGACGTCGCGTTCGGCGGGACCGGCACGCCGGTCGTCGCCGACACCACCGTCAACTGGCCGCAGACGCTCAACTCGACCTCGCCGCCCGCGGGCGGCCAGCTCGGCGCGCTGCTGAAGCTGACCGATACCTCTCCCCCGGCCGCCACCGCCGGCACGATCCAGGCCTACCGCACGCAGCTGGACGCGGCGGCCAAGCAGCTCGCCGACGACGTCAACGCACTGCACAACCCAGGCGGGACCGGCACCAACTTCTTCACCTACACGGCGGGCAGCGAAGCCGGGACCCTCGCGGTGAACGTTGGCGTCGCGGGTGTTCGCACCTCCACCAGCGGCGCCGCCGGCGACAACGACATCGCCCGCGCGATCGGCAACCTGCGCGGCGGCACCGCCGACAAGCTCTACACCGCTTTCGTCACCAAGATCGGCGGCGACCTCAAGAACGCGCAGACCGGCGCCAGCAACGCCAACACGCTGCTGAGCTCGATCGACGACCGGCGCCAGTCGGTGAGCGGCGTCTCGCTCGACGAGGAGATGACGAACCTCGTGCGCTTCCAGCGCGGCTACCAGGCGTCGGCGCGCGCCATGTCGACGATCGACCAGATGCTCGACACGCTGATCAACCGGACCGGATCGGTGGGTCTCTGATGAGCGGCCGGATCACCAACATGATGATCTCGCGGTCGGTCCTCTCCGACCTGAACGACATCTCCACGAAGCTGTCGAAGACGCAGCAGAAGATGTCGTCGGGCAAGGAGATCACGCGCCCGTCCGACGACCCCTACGGGACGAGCCGCGCGCTCACTCTCTCGAGCGATCTCTCTGGCGTGCAGCAGTACCAGCGCAACATCGGCGAGGCGACCGCGTGGCAGAACATCACCGACGCCGCGCTGTCGAAGATCAACGACGCCGTCCAGCGCGCCCGCGAGCTCACGATCCAGGCGTCGACGGACTCCGCCGGCCAGTCCGCTCGTGACGCGGCGGCGCAGGAGATCGACCAGCTGATCGACACGATCAAGGGCGAGGCCAACGCCTCGTACGGCGGCGCCTACGTCTTCTCCGGCACGGCCACCAACGCGAAGCCGTACAGCACCGGCACGCCCGTGAACGACGCCTACGCCGGCGACGCGGGCACGGTGGCGCGCGAGATCGGCCCGAACGTGTCGGTCACGGTCAACGTGAACATCCAGAACATCCTCGGCAACGGCTCGGGCCCGCCCGGCGACGGCAAGCTGCTCGACACGCTGCGCACGATCACGACGAACCTGCGCGGCGGCACCGTGGCCGACGGCAACGCGCTGCGCGGCGCCGACCTCCAGAACCTCGACACCAACCTCGACTCGCTCACGCAGACGCGCGCGACCGTGGGCGCCACGACCAACCGGCTCGAGGCGGCGGACAGCCGTCTCCAGCAGGTCGAGGAGTCCACGACGCAGCTGCTCTCGAACGTCCAGGACGCCGACATGGCGAAGACCCTCATCGACTACTCGATGCAGCAGAACGTGTACCAGGCGTCGTTGCACGCCGGCGCGAACATCATCCAACAGTCGCTCCTGGACTTCCTCAGGTAGCGAGAGCAGGAGGAGGCAATGCCAACCACGATCGAAAGCACTCGATTCGGCTCGCTCGACATTGCGGACGACGCCGTCATCGAGTTCCCAACCGGCCTCATCGGCCTGGGCGGTACGCGCTACGTGCTGATCGCCCGTGAGGAGTCGGCCCCGTTTCTGTGGCTGCATTCCGTCGACGACCCGTCGCTGGCAGTCCCGGTGACCAACCCGTGGCAGTTCTTCGCCTCGTTCGAGGTGGAGATCTCCGACGCGGAGGCCCACCGGATCGGCATCAGCGACCCGTCGCAGGCCGAGGTGCTCGTCACCGTCCGCGCGGGCGAGACCATCGAGGACTTCAGGGCCAACCTCCGCGCGCCGATCCTGATTGCAGGCGGCCGTGGTCACCAGGTCATCAACGAGGCCAAGGACACCTCCGTCCGCGCCCCGCTGTTCGCCGAGGTCCCCGAGCCCGAGGCCGAGGCCGTCGCCTGACCCGTCCCCGCCCTGCCCTACGAAGGAATCCCCTCTAAGCCTTCACGTTCCAAGGAGGAACTGACCGTGCTCATCATCACCCGACGCCCGGGCGAGCGGATCATGCTCGGCGACGACACCACGATCCACATCATGGAGATCGTCGGCAACTCCGTCCGCGTGGGTGTGCAGGCACCGAAGTCGGTCCCGGTCTACCGCGAGGAGATCTGGGCCGCAGTCAAGGAAGAAAACAAGGCTGCCGCGGCGGCCCAAGCGACCACCCTGCCGCGACCGGCAGCCCGTGCCTAGGAGGGGCACCCACCGATGTCACTGCGAATCAACACAAATGTCGAGGCGTTCAACGCGCATCGCCAGCTTGTCGGGACGTCCGATCAGCTCGCGAAGTCGATGGAACGCCTTTCCTCTGGTTACCGCATCAATCGTGCGGCTGACGACGCGGCCGGACTCGCCATCACGGAGAAGCTGCGCGGACAGATCACGGGCCTCGACCAGGCCCAGCGGAACGCCCAGGACGCCATCTCGCTCGTGCAGACGGCGGAAGGCTCGCTGACCGAGGTCCACGCGATGCTCCAGCGTGTCCGTGAGCTCGCCGTTCAGTACAAGAACGGCTCGCTCTCGACCACCGACCGCCTGGCGATCCAGTCCGAGGTGAACATGCTCGCCTCGGAGATCGAGCGCATCGGCTCGACTGCGCAGTTCAACGGCATCCAGCTGCTGAACCAGTCGCAGACGATCTCGTTCCAGGTCGGCGCGCAGGACGGCGAGATCATCACGGTCTCGACGATCTCGCTCGGCAGCAGCGCCGGCGTGGGCACGCTCTACAACGTGCTCAGCTCGGCGGACTCGACCGACATCTCCGAGATCGACACGGCCATCGACAACGTGTCGGCTGCGCGCGCGCAGTTCGGTGCGGTGCAGAACCGTCTCGAGTACACCCTGCAGAACCTGGCCATCTACCAGGAGAACCTGACCTCGTCCGAGAGCCGCATCCGCGACGTGGACATGGCCTCCGAGATGGTCAACTTCACGAAGCTCCAGATCCTCCAGCAGTCCGGCACTGCGATGGTCGCCCAGGCGAACCAGCTCCCGCAGTCCGTCCTCCAGCTGCTCCGCGGCTAGTCCGTCGGCGCAGCATCCATCCCGATAACGGCCCCGTCGCTTACGCGGCGGGGCCTTTATCGTGCCCGGAGTGCGAAAGGCCGTCATCACGCTCGCGGCGTTCGGCGCCGGCGTCGGCATCGCCGAGCTCGCCGGTGCGGTCAACCTCGGCACCGCGTTCGGCGTCGGTCAGATCGCGTTCGTGCTCGCTCTCCTCGCGGTCATGCTCTGGATCTGAGCGCGCGCAGCGCCTCGGGCGTGTCGATGCTCACGACGACGTCCTCCGGCAGCTCCACGAGCGGCGCTTCGAGTGCCTCGACCGTTCGCGTGAGCGCGGTGTCCGGCGGCGCCGCGCGCAACACGTCGAGCCACTCGACGCGGTAGACGCCGAAGAGCGGCTGGAGCCGTCCGCCGGCCGCCGCGATCGCGCGCTTCGCGATCAGCCGCTCGCACGCCGGCGCCGTGACGCACGGCATGTCCGCGGCGCACACGAGCACGTCGTCTCCCGCGCGCGCGAGTGCATGCACGATGCCCGTCAAAGGATGCCGCGGCTCGTCCGGCTCGTCCCAGCGCGCCACTCCTTCGAGCACGGGCAACGCGCTGTCGCGCTTGCCCACGATCACGACGCGCTCGCACGTCGCGCGCAACGCAGCGGCGGGATACGCGGCGAGCGGACGGCCGTTCAAGTCGCGCAGCGGCTTGCGCCCGCCCATCCTCCGGCCGAGCCCTCCGGCAAGGATCACACCGATCATTCCGCGTGATCCTGCCAATGCTGGCCGCGACTGGACGCAGCCAACATAATTGGACCATGGACGGATCGGCACCGGACTCCGTCGGGACGTCTGCCAGCTGGCTGCGGTGCTACCGCTGCTGGTCGCAGAACCTCGAAGTCCAGGTCCATTACGAGGGGGTGCTCAAGGTCGACCCGGACACGGGTGAGGCCGTCGAGCCCGTTGAGGAGATTCAGGAGGCCGTCGTGCAATGCCTCGACTGCCTCCACGACCAGCCGCATCTCAACCTCGCCTTCTACGAGGAGAACGGCCGCCGCATCAGCCGCATCGAGGCCGTCGAGGATCGCTGGGAGCGCATGGTCGCTGGCACACCGTGGGTCGCGTCCTGCACCGTCTCGGTCGAGGCCGACCAGGTCGAGACGTGCTCCGGCCCCGAGGCCGCCGACTCGCTCGCCTTCGGCGCCTTCGGCGACCACGGCACGCGCGAGTTCTTCACCCATGTCCGGTTCCACAAGCATGATGCCGAACAGATCGTGATCCACATGCTCGTAGAGCTCTACGCCCGCTCGGCCGAGGAGGCCAGCGAGGTACTCGAGGCGGCCGCGCGCGGGCCGCTCACCATCACCTCCCTCGCGGAGGAGTCGCGACCGCCGGCTGCGGCGGTCGGCCCCGACGATCCCCACTAGTCCCACGGCCGTAGTCGAGGAACGCCCGAGCGGTGACCCGCCGAAGCAGCGGCGACGGACTCCGCTGCACGCGGTCCTGCACTTCATCGCCTCGGTTCTGATCTGCAGCGGCGTGCTGCTGCTGATCGACGCCGGCCTCACGGTCCTGTGGCAGGAGCCGGTCTCCGCCTACCTCGCGCAGCAGCAGCAGGACAAGCTCTCCAACGAGCTCGACAGGGCGACGAAGGACTTCAACTCGCGCGAGCTCGTGCCGCTGCGCGGCCTCGGCAAAGGCCACGTGAACCTCGCGCCCGCCGCGCGCAGGTGGAAGGCGGAGGTACGCGATGGGCAGGCGTTCGGGCGGATCAGCATCCCGAAGCTCCACCGCAGCTACGTCGTGGTTCAGGGCACCGGCGAGGCCGACCTGCGCAAGGGGCCGGGGCACTACCCGAAGACTTCCTTCCCGGGGATGGGCGGCACGGTCGCCATCGCGGGCCACCGCACGACATATCTCGCGCCGTTCCGGACGATCAACAAGCTCAAGGCGGGCGACCAGATCGTGCTCGACATGCCGTACGGCAAGCTCACCTACAGCGTCGAGAAGACGCAGATCGTCCCGCCCACGGCGCTGTGGATCACGCACCGCGTGCCGGGCGCGGAGCGGCTCGTGCTGAGCGCCTGCCATCCGCTCTACAGCGCGTCGAAGCGGATCGTCGTGTTCGCGCGGCTGACGTCTACCAGCGCAAGCTGAGCACGACGCCGCCGACGGACGAGCTGTCGCGCGACTCGAGCAGCATGATCAGCCCCACGAGGATCGCGAACGACACGATCAGGACCGCTACCCAGTAGAGGACGCGGAACAGGATGGTCCTGCCCCTCACCGGCCGAGGTTCTCCGTCTGCTGTGCAAGCTGGTGATTCACACTTGCGATGTTGACGGGTCGCCCGGCTCGAACGCGTCGCAACGCGCCCCGCGCGATCAGATCGCGCGGGCTCATCGCCACCGCGCGGGCCAGCCGCGCCTCCGCCTCGCGCTGGCGGTCGCCACGCGCGGCCAGGAGCCCCAGCTCGAGCTCGGCGAACTGGCTGCGCGGGTCGCGCGACTGCGCTTCGCGGAACAGGCGCTCCGCCTGATCCCAGCGATGAAGCTGTAGGGCGATGCTGCCCGCGACCAGGTCGGGGAGCGGGCTGACCGGGTTGAGCGACGCGGCGCGGTCGAGCGTGTCGAAGGCATCCGACGGGCTGGCCGCCCAGTTGTCGACGGCGTCGTTCACGTCGCGCTGCGCGAGCCACGGCGCGGCCATGCTCAGCGCCGCGACCACGGCGACGACACCCACTCCCGACCCGAGAACCGCTCCGCGCGCGAGCGGACGCGTCTGACCCGCGCGCCGCGGCACGAGACCCGCCGCCACGCCGAGCGCGGCGAACGCAAGCGTTCCGAGGCCTGCGAACTCCCAGAACCAGTCGACGGAACCGTGTACGAACCAGGACACGAAGCACGTGAGCCCGGCCGCGGCCGTGGCCGCACCGAGGCCGGCGCGGCGCCGGATGGCGAGCGCCGCCGCCCAGCCGGCGGCGCCGAGCCCGAGCACCAGCAGCGCGGCGCCCACGATCCCCGTCTGCGACAGCGTCCGCAACTCGACGCTGTGCGGATAGCGCGGCTGCTCGCCGCTGCGCGCCCGCGCGAGGTAGTCCTGCTGGAAGTTGTCGGCGCCGATGCCGTTCAGCGGGTGCGCGGTGAAGCGGCCCCATGCGACACGCCAGAAGTCGTAGCGATTCGACCCGAGCGACTGGCTGAAGCGCGAGCCGCCGCCCTTCGGGCTCGACTGACTCTTGAACGTGTGCCACCCGTCGGAGACCGCCGTGAACGGGCTGCCCTGCTTGCCGACGAACAGCGCGAGGCCGACGATCGCCGCCACGATCGAGCAGGCGAGCAGCGCGTGCCCCGCGCGCCGCGACGCGGCACGCGATGGCCGCGGACGCGAGCGCTCGACCAGCGCTGCCACGCCGATGATCGCCGCGACGACCGCGGCCGCGATGACCGCTGCGCGCGCGGCCGACCCCACCGCGTCGCCGAACTGAGGTGTGGCCGCCTTGTCGTAGACGTCGAGCAGCGGCCTGCTGATGGCGAACTCGGCCAGCGCCACCAGCAGCATCGTCAGCACGAGGCGGACCCGCTGCGGCGTGACGAGCACGAAGAAGATCGCCGTGGGGGGCGTCGCAAACAGCCAGCCGCGGCTCTGGCCCAGAAGCGCGACCGCACCGAGGAACACGGCCGCGGCGCCGAGTACCGCCCGCCCCCATGCCGGGACCTCCCGCCGCGACGCGAGCGCCAGGCTCGGCCAGAGCATCATCGTCCAGAGCGCCACGCTCGCGTTCGCGTACGAGGTCGGCGACGAGAACTGGCCGTCGAGGAAGAAGCTGCCCGGGTTCGAGGCGGAGCCCGCCCTGATCAGCTCGATCGCCGCGAGCAGGCCCACGCCTGCGGCCAGGGCGCCGAGCACCGTCGCCGCGGCCGCCGCGCGCATGCGCCAGAGCGCGAACAACGCGAAGACGACGGCGTAGAGCAGCGTCCGGTTCGCCCCGTCCCACGCGTCCGCCCGCGAATCCGCCCACGCGATGCTCGCGTAGCTCCACAGCGCGTAGCCGAACAGCCCGCCGGCGGCCAGCCAGACCACTCGCGGCGCGGCCGCGCCCAGCGTAAATGCGCCCACTGTCACGAGCCCGAGCAGGAAAAGCGTGACCGGCGCCCAAGTGGTCACCTCGAAGCCACCCCGGTCCGCGACACTCACGATGAACACCACCGCCGCCATCAGAGCCAGCAGCAGCACGGGAGATCGCGTCAGCGCCGCCCGCGGCAGATCAACGGTTCTGCGGACGGGCACGGGCGGATTCTAGGTGCTAGCCCAAATGGGTGAATCGAGGGGCGCCGGGTTGCTATACATGGGGAGCGCCGTTAGAGTTTCCATGCAGCAACTGGTGGGTATCGGACGGGTAGCACGCGCCCAGGGATGGGTTTTGCTTCGAGGCTCACGGGTAAGGAGGCCCAGTCAACCGTGGTAGGGAGACCGACTTTCATGCGTTTCAAGAGAACGACCATCGCGGGGCTCGCCGCGGCGATGCTCGCAGTGGGAGCTCCAGTAGCGATGGGGCAGTCGACGGATCCCGTGCAGAACGGCTACAGCACGCCGAGCGGGGTCGTCCAGAGTCAGATCGAGAACAAGACGCCGAACCAGCCCGCAGCGGAGGTCAAGACCTCGACCCCGCAGGCCGCGGTGCAGCAGAAGTCCAGCTCGCAGCTGCCCTTCACTGGTCTCGACGTTGGGCTCGTGCTCGTGGCAGCCGCAGCGCTGCTCGCAGCCGGGTTCGGCATCCGGCGCATTTCGCGCCCGACCGGTTCGGTCTGACCCGCTGACATGTGCTAAAGACTTCCCCTGGCTCACCGATATGGGGGCCAGGGAGTCTTTTTTTTGGCGAACGATGGCCCACGATCTGTAGCTGGACTGGAAGACGTGGCTCTCTCGCCTGTTTCGACCGAGCGCGCGGACGCCGCTCGGTCGGAGCATGTCTCTGAGCCACCGCTTCACGCGCCGCCGCCCGGGCCGCGGCGCAGCTTCCTGACGGGGCGCGGGCTCGTGGTCACGACCGTCGCACTCGACGTCGTGATGCTGATACTTGCGATCGTCGCCGCGCTCCTGGGCGCAGACGCGGCCAACGTCAACGTCAGCGGCGCGTCGCTCATCTGGATCTATCCGCCGATCGTGATCGGCCTGCTCGCCCTGCGCGGCATGTACCGGCAGAAGATCACGCTGCGGATCCTCGACGAGGCCGGCCACGTGATCGGCGCGAACTCGGTGGCCGCCATGGTCGTCGTCGCGCTGGCGGCCATGAGTGCTCAGGCCGAGGAGCACGCACAGCTTGCCGCGCGCGTCTGGGTGTTCGGCATGCTCTACGTCGTCGGCGGGCGCCTGATGCTGGGCATCACGCAGCGCCGCGCGCGCCGCGACCGCACGATCAGCAAGCGGACTCTGATCGTGGGAGCAGGCAAGATCGGCGCCCAGGTCGAGCGGCGCCTGCGCGAGCAGCCCGAGCTGGGGCTCGAACCCGTCGGCTACATCGACGCCTACCCGTCCGACGACACCAAGTTCCCGCGCGAGGTCCCGATCCTCGGCAGCCCGGACGAGCTCGAGGAGATCGCGGAGCGCGTGGGCGCGAAGCACGTGGTGCTTGCCTTCCTCTCCTCCCGCGGGTCTGACGCAAAGCTCGTGCAACTCGTGCGCCAGTGCGACGAACTCGACCTCGAGGTGTCGCTCGTTCCGCGCCTCTTCGAGGCCATCAACGTGCGCGTGAACCTCGAGCACATCGGCGGCATGCCGATCTACCGCCTGCGCGCCGTGCGCCCAGGCGGCTGGCAGTTCGCCGCCAAGTACGTGATCGACCGCGTGGCCGCGGCCATCTTCGTGCTGCTTCTCTCCCCCATCCTGCTGCTCTGCGCGCTGGCCATCAAGCTGTCCTCGCGCGGACCGGTGTTCTACCGCCAGCGGCGCGTGGGCCGCGACGGCCGCCCGTTCGACCTGCTCAAGTTCCGCTCGATGTACGGCGAGGCCGAGGACCCCGCCGAGAACCCGAACGTGAGCGTGCTGCTTCCCGGCGACACCGCGCCGGGCGGCATCGAGGGCGACGACCGCCGGACGCTCGTCGGCCGGCTGCTGCGGCGCACCTCGCTCGACGAGCTGCCCCAGCTCTTCAACGTGCTGAAGGGCGACATGAGCATCGTCGGGCCGCGTCCGGAGCGCCCACAGTTCGTGGAGATGTTCGAGCGCCGCATCGAGCGCTACGACGACCGCCATCGCGTGAAGGCAGGGATCACCGGCTGGGCTCAGGTGAACGGCCTCCGCGGCAAGACCTCGCTGTCCGACCGCATCGAGCTCGACAACTTCTACATCGAGAACTGGTCGCTCCGGCTGGATCTGAAGATCCTCGTGATGACGCTGGGCGCCATCTTTTACCCCGCCGAATAACCAAGGATCGCCTCGGACCCGCTAATCGCGGCCAGCATCCGGCACCGCCATCGCCCGCGTCGCGGTTCTGATTCGATCCGGCGATGAACTCGGCACCCCCGTCTATCGTGCGCGTGGGCCCGTGATCGATATCCACTGCCACATCCTTCCCGGGCTCGACGACGGGCCGGCGAACATCGACTTCAGCATCGCGATGGCGCGCGCCGCGGTGGAGGACGGCACGCAGATCATCGTGGCCACGCCGCACGTGAGGCGCGATCACAAGGTCGATCCCGCAGGCATCCCACCGGCGGTCGACGCCCTGAATGCGCAGCTCGAGGCCGACAAGGTGCCGCTGCGTGTGGTGGCCGGCGCCGAGGTGGGCTGGCGCGAGGCGGCCGACATGACGGGCGACGAGTTGCGGGACGTGACGCTCGGAAGCTCCGACTACGTCCTGCTCGAGTGCCCGTACGGCAAGTCGCCCGCGGACATCGAGGGCGTGATCGAACACGTGCGCGCGGCGGGGCTGCGCATCGTCCTCGCGCATCCCGAGCGCTGCCCGCTCTTCCGGGGTGACCTCGACCGCCAGGTGGCGATCGTCGAGGCGGGCGCCGTCACATCGGTCACCGCCGGGTCGCTTGCGGGGTCGTTCGGCGAGCGCGTGCAGGAGGTGGCATTCGAGATGCTCGAGCGCGGCATCGTGCACGATGTGGCCTCCGACGCCCACGACCACCTGCACAGGCCGCCGCGGATCAACGTGGCGCTGCACGAGGCCGACCTTGCCCTCCCCGGCGTGAGCGATCACGCGCCGTGGTTCGCGGTCACCGCGCCGATGGCGATCCTCCGCGGCGAGGAGGTCGGCGAGCCGCCGCGCGTTGCCCGCCCCAGGCGCACGCCCTGGCGGCGAGTACTCAGAAGAAACTGATTGGACGTTTGTTGGACGCCCTGTCCTCCAGCGACAGGTACCGAGCTGAGTCTCCGATTCATGGCGTGGAACCCCCCACCGCCGAATCGCAGGAGACTCGCCGATGCCGTCCTCCATCTCGCCGCCACTCGGTGCCGCCCTCCGGGCGCGCGCCGTCTCGATCTTCGTGAAGGCGCTGCTGCTCGCCATCGCGACCAGCGTCACCCTCGCCGCGTGCGGCGCGCGCGCCGAGAACCCGGCCTGCGACAAGGTCGCCTCCCCCACCGGCTCCGACAACGCCGCCGGCACGGCAGACGCGCCGTTCCGCACCGCGCAGGTCCTCGTCGACGCGCTCGGGGCCGGCCAGACCGGCTGCCTGCGCGCCGGCACCTACAACGAGAACCTCACGATCCGCCAGGGCGGCCGCGCCGGCGCGCCGGTCACGCTCCGCTCGTACCCGGGTGAGCGTGCGCGCGTGGTCGGGCGGTTGTGGATTGCCCGCACGGCCGGCTACGTGACGATCTCGTCGCTCGACCTCGACGGCAAGAACCCGGCCGAGAACCTGCCGAGCCCGACGGTCAACTCCTCGAACGCCACATTCACCGACAACGACGTGACGAACGAGCACACGGCGATCTGCTTCAACCTCGGCAACAGCTCCTACGGCCGCGCCGTGAACACCGTGATCGCGCGCAACCGCATCCACGACTGCGGCGTGTTGCCGGCCGCCAACCACGACCACGGCATCTACGTGGCCGAGGCCGACAACACGCAGATCATCGGCAACGTGATCTACGACAACGCCGACCGCGGCGTGCAGCTCTACCCCAATGCGCAGAACACCACGATCCAGGGCAACGTCATCGACGGCAACGGCGTCGGCGTGATCTTCTCGGGCGACGGCGGCGAGACGTCCAACAACAACGACGTCGAGTTCAACGTCATCACCAACTCGAACCAGCGCAACAACGTCGAGTCGTACTACCCGTCGGGCAACCCGATCGGCACCGGCAACGTCGTGCGCAACAACTGCATCGGCGGCGGCGTGCGCGACACCGGCAACGGCGCCATCGGCGATCAGATCGGCTTCAAGGCCTCGAACAACATCATCGATACGGTGCGCTACCAGAACCGTGCGGCGAAGGACTTCACGCTGCCGTCCGGCAGCCCGTGCGCACAGCTGCTCGCGCGCAGCCCGGTCCCGTCGCTCGGCGGCACCACCACGGCGCCGCCGCCGGTCGTGGCTCCGCCCAGCGGCGGCTCTGCCGGCAAGGCGACGACGCACGACCGGCGCTCGGTCCGGCGGGTGTCATTCCGCGGCCGCGGGCATCGTGGCGGCAGGATCCACCTGCGCGGCAGCGTGAGGGGCGGCATCATCCGCGCGGCATCCGCGAAGCCGCAGAGGCTGCGGGTGACGTTCCAGATGCGCCGGCACGGCAAGTGGCGCCGGATCGGGTCGACCAGCGTCCGCCGCAACGCGTTCAAGCGCTCGCTGCGCCTCCCGCGCTACCTGCGCCACCGGACGCTGAAGGTGCGGGCGCGCGTCGCCGGCGTGGGCACGTCGAAGAGCGTGCGCGTGCGGGTCCGCTGAGCGTGGGTCAGACGCCGCGGACGCGGTCCACGGCGTCGCCGAGCCGCGAGGCGCGCAGCGAGTTCACGACGGGCGACAGCTTCAGGCGCGAGCGCCAGTCGGCATCGCCGTAGTAGATGCCCACCCGCGGCCACGCCAGCGGCCGCGGGTCGGGGATCGACGCCTTCAACGTGGCGGCGTAGGTGAAGCCCGCCGCGCCGGCGGCGGCCACGACGCGCTCGTCGTAGTCACCGTACGGGTAGGCCAGCGACGCGCACGGCCTGCCCATCCGGTCCGTGCAGATCTGGCGTGCACGCTCGAGCTCGCCGGCGAGCGTCGCGTCATCGATCTCGGTGAGGTGCGGATGCGTATGGGTGTGTGCACCGATCTCCCAGCCTGCGTCCTGAAGCTCGCGCAGCTGGTCCCAGCTCATGCAGGCGAGCTCCGGCTCGTGCGGTCCACCCGACCAGTGATCGATCCCCGCCCACGACATCGGCTCGTCACGCCCGGGCCACGCGGTGGGCACGAACATGGTTCCGGTCATGCCCAGCCGCTGCATCAACGGAAAGGCGATGTCGTACACCGACCTGAACGCGTCGTCGAAGGTGATCGCGACCGTGCGCGGCGCGGGCGGCGCCTCGATCGCCTCGGAGAAGCGGGCCGGCCGGTACCCGCGCCTGCGGAAGCGCTCGAGCTGAGCCTCGAGGCGCTCGGGGGTCACCGAGAGGTCGGCGTCCCAGCTCGCGCTGACCGCGTGGTAGCAGGGGACGACGACGTGGTCCACTGGTCCGCCAGCATAAGGGTCGTCCCCCGAAATGGCGAAATAGAGAAAACATGCGCGTAGTCCTGCTCATCGACTACCTCAGCCCCACCGGCGGAGGCGAGCGTCTGGCCATGCAGATCGCGCTGCGGCTCGACCCCGAGCGCTTTCAGCGAACGCTCTGCGTGAGCCGCTGGGACGACGCCGGCCTGGCCGCCACCGGCGTTCCCGAGGCCATCACCCAACTGGAGGAGGCCGGCGTCGAGCTGATGCGGCTCGAACGCGACTCCCCGCTCGACCTCCTGGCCTGGCGGCCGCTCTGGAAGCGCATGCGCGCCGGCGAGGTGGACGTCGTACACGCGCACAAGTTCGGCTCGAACGTCTGGGCCGCGGCGCTCGCGCGGACGGCGGGCGTCCCGGTGGTCATCACGCACGAGCACAACTGGTCCTACGACGGCCAGTCATATCGCCGCTTTCTCGACCGCGAGCTGATCGCGCGGCGAAGCGACGCCTTCATGGCGGTGTCGAACGAGAACCTGCGCCGGATGATCGAGGACGAGGGCATCGACCCCGCGAAGCTGATGTTCGTCGCGAACGGCGTGCCACACCTGAACGGGACGGCCGTCTCCGGCGAGAGCCTGCGGGCGGAGCTCGGGATCGCGCCGACGGACCCGGTGATAGGCACGGTGGCGGTCCTCCGCAAGGAGAAGGCGGTGCACCTGCTCGTCCAGGCCGCGGCCGAGCTCGTGCCTGCGTTCCCGGATCTGAAGGTGCTGGTCGCCGGCGGAGGACCCGAGCGCGAAGGGCTCGAGGCGCTCGCCCGCGAGCTTGGCGTGGCCGACTCGTTCCGCTGGCTCGGCATGCGCAGCGACGTGCCGCGCGTGATCGAGGCGTTCGACGTCGCGGTGCTGTCGTCCATCTGGGAGGGCAGCCCCCTGTCGGTGATGGAGTTCATGCAGGCGGGCAAGCCGGTGGTGGCCACGCGCGTCGGTGGCGTTCCCGAGCTGATCGACGACGGCGTGACGGGGCTGCTCGTGGAGCCCGGCGACGCATCCGGGTTCGCGGACGCCATCGCGCGACTCCTGCGCGACCCGGAGCTCAGAGCCGAGGCCGGGCGGCGCGCGCGCGAGCGCCAGCAGAACGAGTTCGACCTCGACCTCATGGTCGGCCGCCTCGAGACGGTCTACGAACGGCTGTATGAGCAGAAGCGCGATCGCAAGCCACGCGCGCGACGCCGTGCGCCGGTCACGGCCGCGACGCAGGACCCGTTCGTCCTCGAGGAGCTGGGCGACCCCGCTGCCGCGCGCGCGGACTGGCAGGGGCTGGCGGAGCGCGCGACCAGCGTGTTCGCGACGTGGGAGTGGGCCGACGCGTGGTGGCGCGTCTTCGGCAGCGGGCGCACGCCGCTCGTGACGCTCGCCCGTCGGCCCGGCGAGGACGACCCGTTCGCGATCCTCCCGCTCTACCGCTCCTGGGAGCGCCCGGCGCAGATCGTCAGGCTGATCGGGCACGGCCCGGGCGACGAGCTGGGCCCCGTCTGTGCGCCCGGCGACCGTCCCGCGGCAATGGCGGCCATGGCGCGCGCCCTGGGTTCAGGCAGGCGCTGGGACCTGTTCCTGGCCGAGCGGCTGCTGGCCGATCGCGACTGGCGCGCATCGCTCGGCGCGCAGCGCATCGAGCGCGAGACCATGCCCGCGCTCCGCTTCGAGGGCGACTTCGAGGCATTCCTGGCCTCGCGCAGCCGGAACTTCCGCGAGCAGGTCCGGCGACGCGAGCGCAAGCTCGCCAAGGCCCACCGGCTCGGCTTCCGGCTGGCCGACGACCCGGCGCGCCTGCAGGACGACCTCTCCACGCTGTTTCGCCTGCACGCCGAGCGCTGGGCGGGCGCGGGGCAGCACGCGTTCAGCGGGCCGCGGGAGGAATTCCACCGCGACTTCGCGCCGCGCGCGCTCGAGCGCGGCTGGCTGCGGCTGTGGTTCCTGGAGGTGGACGACGTCCCCGTCGCCGCCTGGTACGGCTTCCGCTACGCCGGCTCCGACAGCTTCTACCAGGCGGGGCGCGACCCGGCCTGGGATCGCTGGTCGGTCGGCTTCGTGCTGATGGCGCACACCGTCCGCGACGCGCTCGACAGCGGGATTCACGAGTACCGCCTGCTGGTGGGCGACGAGGACTACAAGGGCCGCTTCGCCAACGCGACCGAGCACGTGGACACGCTCGCGCGCACCGCGACCCTGCGCGGCCGCGCGCTCCTGCGCGCAGCAGATGCAGCTCGCACGCTTCCCACCGTCGTTCGCCGCCCGGTCGGCCGGCTCGCCCGGAACTAGACGAGCGCGGGCGCCTCGGACCAGCGCCTGGGCGGTGGCAGCGGCTCCGCCTCGGCCTCGGTCTCCTCCCGCCGGGCGATGACCAGCAGCGCCGGGCAGAGACCGAGCAGCAGCCATAGCTGCTTGCTGTAGTTGGCGGTGAGGAAGAAGTCGGCAGCCAGCAATCCGCAGAGCGAGATGACGAGGCCGCGCGCGAGCAGCTCCATGCGGAGATCGCCGCTGCGGTCGAAAGCCCACGCCGCACGGAGCCCCGCCCGTAACGAGAACCCGACGATCAGGAGGAACAGGATCAGGCCCGGGAAGCCGAGCTCGGCGAGTATCTGGAGGAAGGTGTTATGGGCCACCTTCGGCTGGTCTACGAAGAACTCGCTGCGCGTGATCTCGCCCGGACGCAGCAGGTAGTGCACCGACGTGTTCTGGAAGTTCCCGAGGCCGATGCCGGTGACCGGATGTGCGCGCACCATGCGCATCCCGACGGTCCAGATGTCGGTGCGGCCGCTTCCCCCCTGCACCTCTGTCACGCGAGCGCGCTCCGCCGGCGACGCCACGAATGCGAAGAAGCCCACCGTGCCGAGCGCGATCGCCACGCCGAGGAGCGCGGCCACGGCTCGCCACCGGCCGCCCACCAGGACGGCCGCGAGCAGCGCGGTCCCGAGGCCGACGAGCCCGCCGCGGGAGAGGGTGAAGAACAGAGCCAGGACGCAGATGAAGGCCGTCCCCGCACTCAGCAGCCGGGCGAACGGTGACTGTTTGAGCACGACCATCAGGACGAGCGACATGACGAACCCGGGAATCAGCGCGGCGGCAAGCTCGTTCGCGTCGCCGATCGTGCCCGTCGCACGGTCGACCTCGCTGCCCGTGAAGCCACGCGGCGACTGCAACGCGAACACGCCCGCCATCGTCGCCCCCGCGATGTACGCGCCGACCACGTAGAGCAGCTGGCGCCGGTTGCCGACCGCGGCGTAGACGATCAGGAACAGCACGAGGTTGAGCGCGTAACGCGACACCGTGCCGGGAACGCGCGATGTCTCCTCGGCCCACAGAATGCTCACCATTCCCCACGCGAGGAACAGCGCGATCGAATACGCCGCGAAGGGGTGGTCGGACACGAAACCGGCGGTGCGGCGGCGGCCGCGTACGGCGGAGGTCGCGAGCCACGACGCGGCAAGCAGCGCCCCCGCGATCTTCGCGAAGCTGAAGAGCGACCCGCCGGGGTTCGGGAGGACGTCGACGAACGCGACGAGCGTGAACATGCACAGCCCGAACGTGAGGTTCACCAGCGTCGCGCCCAGGAACACCACGCCGATCGCGCCCGCGACGGCGAACTTCGGGTCGATCCCGGCGAGGATGCCGAACGCGGCGGCGAGCGCGAGCACCGCCGCCTGCGGCGCAGTCTCGGAGAAGCGGGACGACTCCGCCACCGCGTGTTACCGAGCGGCTTCGCGTGCGGCGTGGCGCTGCTCGCGGCGACTCGGTGACGGCGGCTTGGCCGTCGCCGTGTAGTAGCTGCCGTCACCGCTTGGCAGCGGCGCGCCCACCTCGGCGAAGCCGACCGGGCGAATCGCGTGGCGCGCGAGCAGCTCGGTGAGCTGCGACAGCTTCGTGAGCTGCGTCTTGCCCATCCGGACCACGATCAGGACCTCGTCGACCTGCTGGGCCAGCGGCAGCGCGTCGATCACCTCGCTGAGCGGCGGGGAGTCGACGATCACGTAGTCGGCGAGCCGCTTGGCGTTCTCGACGAGCGACTGCGCCGCGGGCAGGAACAGGCGGTCCGCCACCCACCCGGTCGCGCCGCCCTGGTAGTTGGCGAGCAGCAGCTGGAGATAGCTCCCGTAGGCCTGCGTCGAGACGAGCGCGTCCTCGATGTCGACGGTCTCGAGCAGCACGTCGCCGGTGCCGTGGTCGGGCCGGACGCCGAGCGCGGAGCCGACGGCCGGACGGCGCAGGTCCGCCTCGATCAGGATCACGCGGTTGCCCGCCAGCGCGAGCGAGGAGGCGAGGTTGATGGCGGTCGTGGTCTTGCCCTCGCTCGGCGAAGCGCTCGTGACGAGGATCGCCTGTGACGCGGCGCCCTGGCGGCGCGAGGCGGCAAGCGTCGCGCGCAACGTCCGGTATGCCTCGATGGTGGCGGGCGCGAGCTGCTCGGGCGGCAGGGCGCCGGAGGTGTGGCGCCGGGTGTCGCGCGGGATCCGCGCGAGCACGGGAAGACCGAACTGCGAGCGCAGCTGCTCCTCGCGGCGCAGGCGGGGATCGAGCACGCGGAGCGCGAACGCGCCGCCGATGCCCAGGATCAGGCCGGCGATCACACCCGCGATCAGGCTCAGCTTCTTCTTCGGCGAGACTGGGTCGGTGGGCAGGTCGGCGAGCGCCTCGACGCGCATGGTCGGGTCGTTCGCCCCACGCAGTGCCTGGAGGCGCGAGAGCTGCGACGCGAGCGAGGTGGGGTCGGACGTCTGCGCGGCGGTCGGGTTGGCCGGCACGCGCGTCTTGAGATCGGCGATCGCCTTGTCGAGCGCGTCGTGGAACGCGGCGGTGCGCACCTCGACGGCCGCGTCGCCGAACGCGTTCGCGAGCTTCTGCGCGCTCTCCGGGCTCGGCTCCTCGGCGGTGATCGCCACGATGTTGCTCTGCGCGACCGGCGCCACCTGGATCTGGTCGAGCAGCTCCCTCGGCGTGCGCGAGTCCTTCAGGTCCTGCTTCACGCGGCGCGCGACGTCGGTGGTCGTGATGAGCCGCGATGCGGTCTCCACGTCACGGGTCGGGTCGCTCGACGCCTGGATCAGCCCGAGCCCGTTCAGCGCGGTGTCGGCGGACTGGACCGGCGTGACGAGGATGTCGGCCTCAGCCTGGTACTTCTTGGTGGCGGTGACCACGTAGGCGGCCGCCAGCGCGGTGCAAACGATCACGCTTGCGATGATCAGCCACTTGCGCTCCCGGAGCGTCTGAACGTAGCGCTGAAGCGGGCTCTCCTCTACGGACGGCCGAAGCCAAGAGGCGCTGTTCCCTGGCCCGTCTGGGGAAGGCATCGACCTAGTATGACGCGCGTCGTACACAACTAACCTCCCCGCCGCATGGACGTGGATTCGGCCTGGTTCGCGGGTTCTCCTGCACGAGGCTCAAGGCGCCGGCCGACTTTCCCGATTCAATCGACGCCGTGGACTCCCACCTTGAGCAAGCAGGGAACGTGCGCGCGAGCGTTCTCGTGCCCGTTCTGAACGAAGGCACGCACATCCGCGAGACCGTCGCGGCGATGCGGCAGCAGCATCTCGACGGTGAGATCGAGTTCCTCTTCATGGACGGAGGGTCCACCGACGAGACGCGCCCGATCCTGGAGGGGCTCGCCGAGCGCGATCCGCGGATCCGCGTACTCGACAACCCCGGCAGGACGACTCCGCACGCACTGAACGTCGGCCTGCGGGCCGCACGCGGAAATTACGTGGTGCGGATGGATGCGCACTCCTACTACCCGCCGACCTACGTCGCCGACGGGATCGAGCGCCTCGAGCAGGGCGGCGTGGT
Organism: Thermoleophilaceae bacterium; assembly: GCA_025928265.1. GTDB lineage: Bacteria > Actinomycetota > Thermoleophilia > Solirubrobacterales > Thermoleophilaceae > JAICJV01. The sequence continues at coordinate 32,515 of JAICJV010000021.1, forward strand.
GTGGGTCGCCGGCCCCGCGATCCCGCGCGGCGAGGGGCGCTGGTCGCGCCGGGTGGCGCTCGCGCTGAACGCCGGCCTCGGCGCCGCGGGCGGTGCGAAGTGGACTGCGAACAACGGCTCGGCGCCCGCGGAGGTGAACCTCGATACCGGAGTGTTCGCGGGGGTCTGGCGCCGCGTGACGCTCGAGGAGCTCGGTGGCTGGGCCGAGGGATGGCCGATCAACCAGGACTCCGAGATGGCCGCCCGCGTGCTGGAGGGCGGCGGACGGATCGTGATGCTGCCGAGCATGGGCGCCGAGTACGTGCCGCGCAACTCACTGCAGGGGCTTGCGCGCCAGTACCTGCGCTACGGCTTCTACCGCGCGAAGACGGCGCGCCACCACGCCAACTCGATGCGGCGCGCGCACGTGATGGCGCCCGCGCTCGTGCTCGCGCTGCCGTTCGCGGTCGCGGGACCGCTGCGCCGGCCGGCGCGCGCGCTGCTCGCCGCCTACTTCGCGGCGCTCGTCCGCGCGGGCGTGAAGGCGGCCGAGCCGGGGCGCCCCGCAGACGCTGCCGCCGTGCCGGTCGTCTCGGCCGTGATGCACCTGTCGTGGGGCGCGGGCTTCGTCGCCAGCAGCGTCTATCACGGCCCGCCGGTCGCGGCGATCGTGCGGCTCGCGCGGCCGGGCGGCGGGCGCTGAGCGCTTGCGCCTGATCGTCTACACCGACTACGTGTACAGGCGCGACGACGGCGTCGTGTACGCGCAACGGGCATTCGCGCTGTTCCTCGCGCGACTCGCTCGCCACGTGGACCACCTCGTGGTCACCGGCCGCCTCGATCCGGAGCCCGGGCGGTCGTACTACGCCCTGCCGCCGGAGGTCGAGTTCGTGCCGCTCCCCCACTACGCGTCGCTCGCGCAGCCGCTGCGCGCGCTCCCCGCGATGGTGCGCTCGCTCACCACGTTCTGGCGCGCGCTGCGCGGCGTCGACCGCGCGTGGCTGCTCGGGCCGTATCCGCTGTCGTTCGCGTTCGTGGCGCTTGCGGCGCTGCGCCGGCGCCGGGTGTTCCTCGGCGTGCGCCAGGACTGGCCGGTGTACGTGGCCAGCCGCCACCCGCGCAACCGGCCGCTGATCCTCGTCGCGAAGCTCATGGAGGCGGGCTACAGGCTGCTCGCGCGGCGTTACCCGATCGTGGTGGTGGGGCCGCAGCTTGCGCGCAACTACGAGGGCACTCGCGCCGTGCTGCCGGTGACCGTGTCCATGGTCGACGAGGCGGACATCGCGCCGCCACGTCCCGCTCCGGCGGCGGGCGCCGACCGCGTGATGCTGAGCGTTGGGCGGCTCGAGACGGAGAAGAACCCGCTGCTGCTGGCCGACGTGCTGGCGGCGCTCGGTGACGGCTGGCGGCTCGTCGTGGCCGGCGAGGGCCCGCTACGCGGGGAGCTGGAGGGGCGGCTGCGCGAGCTGGGCGTGGCCGACCGGGCCGAGCTGCTCGGCTACGTGCCGATCGACGCGGGCCTGCACGACCTCTACCGCCGCGCCGACGTGTTCCTTCACGTGTCGTGGACGGAGGGCCTTCCGCAGGTCGTGTTCGAGGCGTTCGCGGCGCGGCTCCCGCTCGTGGCCACGGCCGTCGGCGGCGTTCCCGACGCCGTGGGCGATGCGGCTCTACTCGTACCCCCCGGCGACGCGAACGCCGCGGTGGAGGCGCTGCGACGCATCGAGTCCGAGGCGGGGCTCCGCGAGAGCCTCGTCGAGCGCGGCGTGGAGCGCGTGCGCGCGCACACGACCGAGGCCGAGTGCCGGCGGATCGCGGAGTTCCTGGCCTCTACCTGATCCGCGGGACGTCGCTGCCGAACACGTCGTTGAGGATCGACGTGGTGTCCTCGACCGCGAAGTTGTTGCGCAGGTGCTCCTCGACCTCGCCACGCGGACAGCCGGCCACGGCCATCTGGAGTGCGACGAGGCGGGCGGCGAGTACGTCGTCGTCCTCGGCATCGGTGCGGGTGCCGTTGCCGGCGGCCTCGGTCGCCGCGGGCTCGGGTTCCGGCTCCGGTGCGGCACGTAGCGGCGGCTCGGTGGGCGCCTCCTCGGCGTCGGCCACCTCCACGTCCTCGATCACCTCCGCCTCCGGCTCCACGTGCGGCTCCGCGACCGGCTCGACTGGGCGCGCCTCGGACGGCGTGATCCCGCTGCCCTCCTCGGTCGACAGCTTCGCGGCCGCCTCCACCAGCGCGCCCACCGTGCGGTCGAGCTGCCGCCGCAGGTCGTGCGCGTTGTCCAGATCGGCGAGGAGCTTCTCGGCGCCCTCGATCAGCGCACTGCTGAGCTCCTGCATCCGCTGGATGCGCCGGCGCAGCAGCTCGTCGGCCTCCTGGCGCGCGGCGTCGAGATAGCGCGAGCGCTCCTGCTCGGCGATCCGCCTGCGTGCGGCGATCTCCTGCTCGGCCTCGTGCCGGATCACCTCCGCGGCGCTCTCGGCGGCGCTCAGGATCGATCGGACCCGCTCTCCGACCTCTCCGGAGATGTGGTCCTCTAGCGCGAAGTCGTAGTTCTCGGGTTCAGGCACGCGGCGCTCCCCATCCGGCCCAGCAACGGTACCACCGGCTCAGGCCGGATTTCCAGGCAGTTATCCGGGAGTCATTCGTGCCCGGCGGGGCTCAACCCTGCTCGCGACGCGGCACGAGCACCGCGCGCTTGAAGGTGGCGACGAGCGTGCCGTCCTGCTTGTAGACGTCCGTCCGCACCTTCACGACGCCGCGATCCGGCTTCGAACGCGACGGCGTGACCTCGAGCACCTCGGACTCCACGAACAGCGTGTCCCCATGGAAGACCGGCGCGGGGTGGCTCAGGTCCTCGGTGGCGAGGTTGGCGATCGCCTTGCCGGAGACGTCGGAGACCGACATGCCGAGCGCGATCGAGTAGACGAGCGGGCCCACGACCACGTTCTGGCCCTGCTGCGACTGCGACGCGTACACGTCGTTCAGATGCAGCGGGTGGTGGTTCATCGTGAGCAGGCAGAACATGTGGTCGTCCGCCTCGGTGATGGTCTTCGCCGGCCAGTGCTTGTAGACGGCGCCGACCTCGAACTCCTCCAGGTAGCGGCCGTAGGTGTGGGCGCCGGAGGCCTCGCGGGTGCGCTGGTCGGTGTCGAGCTGGTGGGTGGCGGTGTCTGTCATCTGGTCCTTGGGTTCGATCTGGGCGGCGGAGAATCCTATGCAACGTCGCGGCAACGGAGCGGCAACGCGCCCAACGCAGCCTCATGCGAAACCGACTTTGGAGGAAGCATGAAGCTGATTCGCAGACCATCCCCCGCGCTGCTCGTCGCCTGCCTGGCGCTGTTCCTGGCATCCGGCGGCCCCGCTGCGGCCGTGAACGCGGCCGACGCCGCCGCCCGGCTGATCACCGGCAAGCAGATCAAGGACAACTCGATCACGGGCAAGGACGTCAAGGACGGCTCGCTGGTCGTCCGCGACTTCAAGCGCGGCGAGCTGGCGCGCGCGCTGCCCGCGGGTCAGGGCGTGAAGGGCGACGCCGGGCCGCAGGGTCCCACGGGCCCGCAGGGCACCGCCGGCCCGCAGGGTGCGAAGGGCGACAAGGGCGATCGCGGCGAGCAGGGCATCCAGGGCGCCCCCGGTCAGAAGGGCGACAAAGGCGACAAGGGCGATCCCGGCACTCCCGCCCCCGCGCCTGGCGCATGGCAGACCGTGAGCGAGTTCTCCTCGGGCAACTTCTGCGCGGGTGGCAACACCGACTGCCACTGGGGCTACGGCGCGTATTCGTGGCCGAACCCGCAGTTCTTCAAGGACTCCTCCGGCGTCGTTCATCTGCGCGGCGCGGTGCGCTGCATCGACAGCTGCAGCTACTCGAGCTTCATGTTCAGGCTGCCCGCCGGCTACCGGCCCGCGGTGCAGGTCGTCGAGGGCAGCATGTCGAGCAGCGACGTCTACGGCGCAGGCTCGTTCCAGCGGATCAACGTCCAGGCCGACGGCTGGGTCAGCCGCGCGACGAGCCAGGGCGGCACGGCCTGGGTCTCGCTCGACGGGATCACCTTCCGAGCGGAGCAGTGATCACGGATTGGGGATTGGGGATTAGGGGGCGGTGTCCCCCTTTCCCCTTTCCCCCTTCCCTTTCTGCTTTCTGCTTTCCCGATAGATTTCGCGGCCCCGCCGAGCCGTACTACTGGTAGGAGCCTCATCTTGCGAAACCCACGCGACTTCCTGAAGCCGCTTGCCGTGGGCGCGCCGGAGCCGGTGCGCGAGATCCCGGTCAAGCCGTCGCGGATGATCCACTTCTTCGACGCGTCCAACGAGAAGATGGTCGCGAAGCTGCCCGAGACCGCGGCCAAGGCCGACATCGTGCTCGGCAACCTCGAGGACGCCGTCCCGGTCGACCGCAAGCTGGCCGCGCGCGAGGGCCTCGTGCGCGTCGGCAAGGAGGTCGACCTCGGCGAGACCGCGCTCTGGACCCGCGTGAACGCGCTCGACTCGCCGTGGGTCCTCGACGACCTCACCACCCTGATCACGGAGATCGGCGACCGCCTCGACGTGGTGATGATCCCGAAGGTCGAGGGGCCGTGGGACATCCATTACGTGGACCGCCTGCTCGCGCAGCTCGAGGCGCGCGCCGAGCTGGACCGGCCGATCCTGATCCACGCGCTGCTCGAGACCGCGCAGGGAGTGACGAACGTCGAGGAGATCGCCGCCGCCAGCCCGCGCATGCAGGGCATGAGCTTCGGCCCGGCCGACCTCGCTGCCTCGCGTCGCATGAAGACGACCCGCGTCGGCGGCGGCCATCCCGGCTACCGCGTGATCGAGGACCCGAACCCGGACGACCCGGAGGCGCCGCGTGCGAGCGCCCAGCAGGACCTCTGGCACTACTCGATCGGCCGCATGGTCGACGCGTGCACGTCGGTCGGCGCGCTCCCGTTCTACGGGCCGTTCGGCGACATCAAGGACGTGGTCGGCTGCGAGACGCAGTTCCGCGCCGCCTTCCTGATGGGCTGCGTCGGCGCCTGGTCGCTTCACCCCGTCCAGATCGACATCGCGAAGAAGGTCTTCTCCCCCGAGCCGGAGGAGGTCAGGTTCGCGAAGAAGGTGATCGAGGCGATCCCCGACGGCCGCGGCGTGCACATGATCGACGGCAAGATGCAGGACGACGCGACGTGGAAGCAGTCCAAGGTCATGGTCGACCTGGCCGAGCAGCTGGC
>JAICJV010000058.1 GCA_025928265.1 Thermoleophilaceae bacterium
AGGATGTCGTAGATCTCCTCTTTGTCCACGCGCACCTGGTCGGTGAGCGGCACGGGCTTGGCGTTGTGAATCGTGTCGTCGAGCTTGTCTATGAGGACGAGGACATCCATACCGGTACCTCAGTTCGTCAGCGCTTGTGCGCTTCCTCCAGGCGCGCAGCAACTGCTGGCGTCACCAAATCTGTCAAATCTCCGCCGAACATCGCGAGCTCCTTCACTCCGCTCGAGCTCAGGAAGCTGTACTGAGCGGAGGACATCATGTAGATGCTCTCGATGTCGGGCGCCATCTTCCGGTTCAGCTGGTTCATCTCGAACTCGTATTCGAAGTCCGAGATCGCGCGCAGCCCCTTGACGATCGCATGCGCGCCCTTCTCCTTGGCGAAGTCGACGACCAGATTGGCGAACGACTCCACCTCGACGTTGTCGAGATTCTGAACCTCATCGCGGATGAGCGCCACGCGCTCCTCGGCGCTGAAGAGCGTCTTCTGCTTGCGCACGGGCTGGTTGACCACCGCGACGATGACGTTGTCGAACACCTTCGCCGCGCGGCTGATGATGTCGAGGTGGCCGAGCGTGACCGGGTCATAGGAGCCCGGGCACACCGCGGTTCCGCCGTTGCGCTCAGGAGCCACGGTGGATTGCGATCCGGGTGTCGCCGTAGGTGCGCTCGTCGATCAGCGGGAGCGTGAGCTCGAGCGGCGCGCGCTTGTCGGATTCGGTCACGATGAGCGAGGTCTGGGTGAGGAGCGGGGGCAGCAGCTCGGACAGCTGCTCCCCCACTTGGGTGGCGGAACTATATGGCGGGTCGGCGAACACGAGGTCGAACGGCGCCTCGGTGTCGGCTCGCTCGAGGTAGGCGGGCGCGTCCCCGACCCAGATGATCGCGTCCGGGTCGCCGACGGCGCGCAGGTTCGCGCGGACGCATTCGGCGGCGCGCCGGTCGCTCTCCACGAACACCGCCTCGCGCGCGCCGCGGGAGAGGGCTTCGATGCCGAGCGCGCCGGTGCCGGCGTAGAGGTCGAGCACGCGCTTTCCGGCGATGTCACCGAGGATCGAGAAGAGCGCCTCGCGGACGCGGTCAGACGTGGGACGCGTCTCCTTGCCACGCGGCGACCTGAGGCGGCGCCCCTTGTAGTCGCCGGCGACGACCCTCATGCGGGGATCAGCTCCTCGGAGATCACGACTCCCCTGAGCAGTGCGTGCTCCGCCGCTTCGAGACGTGGATCACGGTCGAGTAACTCCTCCGCTCGGCTGTGTGCGCGCTCGAGCAGCTCATCGTCATCGGGCAGGCGGGCGACCCGGAACAGCGGCATGCCGTGCTGGCGGGTGCCGAGGACGTCGCCTGCGCCGCGGATGTCCAGGTCGATCGTGGCGAGCTCGAAGCCGTCGCGGCTGTCGGCGAGCGCGCGCAGGCGCGGCAGTTTGGGGTCGCCGAACAGGATGCAGAGCGACTCGTGCGGCCCGCGCCCGATCCGGCCGCGCAGCTGGTGGAGCTGCGAGATGCCGTAGCGCTCGGCGGCCTCGATCATCATCACGCTCGCGTTCGGCACGTCGATGCCCACCTCGATCACGCTGGTGGCCACGAGCACGTCGGCCTCGCGCTCGGCGAACCGCCGCATGGCCTCCTGCTTGTCGCGCGAGCTCATCTGGCCGTGGATGAGCGCCACGCGCTGGTCGCGGAACTCGGTGCGCTGGAGCTCCTCGGCCTCGCGCGTCGCGGCCTTCGCCTGGAGCGCCTCCGACTCCTCGACGAGCGGGCACACCACGAACACCTGCCGCCCGGCGGCGATCTCCTCGCGTGCCCGCTCGTAGGCCCGCGCCCTCGCCCGCGCGCCGTCCACCACGTGCGTCTGGATCGGGCGCCGGCCGGCCGGGAGCTCACGCAGGGCCGTCACGTCGAGGTCGCCATACACGGTGCGCTGGAGCGTGCGCGGGATCGGCGTGGCCGTCATGTGCAGCACGTGCGGCACGAGCCCCTCGGGCGCCTTGTCCTCGAGCGCGGCGCGCTGGCGGACACCAAAGCGGTGCTGCTCGTCGACGACCACCAGCGCGAGGTCGCGGAACACCACCGCCGGCTCGATCAGCGCGTGCGTGCCGACGACGAGGCCGAGCTCACCGCTGGCCGAACGGTCGAGGATCTCGCGCCGCCGTGCTGCAGGCGTCGAGCCCGTGAGCAGAGCGATCGGCACATGCCCGCCGAGCAGCCGGTCGAGCGTGGCGAGGTGCTGCTCGGCGAGCGTCTCGGTGGGCGCCATCATCACCGCCTGACGGCCGTTCTCGGCAGCGCGCAGCATCGCGTGCAGCGCGACGACCGTCTTGCCCGAGCCCACCTCCCCCATCAGCAGCCGCTGCATCGGCCGCTCGCGCGCGAGGTCGGCGTCGATCGCCTCCGTGGCGGCGCGCTGGTCGCCCGTCAGCGAGAACGGCAGGGTGGTGAGCCAGCCGTCGACAAGCTCACCGGTCGCCTCGAGCGCCGGCGCCGTGAGCTCCTCGTCGCGCGCCCGGCGCCGCGCAGCGACGGTCAGCTCGAACAGAAACAGCTCCTCGAACGCGAGCCGGCGCCGCGCCGCAGGCTCCTCGTCCTCCTGCTCGGGAAAATGCACCGCGTCGACCGCGGCGGCGCGGTCGGGCAGCCGCTCGGCCACGCGCAGCCAGGCGGGCAGCGGCTCGACCACGTGGCGGATCGTGTCGCGCACGCTCCAGACGAGCTCGCGGATCTTGGGCGACTTCAGATGCTCCGTGGCGGGGTAGACGGGCACGACACCGGCGGAGTGGGACGCGTCGGTGCCCACCTCGTACTCGGACACCGTGAGCCCGCGGCGCGCGTTCTGGAACTTGCCGTGGAGGACGACGCGGGTCCCCGGCGCGAGGCGGTCGGCCACCCACGGCTGGTTGAACCACGTGGCCTTCATCGGGCCGCTCTCGTCGAACACCGTCGCCTCGACCATCGTGAGCCGCGGCCGCGGCCGCCGCAACGAGATGCGGCGCACCTGCGCGACCACCGTCGCGTCCTCCCCGGGCGAGAGCGCCGCGATCGGACGCGCCTCGCCGCGGTCCTCGTGACGGAACGGGAAGTGCTCGATCAGGTCGCCGACGGTGTGCAGGCCGAGCGCCTCGGCAGCCTGCCCCGCGCGCTTCGGCTTGACGTCCAGCTCGCGGGCGAGCTCAGACGGCCGCGGCAGCGAGAGCAACTGGACATCCAGCGGCTGTTGCTCGTCCGACGCGAAGGCGCGCATGGGACGATTGTGCCGCGAGCGGCGGCGGCTACTCGGCGGCGATGAGCCACCACCACGCGGTCTGGCCGCCGTCGTGGTAGTCGAGCTCGACGCCGTCGGGCATCAGTTTCGCGATGTCGTCCGCGGACAGCGGCGCGCCGTGGCCGGCGACGATCGTGGCCACCTCGGCGCCGTCGCAGACCTGCGCCAGCACGGTGGACAGCGTCTCCGCCGGGGTGCCCCAGGCGACGAGCTCCTCGCCCGCGTAGCCGACCGAGTCGCCCTCGCGGAAACGGCCTGAGCCGTCGTCGCGAGCCGCGCGCGCGACGCCGCCCGTGGTGATGCCCTCGAGCGCGTCGCCCACGGCCTCGGCGTTGTCCTGTGCGGACATGGCCGGATCGAACGCAAGCAGCGCTGCCAGCCCGGCCTGCTGCGCGCGCGTGGGCACGACCGTGGCCGGCTTCTCCGACAGCTCCGCCGCCCGCTCCGCCGCGAGGATCACGTTCGGGCTGTTGGGCAGCACGATCGCCTCGGAGGCGGGAACCGCATGGATGCCGGCGAGAATGTCGTAGGTCGAGGGGTTGAGCGTGGCGCCGCCGTCCACCACGTACGCGCCGAGGCCGCGGTACATCTCCACGATCCCGTCGCCGTTCGCGACCACGACCGCCCCGCAGCTGTCGACAGCGGTCGTGCCGTGACCGTTCTCGCTGAGCCGTGCGCTGCGTTCCGCCACCTGCTCGCGCATGTCGGCGACGTCGAGGCGCGACACCTCGGGCCGCTGCGCGGCACGCTCGAAGATCGCGACCGCCTGCTCGGGGTCGTCGGTGTGCACGTGCACCTTCAGCGTCTTGCGGTCGCCCACGACGAGCACGGAATCGCCGATCTCCTCGAGGCGGGGGACGAACGACTGCCCGTCGAGGCCCTCGCCCGTCACGGCGAAGTTCGTGCAGTAGCGGTAGCGGCTCGACTCGTGCTGCGGCAGGTGGAGGTCGCCGTCCGGCGCGTGGTGATGCTCGAGCTCCGGCGCGTCCTGATCGCCCTTCAGCGCCGCGATGACGCCGGCGACGATCACGGTGAGGCCGTACGCGCCCGCGTCGACCACGCCGGCCTCGCGCAGCACGTCGAGCTGCTCGGGTCCGCGGTTGACGGCCTCGGCACCTGCCTCGAGGGCGCGCTCGAGCACGACGGCGAGCAGCTCGTCCTGCTCCTCCTGGGGGACACCGGGCGCCAGCCGCCGCGGCTCCATGTGGGCCAGGTCCTGCGCGATCCGGTGGGCCATCGCGCGAACGGCGGTGAGCATCGTGCCCTCGGCGGGGTTGCGAACCGACTCGTAGGCCGCATCCGCGGCGCGCGCGAAGGCAGCGCTCACGAGCAGCGGGTCGATCGGCTCGCCCGGGCGCGAGACGAGCTCCTCGGCGGCTCCGCGGACGATCTGCGAGAGGATCACCCCGCTGTTGCCGCGCGCGCCCAGCAGGGCGGCGCGCGCGACGGCCGCGACGAGCTCGTCGCGCCCGATGTCGTCGACCATCTGGCCGTTGATGCGATCGAGCTCGGTCAGCACCGCCCGCATGGTCATGGCCATGTTGTCGCCCGTGTCGCCGTCGGCAACCGGGAAGACGTTCAGGTCATTGACCTCCTGGCGGCGCCGGTCGAGCTCGGCGCACGCCGTGGCGACTGCACGGCGGAACCGCACGATGCTGGGATCCGGCACGGGCCAAAAGTACACCGGCGCGCCGACGACGTGTCACCCGGCGTCTACGCGCCAGCGGCGAACAGCGGCTCGCCGAGGTCCGGCGGGTCGCCGCGCAACAGCCACGAGCCGTCCTCCATCCGCTCGATCCGCCCGGCGCCGGCAAGGTGCCCGAGTGCCGTGGTCACCGACGGCCTCTGCGCGCCCACGAGGCTGGCGAGCCACCCGTGCGTCAGGCGAAGCGGGACCACGACGCCGTCGGAGGTGACCCGCCCCCAGCGATCCGCCAGCCGCCAGAACAGGAGCAGCAGGCGCGCGTCGATCCGGCGGACGCTGGCGACAGCCATCTGGAAGGCGAGCAGGCGCGCACGCTGGACGCTGCGCTCCATCAGCGCCGAGGTGATCTCGGGCCAGCGCCCCGCGACGGTCGCGAACCGCCGGTCGAGCAGCGCGACCGACGTCGGCTGGAGCACCTGCCAGCTCGCCTCCGCGAGAAGTGATGATCCCTCCTGTCCGGTGAGCCACGGCCGCAACACGTCGCCGGCTCCGAGCAGCTCGGCTGCGGACACCGTGCCGATCCGCTGCGCGCGCATCAAGAGGCCGTCCAGCACGAGAACGCCGAGGTCTCCCGATTGCTCGTCCGCGCCGTCCCACGGCCCCCTCCACTCACCGGGCTCGATCTGCTGAACGGGTGCGACGAGGTGTCGCTGGGCGACCGTCAGCTGGTCCAGGGCCAGGCCGCGCGCGAGGTCGGGGTCGCGCTCCAACACGCGAACCTGACGCACGTCGCCCACTCCCTGTTCCCGTTCAGGTAGCGACGTGGCCACTCGATGGTGTACGAGTCATAACCGGGCAAGGGTTGCACACGCGCCAGCTAGATCGGCTCGCTCTACGCTGACGCACGTGCGCACCGTCTACCTCGGGACGTCCGATTTCGCCGCGACCGTGCTGCGCCGCGTGGCAGACAGCGACCACACGCCGGCGCTCGTGGTCACGCGGCCGGACCGCCCGCGCGGACGCGGCCGAAAGCTCGCGGCACCGCCGGTCGCGGTCACCGCCGGCGAGCTGGGCATCGAGCTGATCCAGCCCGACAGCGTCAATTCCGCCGAGGCGCGCGCGCTGATCGCGGCGGCCGCGCCGGAGGCGGTGTTGATCTGCGCTTTCGGCGCGCTCATCAAGGAGCCGCTGCTCTCGGCGTACCCGATGCTGAACGTCCATCCCTCGCTGCTGCCGCGCTGGCGCGGCGCGGCCCCGGTCGAGCACGCCATCGAAGCGGGCGACGCGGTGACCGGCGTCTCGATCATGCGGCCGACCGAGGAGATGGACGCCGGGCCGGTCTGCCTTCAGGGCAAGGAGCCGATCGAGCCGGACGACGACTACGGCAGCCTCGCCCCGCGGCTCGCGGCGCTCGGCGGCGAGCTCCTCGTGCAGGCGCTCGACACGCGTCCGCCCTTCATCGAGCAGCCGGACGAGGGCGTGACGATCGCGGCGAAGATCGGTGCCGACGACCGGCGGCTCGATCCGGATCTGGGCGCGGAGGCCCTCGAGCGCCGCGTGCGCGCGCTCACACCCCACATAGGCGCGTACGCGGAGCTGCCCGGCGGCGAGCGACTCGGGGTGCGCCGTGCCGCGGTGAGCGAGCAGTCGCTCGAACCGGGCGACGTCGTCGCGCGCGGCGGGCAGCTCTTGCTGGGGACAGCCGACCGAGCGCTCCAGCTGCTGGAGGTGGCGCCGCCCGGCGGCCGTCCGATGGACGCCGCCGCCTACCTGCGCGGCCGCGGCGCACACCTCGTCGAGGTCTGAGGGCGTGCCGGCGTCCCCCGCGCGCCGCTGCGCGTTCCGCGTCGTGCGGCGCGTGTTCGACGAGGGCGCCTTCGCCGATCGCGCCTTCCGCGCCGAGGCCGCGCGCGCGAACCTCGACGCCCGCGACCGCGCGTTCGCTCAGCACCTCGCCTACACGACCGTGCAGCGCAGGGCCACGCTCGACCACGTGATCGCGAAGCTGTCGTCGCGGCCGCCCGAGGAGCTCGACGCGCCGCTGCGGGATGCGCTGCGTATGGGTGTGGCGCAGGTCCTCTACGTGGGCTCGGTGCCCGCGCGCGCGGCGGTGTCGGAGACCGTCGAACTCGCCAAGGAGGCGGGCGGCGGCGGCTTCCGGCTCGCGAACGCCGTGATGCGGCGGGCGGCACGCGACGCGCAGGGGATCGTCGCGCGCCTCGACGAGACGACGCCCGTACGCGCCGCGCTCGTGAATTCCCATCCCGAATGGGTCGCACGGATGTGGTGGGACGCGCTCGGCCCGGACGAAGCGCGGGCGTTGATGCGGCGCAACAACGAGCCCGCCGAGAGCGCCGTGCGCGCCAACACGCTGAAGACGACGGCCGCGGCGCTGGCACAGGCGCTGCCCGTCCGCACGCGGCCGGCCGACGAGCTGCCGGAGGGGCTCGTCCTCGAGGAGCCTTACGACCTGCACGGCTCGCCGCTCTTCGCCTCGGGAGACCTGATGCCGCAGTCACGCGGGTCGATGCTCGTCTCGCGCATGCTCGACCCACAGCCCGGTGAGCGCGTGCTGGACCTGTGCGCGGCGCCAGGTGCCAAGACCACGCACATCGCGGCGCTGATGCGAAACGAGGGCGAGGTGATCGCGGTCGAGAAGCACCCCGGCCGCGCGAAGGCGCTGGCGGAGAACGCCGAGCGGCTCGGCGCGTCGATGGTGCACTCGCGCCAGGGCGACTCGCGCGAGGTGCTCGAGCGAGCCGGATTCGACCGGGTCCTGCTCGATCCGCCGTGCAGCGATCTCGGTACCCTGCAGGCACGCCCGGACGTGCGCTGGCGCAAGGACGCGGCGACGGTCGACCGGCTCGTGGCGGAGCAGGACGCGCTCCTGGACGCCGCCGCGGAGCAGGTCCGCCCGGGTGGAATGCTCGTCTATTCGACCTGCACGATCTCGCCACGTGAGAATGAGGAGCGGATGGTCGCCTTCCTCGACAACCACCCCGACTTCAGCGCCGACGGCAGTTTCCGCCGGCTGCTCCCGCATCGCGACGGAACCGACGGCTTCTTCATCGCCCGGGCCCGGAGGAGCGCATGACGGGCGACCTGGGCGACCTCCAGACCGAGCGGCGCCCGCCCTGCCCGGGCTGCGGCGAGCCGTGGCTGCGGCCGTCGAACGTGCCGGGCCGCTACCGCTGCGTCTACTGCCTGCGCCGCTACGAGTTGCGCAGCGACTGCCCGAACTGCGGCGCGCACTCGACCATCGCGCGAATGAGCGACACCGCCAATGTCACCTGTAGGAATTGCGGCGGGTCGATGCTCTGCCCCATCTAGAAGCAGAGGGCAGAGGGCAGAAGGCAGCCCGCAGAGGGCGGGATCAGATGTGGGCGCCGATTGCGCTCTGCCCGCTGCCGGCTGCGGGCTGGGTTCTGCCCGCTGCCTCCTGCGGGCTGATCTCGACCGGGACGCCGTTGAGGACGGCATTGCCGCTGATCGGGTCGAGATCCAGCTCGTCCGTCAACGCGTTCACGTTCACGCCCGCGTACCTCGCCGCGACCGGCAGGTTCGCTCCGGGCGCGCCGTGCCCCCAGCCGTGCGGGAGCGACACCACGCCCGGCATGACCTTCTCGGTGACCTCCACCGGGGCGTCCACCTCCCCCGCCCGCGACCGGACGTGTGCGGTGCCGCCGTCGACCAGGCCGAGCCGCCTGGCGTCGGCGGGGTTAACGTGCAGGGTGCAGCGCAGCGGCCCCTTCACGAGCGGCTCGAGGTTGTGCATCCACGAGTTGTTCGAGCGCAGCGTCCGCCGGCCGATCAGCACCATGTCCCCGTTCACGTGCTCGCCCAGCGAAGCGCGCAGGCGATCGACGTCCGCCACGATCCGCTCCGGGGCGAGCTCGATCATCCCGCTCGGCGTCTTCAGCACGTCCGGCAGCCGCGGCTTGAGCGGGCCGAAGTCGATCCCGTGCGGGCTCGCCTCGAAGTCGGCGAGCGTCACGTCGTAGGGCCCCGCGCGCAGCATGATGTCGATGAGGCGCTCCGGCCCGCGGCGATCCGCGTCCGGCTCGACGCCGAGCTGCTGCGCCATCGCGGTCGCGATGAAGTCGTCGATGGTCGCGACGTCGGCGTCCGGGCCCTGGCCCGTCACGATCCCCATCAGCCGCACGAGCGTCTCCCACTCCTGAAGCATCTCGTCCTCTGCCGGCACGACCGCGTCCGACCAGTTGCCCACGTCGCGCACGCCGAGCTGGTAGAGCGCGATGTCGTAGTGCGGCTTCGAGAGGGGTGACGGCGCGGGGAACACGACGTCCGCGTGACGCGTGGTCTCGTTGAGGTAGAGGTCGATGCACACGAGCGCTTCAAGGTTCCCCAACGCCGCCTCGAGCCGGGCGCTGTTCGGGGTCGAGCGGGCGGGGTTGCCGGCGATCGTGATGAGCGCGCGGACCTGCCCCTCCCCCTCCGTCTCGATCTCCTCGGCGAGGCAGGACACGGGCAGCTCGCCCATGACCTCGTCGGCGCCGCGGACCCGGCTCTGCCAGCGGCCGATCGCGAGGCCGCGGCCGCCACGCCGGCCCGATGCGTTCGACTGGCCCGCGGCGGCGAGCGGGAACATCGCACCGCCCTCGCGGTCGAGGTTGCCGGTGATCACGTTGAGCACGTCCACGAGCCAGCTCGCGAGGGATCCGAAGCGTTGGGTCGTGGTGCCGATCCGCGCGTACACCACGGCCGGCGACGCGGCGGCCAGCTCGCGCGCGATGCGCCGGATCTCGTCCGCGGGGATCCCCGTGACCGGCTCGACAGCCTCCGGTGTGAACGGCTCCGCGAGGCGCGCAACATCCTCGGTCCCGTCGGTGAACTCGGCAAGCCGCCCGAGATCGGCGAGGCCCTCGCCCGTGATCACGTTCACGAGGGCGAAGAGGAGGTGCGCGTCGGTGCCGGGCCGGATGAAGTGGTGCTCGTCGGCCACCTCGGCCGTTCGCGACCGGCGCGGGTCCACCACCACGAGCCTGCCTCCGCGGTCGCGGAGTGCCTTCAGCCGGCCGCGCATGTCGGGCGCCGTCATCAGTGACCCGTTCGACGCGAGCGGGTTGGCGCCCAGCATCAGCATGTGCATCGTCCGGTCCACGTCCGGAACCGGGATCGTGAGCGCGCCGCCGAACATCAGCCCGGACGACACGTGCTTGGGCATCTGGTCGACCGTGCTGGCCGTGAAGATGCTGCGCGAGCCGAGGCTCTTCAGCAGCGCGCGGGCATACAGCGTCGCGCCGAGCGAGTGAACGCTGGGGTTGCCGAGGTAGGCGCCCACGGCGTTGCGGCCGTGGTCGGCGAGGATCGGGGTGAGCAGCTCGTCGGCGCGCGCGAACGCCTCGTCCCACGTTGCGTCGCGCAGCTCCCCGCTCGCGTCGCGGACCAGCGGTCGCGTGAGTCGCGCCGGGTCCTCGTGCAGTGCCTTCAGCGCGACGCCCTTCGGGCAGATGAAGCCGTGGCTGAAGACGTCGTCGGCGTCGCCGCGGACGGAGACGACCTCGCCGTCGCGGACCTTCACCTCAAGGCCGCAGGTGGCCTCGCAGAACGGACAGGTGCGGTAGTGCGTGCTCTCGATGCTCGGGAGCTTAAGGCCGCGCGAGGGAACGGCGGTAGAGCCAGTACAACTCGGCGCACAGGACCAGTGCCCCGAACAGGAAGCCGAGCTCGAGCTGGAGCACGTGGTCATCGAATCCGGGCAGCACCAGGAACACGACGTAGGCACTCGCGGCGATCACCCAGCAGATGCTCGCCTGCGCCGCGCGGCCGGCCGCGAGCGCGGCCTGGTTGAGGGTGGCGGCGCACAGGTAGAGCCCCATCCCCGCGCCCATCGCGACGAGCCCGAAGCGGCCGTAGTCGAAGCCCTTGTCGCCGAACACCACGTGCATGGCAAACGGCCCGACCAGCAGCAATCCGAGCGCCACCGCGGCGCCAAATGCGACGATCGCCCTGATCGTGACGGCCACGCTGCGGCGGAACGCGTCGGTCTCCTCGGTCACCGACATCTCGGTGAGGTGCGGGAGGATCGCCGTCTGGATCGCCTGGAAGAGCTGGAGCGGAGCGCGCGCGATGAGCACGACGTTGAACGCGAACCCGGCGAGCGCCGTGCCGTTCTCCTCGGCCGTCCCCTTCACGATCAGCGGTCCGGCGTTCAGGAAGGTCTGCTCGGCCACCATGATCAGGAGCACGGCCGCGGCGAAGCCGGTTCCGTGCGCGAGCGTGAACTCGGCCTCGGCCGGCGGCTCGTCGAGCCCGGCCACGTCGGCGGCCTCCGCGACGCGGACATCGCTCTCCCGCTCGTAGCCGGTACGCACGTGGCGCGCGAGCGCCCACGGCACCACCGACAGCGACATGATCGGCGCCGCAGCCATGCCGGCGGCCACGAACGACTGCGACGTGGCGACTCCCACCACCGCGAGCAGGGCGAACAGGCAGCGCGTGACGGACTCGACGAACACCAGCGCGCCGTACAGCCCTAGCCGTTTGTTGCCCGCGAGGAAGCCGCGTGCGAAGTAGCTGGCGGCGTATGCGGGCACGGCGATGAGCAGCACCCAGTAGAGCGACGTGTGGCCGTTGAAGAGGCCGTTCTCGAGCGGCTCGCGCAGCGCGAGCGCGGCGATCACGTAGATCACGCCGAGCGCGAGCTGGATCGTGGCCGCTACTCGGAGGTGGTCGTTGCCGCGAATCCCGCGCGCGTCGCGGTCGGCGATCGTGCGCGACAGCAGCTGCTCGACCGGGCGGTAGAGAATCGAGCAGACGAGGAAGATCGACGTCCACAGCAGGCTGATGCCGCCGTACTCGTCCCTGCCGAGCGAGTAGGACGCGAGCGAGAAGTAGGCCTGCGTGACCAGCGCGGTGGCGCCGATCCCGATGGCGGCGATGCGCGCGCCGCGCGCGTACGAGCTAGCTGTTGACACGCACGAGAAGCATGGTCCAGGGGAAGGGCGAGCGGACCTCCTGGATCGTCCCGTAGCGCGAGAGCAGCTTCTTGAAGCTCGCCTTGCTCCAGTGGTTCAGGTGCCCCGGCGTGTTCCCCAGCTCCTTGAGGTAGGCGCCGCGGGCCATGTTCGTCATCCGCCAGACCGGTTCCCTTGGCACGGAGACGAGAAGCCACCGCTCGGCGACCCGGGCCATCTCCGCCAGCGTCTGCTCGGGCTGCGGCACGTGCTCGAGCACCTCGATCGCGCTGGCCATGTCGAACTCGTTGTCGGCGAACGACAGCGACGTGGCCTCCTCCGCGCGGTACTCGAGGTTCGGGCGCGTGCGCTTCTCCCACTCGGCGCGCAGCTTGGGGTCGTCGAGGTCGATGCCGACGATGCGCCCGCTGCCGAGCCTCTCGGCCCACTGCGAGGTGAGCACGCCCTCGCCACACCCCACGTCCAGGATCGAGCGCGGCGCCGCGAGGCCCCACAGCTCGTCGAGCGATGCCTCGAAGCCGGCCATCAGCTTCCTCACGACGGGGTTCTGCGATCCGTACTTGTCGTACGTGTTGCCGGTCGGGACCGCCTCCGGCTGCTCGACCTGCTGGCTCACAGCTTCAGCGCCTCCCGCTCGTCGGTCTTGCCCGTCGCGGCGCCCGCGTCGGCGCCCGTCGTCTTCTCCTTGTTCGAGCCGTCGCCCGGCTCGTAGTGCGACGGCTTCACCCCGAGCTGCAGCTCCACGCGCCTCACCCGCTCGAGTGTGCGCTGCTGGAGCACGCGCATGCCGGCGAGGATGTCTCCGATCACGCCGAGCGCCGCCAGCTGGACGGCCGCGATGAACAGGACCGCGCCGAGGATGAGCGACTGGACGTGGCCCTTGCCGGAGCCGTCGATGTAGAAGTAGAGGAAGCGCGCCCAGATCACCGCGGCGGCGATCCCGACGATGGCCGCCGCGACCATGAACACGCGCAGCGGCTCGTACATCGAGTAGATCCGGAAGATCGAGATACCGTTGCGGCGCACGTAGGACCACATCGACGGGAACAGCCGCGACTCGCGCGTCTTCGGGTTGGTCCGGATCGGGACGTGGTCGGTGGCCACGAGGACCTTGCCCGCCTGGATGATCGTCTCCAGCGTGTAGGTGAACTTCGACACCGCGACCATCTGGAGCGCGGCCTCGCGGTTGTAGGCGCGGAAGCCCGAGGTGGTGTCGGGGACGGCCGTGCCGGACGCGCGCCGGACGACTGCGGACCCGAGTCGCTGGAGGCTCACCTTGAGGCGGGAGAAGTGCTCGATCTTCTCGACCTGCCGGTCGCCGATCACCATGTCGGCATTGCCGTCCACGATCGGCTGGATCAGCTTGGGGATGTCGCCCGCGTAGTACTGGTTGTCGGCGTCGGTGTTGACGATGATGTCGGCGCCGAGCTTGAGCGACGCGTCGAGGCCCGCCTGGAATCCGGCCGCGAGGCCCTTGTTGTTGGTGAGGCGGACGATGTGGTCGACGCCGTGCTGCTTCGCGACCTCGATCGTGCGGTCGGTCGAGCCGTCGTCGATCACCAGCCACTCGAGTTCGTCCATGCCCGGGAGGCTGCGCGGGAGGTCGGCGAGCGTCGACGGAAGCTGCTCCTCCTCGTTGAAGCAGGGGATCTGGATGATGAGCTTCATACGACCCGCCGGAGGTTATCGGGGAGCCGCGGCTCCAGGATCTCCTTCACGTAGCTCTCCCGCACGTGCGCCGGCTGGCGCAGCATCCAGATCTCGGCGAGCCGGTCGTCGCCGCCGCGGTCGATCACCTCGCGGACGTAGCTGTCGCGCACGGAACGCGGCTGGCGAAGGATCCACTGCTCCTCGGGCGTGGTGGCCTGGCTGGCCGCCGCACGCCGCACGAAGTCGGGCGCCCGCAGCACGATCCGGGCGAGCCTGTGTGTCCCCTCCATCCGCGCCATCCGTCCCTCTATCGTTGCGCGGCCGATGGCGAAGCGCGTCCTCCCCCTGCTCACGGTCGCCGCCCTGCTGCTCGCGGGCTGCGGCGACAGCTCGTCGACCAAGGTCGACGTCAAGCAGATTCAGAGCGTGGTGAAGCAGTTCGCGTCGGCGACTGGCCCGAAGGCCTGCAGGCTCCTCTCGCCCGACGGGGTCGTGAACGTCTACGGGGGCTTCACGCAGCCGGTCGAGAAGGCGCGCGCGAACTGCATCGCGCACTCGTCGCAGTTCCGCGGCGCGCCGATCAAGCTGACGGTCCTGCGCGTGATCGACTCCGACACCGTCAAGCAGGGCGCCATGAACGAGAAGGGCGACGTGACCTACAACATCACCCTGCGCAAGTTCGGCCCGAGCTGGCGGATCGACGAGATCACACAGAGAAAGACCGAGTAGGACACTGCCTACGAAATTGGAGCGGCCGGTCCACGCGCGTCGGCGCTACTGCGGCAGGCCGCCGGGCGCGAACGATTTCGTCGTCAGTTGCAGACGGAGCAGCGGCCGTACGCGCACGAGCAGTCGTCGATGAACCGCTCCTGCGCCGCCGCCGGGCCCCAGCGCCGCACCCACTCGAGCGCCGCCGGGTCGTGGCGGTCGGCGTGGCCGGCGGGCCAGCCGGCGCGGAACAGCATGCGCATCACGAAGTCTGTCTGGCGGCTGCTGCGCCGGTCGAGCGTCTCGACCAGCGCGGCGACAAGCGCCGAGCGGGGCTGATCGTCCATCAGCCCCGCTGTACCCGGCGGGAGCCGCGCTCATGCGCGCCCGGGAATCAGGCCGACTGCGGAACCTTCCCGATGGCCTCCTGGTAGAGCTCCATCTGCCGCGCGACGCCCTGCTCGCAGTAGCCCATCGAGACGCATAGGTCCTCGACGATGAGCGAGGCGTCGATCATGTTCCGCTGGTACTCCTCGTCCTCCTGGAGCAGCGACAGCTGGTCGGTGCTGCCGCGTACCGCGATATACCCGTCGATCACCGGGTTGGGCACCATCAGGGCTACGTCGAAGCTCTCGACCTTCCCCTCCTGCTGCTTCCGGCCGTACAGCCCGACCGCCTCGTTGAACACCTCGAGCCCCCGCTCTTCACGCCCGGGTACCGGACGTCCCCACGTGATCATGAGAACGCGATCGGCCATGCCGCCTCCCTTCCTAGCTTGCCTGTCCTGGCGACACTCTCAGAACGGAGCGACCGCGTGGGCGCCCAGATGAGCTTTTTAATTCGGCGGGAGGCTGGTGCCGATGCCCTTTTCGAGCCCGGCGTTCCCGTACGGCCGCTGCGGCACCCGCTTGTGCCCCTGAGTGCAGTTGTTCAGGCGGTAGATGTCCACCTCGCCGCCCGGGCGGTAATAGGCGGTCGGGTAGTAGTCGTAGGAGAAGTCGTAGTGCAGCGGCACCGGACCGCGACCCGGCTTGTACGGCGAGGCGTGGAACACCAGCTTCGACTCGCGCTCGAGACGGCGGTAGTAGGCGAGCGCCTCCGGCACCTGCGCGTTCTCGGCGCGGCCGCGGATCAGGCTGTTGGTCATCACGAGGCAGAAGCCGGTCTGGCGGTAGGTGTCGATGTTGTCCGGCGACAGCGTGGCCGCGTAGGTGGTGTCGGCCCCGTTCGGGGCGTCGAACGCAGCCTCCCGTCTGAGGTCCTGCGTGAAGCCGCGCACGAACTGGTTGTGGAACGGGTGATAGATGCCGGGCTTCTGGTAGTAGTTGTCCGGCACCGCGGGCTCGATCACGATCCGCAGGCTGTCGCGGTAGTTCTTCTTCAGCCAGTCGCGCGCGAGCTGCCGCGTGTCCGCGCGGCCCAGCACGTCCGAGGTGCGCACGTCGGCGGCCACCGGCTGGATCAGCACCGCCAGCGTGACGACCGCGATCGCCACGCCCGACACGGCCCATGCCACGCGCTGCGTCCGCCCGCGCACGAGGCCCACGAGCAGCTGGATGCTGCGCACGATCCCGATGCCGGCGAGGATCGCGAGGATCGGGTAGATCATCAGCAGCCAGCGGCCGAAGTAGCGCGTCTGCGTTCCCATGTACAGGAACAGGACGACCGGGAAGCTGACGATGACGATTCCGCGCAGCAGGTTCCGCCGCAGCTCGAAGAACGCGCCGACGCCGGCGAAGATGATCGCGGCCCACCCGAAGCCCCACGTGAAGCTCTCGAGGTAGTACGAGATGCCACCCTGCTGGTCCTGACCCAGCTTGGCGACGTCGCCCGCCGCGGTCGCCTGCTGCTTGAGCTGGTAGATCGCCTTGACCGGGTGGACGAAGAAGTACGGCGTGCTGATCGCGAACACCACGACCATCGCGGCGATCGCGAGCGCGAGGTAGCGCAGGTCGATCCGCCTGAACCAGGTCACGTCACGGTCGCGCCACCAGCGCACGCCCGCGGCGATCAGGAGCGGGACGATCAGCAGTCCGGCCGTGTACTTGAAGCCGACCGCGGCGCCGATCGCAGCTCCGGCCCACAGGTAGTGGCGGAGCCGCCCGCGCTCGAGCACGCGCAGGATCGCCCAGAAGCCGACCGCCACCGGCAGGAACGTGCCGACGTCGGTGACGGCGATGCGCGAGTAGGTGACCGACAGGAACGAGAACGTCAACAGCGCCGCGGCGATCAGCGCCACGCGCGCGCCCCAGAAGCGCCGCGCGACCCAGAACGTGGCCACGACGCCGGCCATCGCCAGGAGCGCCGTGAGCGTGCGCGCCACGAGCCAGATCGGCGTCGGATCGGCCGCGAACTGCTTCGAGATCGTGCCGAACGGGAGGTGGAACGGCAGGATGCCGTAGATCAGGCGGACCGCCACGTAGACGAGGTACGTGAAGGCCGTCGGGTTCTGGTAGTAGCCGGGATCGAAGTCCCCGCCGAACATCCCGATGGCGCGGTTCGTGAAGTGCTCGGCCTCGTCGTAGTTGTAGACGAACGGCAGCCCGTAGCCATTGTTGCGGACGCGGATCCAGATACCGGTCCCGAGGATCAGCAGGAAGAGCCCGGCGACGACGAGCTTCGGCCAGCGGCGGCTTTCCTCGGGCGCGTGCGACTCCTCCGGAGGCGGCGCGGAGGCCGTGGAGTCACGCGTCGTCTCGGGCGCCGCCGTGGACATCCGGAGATGCGAGAACGGACGTGGACGCACCGAGCGCAGGTTAGCGATCGACCCTGCCGTCCCCGGGACTTGGACCGCGCCTCCGCTGGTAATGTTGACTCGCGAGTCAACTTCGATCCGAGGGGCGCCCTTGACGGCTGAGACACTGGCCACGCAGCGTGACGAGCGCCACCTCATGCGGGCGATCGAGCTGGCTGCCGAGGCGCGCGGGTGCACGAGCCCGAACCCCCTCGTCGGCGCCGTGATCGTGAAGAACGGCCGCACCATCGGCGAGGGCTTCCACCACGCCGCCGGCCAGCCCCACGCCGAGCGCGAGGCGCTCGCGGCGTGCAGCGAGGATCCGGCCGGCGCCACGCTGTACGTGTCGCTCGAGCCATGCGCGCACCACGGCCGCACTCCCCCATGCACCGACGCGATCATGGAGGCCGGGATCGCGCGCGTGGTGATCGCGAGCGACGACCCCACCGGAAAGGCCAGTGGTCGCGGCCTCGGCATCCTGCGCGACGAGGGCATCGAGGTGGCGGTGCTCGACGGCGACATAGGCGAGTCCGCGCGCCTGCTCAACCAGCCGTTCCGCAAGCACGCGAAGACGGGCCGGCCCCTGATCGTGTGGAAGGCGGCGATGACGCTCGACGGCAAGGTGGCCACCGCGCGCGGCGACTCCAAGTGGATCTCGAGCGACGCGAGCCGCGCCCGCGCGCACCGCTGGCGCGCCGAGTGCGACGCGGTGGCATGCGGCATCGGCACCGCGCTCGCGGACGACCCGCTCCTCAACGCCCGCGTCGAGGGCGTCGCCCGCCAGCCCACGCGCGTCGTGTTCGACGCGGAGGCGCGCCTGCCGCTGACCAGCAAGCTGGTGCACACCGCTCGCGAGCTCCCGGTGATCGTGGTGTGCTCGCGCGCCGCCTCCCGCACGGCGACCGAGGCGCTCATCGCCGCCGGCGTGGAGATCGTCCGCGCCCGCGGCGACAGCGAGTCCGCGCGCGTGACCGACGCCCTCCACGAGCTCGGCGCACGCGACATCCAGTCGGTCCTCCTCGAGGGCGGCCCGCACCTGGCGGGCGCGTTCCTCGACGCCGGCGAGGTCGACGAGGCACGCGTCTTCGTGGCGCCCATGCTGGTGGGCGGAACGCGCTCGCGCGGCGCGCTCGGCGGCGGCGGAGTGGAGATGATCGGCGAGGCGCCGCGGGCGCTCGCCCAGACCGTCGAGACGATCGACGGCGACGTGCTCATCGAGGCGCGCTTCCGGGAGTGGTGATGTTCACAGGGCTCGTGGAGTCGACCGCGCGCGTGCGGCGGGTCGAGCCCGGCGGCGACGGCGTGCGGCTCGAGGTTCAGACGTCGCTGGCCGCGGATCTCGCGCACGGCGACTCGATCGCCGTGAACGGCGTCTGCCTCACGGCTGTCGAGCCGGACGGCGACAGCTTCCGCGCCGACGTGATGGCGGAGACCCTGCGGCGCTCCTCGCTCGGGCCGCTCGGCGAGGGCGACGAGGTGAACGTGGAGCTGGCGCTGCGCGCCGGCGACCGCCTCGGCGGGCACATGGTGCAGGGCCACGTGGACGGCACCGGCGAGGTTGAGTCGGTGACCGAGGAGGGCTTCGCGCGCGTCGTCCGCGTGCGCTGCGGCCCGGAGATCCTTCGCTATGTCGTGGAGAAAGGATCGATCGCAGTTGACGGTGTGTCGCTTACAGTGGCCTCCGTGGACGAAGGCGGATTCACGGTGTCGCTGATCCCCGAGACGCTCGAGCGGACCACGTTCGGGCAGGCCACGGCCGGCCGCGTCGTGAACCTGGAGGTGGATGTGCTCGCCAAGTACGTCGAGAAGCTGGTGAACCGGGCATGAGCGAGACGCCGTTCAGCACGATCGAGGACGCGCTCGAGGACGTCCGCGCCGGGAAGATGGTCGTGGTCTGCGACGCCGAGGACCGCGAGAACGAGGGCGACCTCACGATGGCGGCGCAGTTCATCACGCCCGAGTCGATCAACTTCATGGCGAAGGAGGGCCGCGGGCTGATCTGCCTCGCGCTCTCCCCGGATCGCTGCGACGAGCTCGGGCTCGACCTCATGGCAGCCAAGAACGAGTCGCCGTTCGAGACCGCGTTCACCGTCTCGATCGAGGCGCGCGAGGGCGTGACCACCGGCATCTCGGCGGCCGACCGCGCGCACACGATCCAGGTGGCGATCGACCCTGAGACGCGCCCGCGCGACCTCGTCCAGCCCGGCCACATCTTCCCGCTGAAGGCCAAGTCGGGCGGCGTGCTCGAGCGCACCGGCCAGACCGAGGCGGCCGTGGACCTCGCGCGGCTGGCGGGGTTGAACCCGGCCGGCGTGATCTGCGAGATCATGAACGACGACGGCACGATGGCGCGCGTGCCCGATCTCGAGGCGTACTGCGCCAAGCACGGGCTGAAGATGATCACGGTGTCGGACCTGATCGCCTACCGGCGCCGCCACGACAAGCTCGTCGAGCGCGTGGTCGAGACGCAGCTGCCGACTGAGTTCGGCGACTTCCGCGCGATCGGCTTCCGCTCGCTCGTCG